>CALBEF010000020.1 GCA_937927775.1 uncultured Anaerolineae bacterium | reverse complement strand
CAGCAACTGGGCGAGATTGCCACACTCAGAGAACAAGGGGTCGTCACCCTGCCGGAGGAGAACAAAACATCATGATGGAGATTCTCATTGCGCTAACCATCAGCCTGCTGTTTGCCATAGGCGTCTTTCAACTCTTGCGCCGCAACCTGATTCGCTCGGCGATGGGGCTGGCGATTATCACGAACGCTGTGAACTTGTTTCTGCTGGCTGCCGGCGCGTATCGCGGCGAAGCGCCGGCCTATGTCAACGCAGCCGGCCAGCGCAGCGACGCGCTGCCCCAGGCGTTGATCCTGACGGCCATCGTCATCGGCATGGGCGCGTTTGCTGTGGTGCTGGCGATGGTGTACGTGCTCTCGCTGCGCTACAAGACCAGCGACTCGGATGACGTGAAAGGGCTGAAGCATTGAGGTGTTGTCCATGAATGAAGTGCTTGCGCTTTTGCCGGTGATGGTGCCGTTGACGGCGGCTGTTGTGGCGGTGGCGCTGCGCCGCCGGCATCGCGTCCAGTCGGCGTGGTCGTTCGGCGCGATGCTCACCTCGCTGGTGTTCGCCGCGCTGTTGCTGGCCGATGTGTGGGGCGAAGGCCGGCCGCTGGTGTTTCAGCTCGGCGGATGGCCGGCGCCCTTCGGCATTTCGCTGGTGGGCGATCTGTTGTCGGCGCTGATGGTGGTGATGTGTCAGCTTGTGTTGGCCGGCGGCTTTCTGTACGCGCTGGGCTGCCGCGACCAGTGCGCGCAGTATCCCATGTTCTACCCCCTCTTTCTGTTGCTGGCGACAGGGCTGACCGGCGCGATGCTGACCGGCGACCTGTTCAACCTGTTCGTGTTCGCCGAGCTGCTCGTCTTCTCCGGCGCGGCCCTCACCGCCATGTCCGATGACCGCTTTGGCGCAGAGGCGGCCTACAAGTATTTCTACATCAGTCTGGTGGCGTCGGTTGCGCTGTTGTTGGCGTGCGGCAGTCTGTATGTCTCGTATGGCACGTTGAACATCGCTGACCTTGCCCGGCGCATCGCCGCTGACCCGTCGCCGCCGCTGGTGTTGCCGGCCATGGCGTTCCTGATGGCGTTCTTCATGGTCAAGGGCGCGGTCATGCCGTTTCATTTCTGGCAGCCCGACTTCCACACCGCCGCCCCGACGCCGGTTCACGCCGTGTTGTCCTCGGTGGTTGTCAAGCTTGGCATCTACGGCTTCCTGCGCATGACGACCCTGTTGTTTCCCGCGCAGGCCGATGTGATCCGCACGGTGCTGGTGATCGCCGGCGCGGTCGGCGTATGGTTTGGCGGCCTGGGCGCAGTGGGCACCTACGACGCCAAACGGATGCTGGCTTACTCGACGCTGGGCCAGTTGGGATTCATCCTGGTGGGCATTGGGTGGGGTACGCCGCTGGCGCTGGCTGCAGCGATTGTGTATGCCTTCAACCACAGCCTGCTGAAGGCGGCCATGCTGATGCTGGCCGGCAGCGTTGCCAGCCGCGCGCCGGTGAAGACTGCCGCCTTCGATCTCATCACCGGCGTGGGGAAGAAGATGCCGCTGGCCGGCGCGCTGTTTCTGCTGGGCGGCATGGGGCTGGCCGGCATTCCGCCTCTCAACGGCTTCATCGGCAAGCTGATGTTGTTTCAGCGCGGCGTTGATGCGCAGGCCTGGCTGCCGCTGGCTGCGATCGGGCTGGCCGGCATCATTACCCTGGTCTATGTGGCGCGCGCTTTTCAGCGCATCTGGTGGGCGCCCATGCCCGAAGGCGCGAAGACCAAGCCCTACGGCGATCGCCTGGTTGCGCCGACGATTCTCATCGGGCTGAGCCTGGCGCTCGGCCTGTGGGCTGAGCCGTTGTTGCAACTGGCCTATGCGACGGTGGCCTGGCTGGGCGCGCCGGATCAATATGTGCGCGCCGTGCTGGGGGGTTGAAGGCGGTCGGGCAATGGATGACATTTTGAACATTGTGATTGTGGCTGCTCTGATTTGGCACGCCGCGTTGCTGGGCGTCGCGCTGTGGCGCGTCGCGCGCGGTGAAAGCGCCGTTGATCGCCTGCTTGGCGTCGAGCTGGTGAGCGTCCTGATTCTGTGCCTGCTGGTGTTGATTGCACTTTTCACCGGCCAGGATCTGTATATGGATGTTGCGCTGATTGTGGCGGCCCTGAGTTTCATCGGCACGCTGGCGCTGGCGCGCTATCTGGCCGATCAGCGCATGTTCTAACCGGATGGCGATATGGACTCGACTCTGAAACTCGTCCTGCAAGTGATCGCTCTGTTGGCGATCGTGGCCGGCAGCCTGTTCTCGCTGATCGGTGTGCTGGGCCTAATACGACTTCCCGACGTGTACACACGGTTGCACGCCGCCGGCAAAGTCAGCGTTTTTGGCGCGGCGCTGCTGGTCGTCGCAGCGGTCGCGCTGGAATCGCTGGGCCTGGGCAAGGCGCTGGTGTTGATTGTGTTGCTCATCATCGCCGGCCCGGCCGTGTCGCACGCGCTCGCCTCGGCGGCGTATCGCACGGGCGTGCCGATGCAGCGCGCTGCGCGCGATGACCTGGCTGAACAACGCGGGCGTCCGTTGTCGTCCGGCCCGCGCAGCGCCGATCCATCCTCTGACCTGCCTGTATAGTTCGGCCCATGTTGACGCTGACGCTTCCATTGCTCGCGTGCGCGGCCGGCTCGATTGTGGCGCTTGCTCTGGCGACCCTGCCGGCTGCGAGACGCCTGTCCGCGCCGATTCTGGGCTGGGGGCTGGCGATTGCGCCGGCGGCGGCTTTTGTCGCGCTGGCATCCCACCTGCCGCGCCTTTTCCAGGGCGAAGTGCTGACCTGGCAGTTTGAATGGCTGCCGGCGCTGGGGTTGAACGCCGGCCTGTATCTCGACGGCCTGAGCGCGCTGTTTGGGCTGATCGTGACCGGCATCGGCGCGCTGGTGCTCATCTACGCCGGCTATTACTTTGCGCCGGCGCATCATCCCGCTCCCCAATCGTCAATCCCCAGTCCTCAATCGTCAATCCCCGATCCCCAATCGTCAATCGTCAATCACTCAATCGTCAATTCCCATGACGCCCGCTTCTTCCTCTACACCCTGCTGTTCATGACCGCGATGCTGGGGCTGGTGCTGGCCGGCGACGTGATCACCCTGTTCGTGTTCTGGGAGGGCACCAGCGTCACCTCGTTTCTGTTGATTGCCTACAAAACCAAAGACGAGGAGGCGCGCAGAGGCGCTTTCAAAGCGTTGTTCATCACCGGCGGCGGCGGCATTGCGCTGTTGGCCGGCCTGCTGTTTGCGTCGGCCATCAGCGGCGGCGCTGACTGGGCGACGATCTTCAGCAGCGGCGCTGCGCTGCGCGACAGCGCCTGGTATCCGGTCATGCTGGGCCTGATTGCCTTTGGCGCGTTCACCAAGAGCGCCCAGGCGCCGTTCCACTTCTGGCTGCCGACGGCCATGAGCGCGCCGACGCCGGCCTCCGCCTATCTGCACTCAGCTACGATGGTCAAGGCCGGCGTGTACATTCTGGCCCGTATGCATCCCGCGCTGGGCAACACCGAACTGTGGTTCTGGTTGCTGGCCATCACCGGCGCTACGACGATGGTGATGGGCGCGATCATCGGTCTGCGCCAGGTGGACCTGAAAGCTGTGCTGGCCTATTCCACCATCAGCCAGTTGGGCGTGCTGGTGATGTTGATCGGCGAGGAAGACCCCGCCGCCTTCAAGGCGCTGGCAATCGGCATTCTGGCGCACGCTTTGTATAAAGGCGCGCTGTTCATGGTGGTCGGTGTGGTGGATCACGCGACCGGCACGCGCGACCTGCGCCGGCTGGGGCGCATCTGGCGCGCCATGCCGCTGACTTTTGCCGTGTGCACTGTGGCGGCTCTGTCCATGGCCGGCTTGCCGCCGCTGTTCGGCTTCCTGGCCAAGGAGGCGCTGCTGGCGGCTGAAATTGAAGAGGTGCTGCCGGCCATCATGCGCGTGATCCTGCCGGCGGCAACCGTGCTGACCGGCGCGTTCATGCTGGCTCAGGCCGGCACGCTGGCGCTCGACACGTTCGTGACTCCCGCCGGCGCCGGGTTTTTCAAGACCGTGGTCGATCTGCCCCTGACCGGTGAAGGGCGCGATGACCCGGAGGATGTGGAGACCATCGATCGCAGCAGGCCGGCTCACGCGCATATCGAAGCCGTGTTGCCGGCCCACGATCCGCCGCCGGCCATGCTGATCGGGCCGGCGGTTTTGGCCGGGCTGTCGGTCATCATCACCGTCTTTCAGCCGCAGGTGTTCACCGACCTGCTGGCCTTTGCCGCCTCGGCCTCCTATGGCGCAAAAGTCAAAGTCTCGCTCGACCTCTTCCACGGCGTCAACCTGCCGCTGATTCTGAGCGGGGTTGCCATCGCGCTGGGCGTCGTGTTGTTCCGGGCGCGCAGTCCGGTTCGTTCGGTGGCCGGGATGCCGGCGCTGTCCATGAGCCATGTCTACGAGCGCGCGCTGGGCGCCATCGACCGGCTGGCCGCCCTGGCCACGCGAACGCAGAGCGGCCGCATCCGAACCTATCTCACAGTGATTTTGCTCGCTTTGTTCGGCATGGCGGCGCTGTTTGGCAACCTGTCGCAGGTGTTTGCCAGCCCGCCCCTGCTTCGCCTGGGCGAGGGCTTTATTGACGATCTGCTTGATCCGACGGGTCTCTTGCGGGCTTTCAGTTTGTTGTTGGCGGTAGCGGCGGCTTTTGTGTCGGTGGTCATGCGGCGCGATCTGCTGGCAATCATTGCCCTCAGCGCTTCGGGGCTTGCGGTGGCGGTGTTGATCGCGCTGGAGCCGTCGCCCGACGTGGCGCTGGTGCAGGTGGTGGTGGATTTATTGACCACCGTGATTCTTGTGCTGGCGCTGTCGCACCTGCCGGCGCTTCAGCTTGCGCGTGCAGAATCGCTCAATCGCAACGACCCGGCCTGCGCGGTTCGCAACGCTGCGCTGGCCGTCATCGGCGGCGCGATTGTGACGGTGATGTGCCTGTATGCGTTCGCATCCCGCCCGCGCGAATCGGTCGTGACGCCCTATTACGAGCAAAACGCCAGGCCGTTGACCGGCGCAGCCGACATCGTGGGCGCGATTGTGGTGGACTTTCGCGGCTTCGACACGCTGATCGAGATCACCGTGTTCAGCATGGCCGGCGTCGGCGTGTTCACCCTGCTGCGCAAAGCCATGACGCGCCGCGAGTCCGAGCGCGTGCAGCCGGCCGGCGCAGCCCCGGCTTTGCAGGGGGGCGACGCTTTTCGCGCGTCGCCGTTCACGCACGCCCTGACGTATGCCGCGTTGCCACTGGCGTTCGTGTTGGCGTCGGTGCAGATGATTCATGGCCACGACGAGCCGGGAGATGGTTTCACTGCCGGCGTAACGCTCAGCCTGGCGGTCGGCTTCTGGTACATTGTCTTCGGCTACGAAGCCACCAAACAACGCCTTAGCGCCCTGCGCCCTGGCCCGCTGATCGGGCTTGGCCTGCTGACGGTGATTGCCGGCTCGGTTGCGCCGGTGTTCCTGGGCGGAACCTTCTTTTCGCCTTTCGATTTTGGGGCTGCCCTCGGGCTGCCGCTGCCCGCCGGCTTTTACCTGAACACATCCTTCCTGTTCGAGCTGGCGATTTGCCTGGCTGTGTTTGGGGCCGCGCTGTTCATCATCGACACGCTCGGACGCCCCGAAGGAGACAAGGAGTAGACACATGGACATTTTGCGAGCGATTGCCATCGGCGCCTTGTTTGGCATCGGCCTCTATCAACTGCTGCGCCGCAATGTGATTCGCGTGGCGATCGGGCTAATCATCCTCAGCAATGCCGTCAACCTTTTTCTGCTCTCCATCGGCGCGTACAACGGCATTGTCGAAGCCTATGCCAAAGCGGTCGGGCAGCGCAGCGACGCCCTGCCGCAGGCGCTCATCCTCACGGCGATTGTGATCAGCATGGGCGGCTTTTCGATGATGCTGGCGTTGTTGTATGTGATCGCCTCGCGCTATCGCACCGGCGACAGCGACGAAGTGCGCGGCTTGAGCCATTAGGGCGCGCGGCGCGCTTCTTTCAGGCAACCCGATGAACACTCTCCTGGTTATATTGCCCGTGCTGATTCCACTGACCGCCGCTGCGGTCGCCATGCTGCTGCGCCGGCTGCCGCGCGCCCAGGCGTTCTGGTCGTTCGGCGCGATGCTGGCGGCGTGCGGCGTCAGCGCCTGGCTGCTGTGGGGTGTGCGCGACATGGGCGAGCCGCTCGTCTTCCAGATGGGCGGATGGCCCGCGCCCTTTGGGATCACCTTCGTGGCCGATGCGCTCTCCGCGACGATGGCTTTCATGTCCCAACTGGTGTTTGTGTTTGGCTTTCTCTACGCGCTGGGCGCCAAAGACAAGGCCGTTCATCACAACACCTTTTATCCGCTCTTTCTCACGCTGGCCGCCGGGCTGACCGGCGGCATGCTCACCGGCGACATCTTCAACCTGTTTGTCATGGTCGAGCTGATGGTGATCTCCGGCGTGGCGCTCACCTCGATCAGCGACGACCGCTATGGCCCGGAGGCGGCCTTCAAGTACTTCCTGATCAGCACAGTCGCGTCCTTTTGTCTGCTGTTTGGCATCGGCTGCCTGTATGTCAGCTACGGCACGCTGAACATGGCCGACCTGGCGCAGCGCATCAGCGCCGACCCCGGCCAGCCGTTGCTGCCGGCCGGCGTCGTCTTTCTGGCCGCCGCGTTCATGATTAAAAGCGCCGCCGTGCCGTTCCACTTCTGGCAGCCCGACTTTCACACCGCGTCGCCGACGCCGGTCTCGGCCATGCTCTCGTCGGTGGTGGTGAAGATCGGCGTGTATGGCTTCCTGCGCCTGACCACGCTGCTCGTTCCGCAGGTGGCATGGCTGAAGGGCGCGCTGATCGTGATCGGCGTCGCCGGCGTCATCTTCGGCGGCCTGGGCGCAATCGGCACCCACAA
>CALBEF010000019.1 GCA_937927775.1 uncultured Anaerolineae bacterium | reverse complement strand
GCTCAGCGTATCGCGCGCTGGCTTCGGCGCCCTGCCGACTTTGTATAACCGCAGCACCGGCAACCAGGACATCATCGTGCTGCCGCCGGCGACCAATGTGATCAGCCGCTCGCACTTCGAGGTCAACGGCGCATGGTTGTTTAGCGGCGGCGCAGGATACACCGCTCAAGCACACAGCGGCGTGCGCGGCGCCGCCATCACCGGCACCGGCGCGATCCGGCAAATCGTCAGCGCAACCGTGCCGGCCGGCGGCGTGCTCTCACTGATGGCGCGCGCGCAGAACGCTGAACCCAATGACTTGGTTTCGATTCAACTGGCGAGCGACATCCAGACCATCGCCCTGACGCCAACCCTGGGCGCCGCCTGGCAGCACGTGTGGGCCGATGTTGGCGCGCTGGCCGGCCAGTCCGTCACGCTCACCATCGAAGCAACAGACGCCGACAACCCCGGTCTGGTGGTCTTACTGGACGAGGTGACGCTGGGGCCGACGGCGCCGGGCGGCTACCCGAACTACTTGCCGGTTGTGCGACGTTAACCGGCGGCTTATACTACTTGCCGTGCGTCGCGTTTTAGCGCATTGCGCGCTGTTTGGCTTGCTACTCGTGGCGCAAAGCGCCACACCTGCCACACGCGCCTCTCCTGATGTTCCAGTGACGGCGGTGTGGATCGGCGGGGCGCGGGTGATGCGCTCCTCGCCGGCCATCGCCGACTTCAACGGCGACGGGATGAAAGAGATCGTCGTCGGCACGTATGATGGCCGGCTGGTGGTGGTCGGCTGGAGCGGCGCGCAATGGCAAAAGCTATGGGAGCGCCAGATAGCCCTGGACATCAACGCGGCCAATCCGCCCACTCCTCAAAGCCAGTCGCGCATCGAGTCGCCGATTGTGATCGCCGACCTGGATCAGGATGGCGCGCTGGAGATCGTGGTGACCGCCGGCGGGTTGCCGGCTCACTGCATCAACGGCGGCACACTGGTGTATCGCTACCAGGGGCCGTGGCAGTTTGCTCTGTTCGGGGACTGGCCGCAGCCACGTTTGGACCAAGTCGGCGGCGGGCCGACCTGGGGCAGCCCGGACGGCTGCTGGGACGGCATCTTCTCCGGCGCGGCAGTAGGCGATATTGACGGCGACGGCGACCTGGAAATTGTCTGGGAGGGCGAAGACCGGCGCATCCATGCCTACCATCACGATGGCAGCGTGGCAGCCGGCTGGCCGTTGCACCGTGCGCTGGGCGATCCGCTGGTGCGGGGCGGTATTTCGTCGCCGGCGCTGGGCGATATCGACGGCGACGGCCTGCTGGAGATCGTGGTCGGCGGCACCAGCCCGCGCTGTACCCCGCTCAACGGCGATCCCTGCGGCATTGTGGATTACAGCGTCGCGCCGGTGTGGGCGATCAACGGCGATAGCACGCTCGTGACCGGCTGGCCGAAATACCTGCCGCAACTGGTGGATTCCTCGCCGGCGCTGGCCGACCTGGACGGGGACGCGCAACTCGACATTGTGGTGGGCACCGGGCGCAAGCAAATTCCGAATGAAGATGGCAGGTCTGTCTACGCCTGGCGTGGGGACGGCACACCGCTGACCGGCTGGCCGCAGCCGGTCAGCAAGTGGGCGCAAGGCTCGCCGGCGATCGCCAATCTGGATGCCAGCGGCGGGCTGGATGTCGTGATCGGTTGCGGCAACATGGACGATGCCAGTTGTTACGATCTATACGCCTGGCAGGGCAACGGCGTTGCGCTGAGCGGATTCCCGACCCAGCCATCCACAACTCATGCGCTGCCGGTGACGCTCTCGACCATGCTGTCGCCGGTGGTGGCCGATTTGGACGGCGATGGGCAACTGGATATTCTGATGGCCGGCCACAACTCACCCGGCATCACCGTGATCCGCGCGAACGGCCAACTGGACCCGGACATCTCGCGCAACCAGCACGCGCCCTTAGATGGCCTCTACGCGCCGCCGATGGCCGCCGATGTGGACAACGACGGTCTGTTGGAGACCATCGCGGTCGGCGAAGCCGCCGGCGGCGCCGCGCTGTACATCTGGCATGAGACCGGGCCGGCTACTGCGTCAGCGATGCCCTGGCCGATGCATCGGCACGACAATCGGCGCACCGGCAACTACTGCTTTACCGAAGCGACACCGAGCAACCCGACCGCTTTCGCCACCAGTGTGCCCACCAACACCTGGACCGCCCAGCCGAATATCACCGTGTGGTGGGCCGGCGCCGCCGTCGGCGGGCCTTGCCCCGGCGTGCCCAGCTACTCGGTGGTGTGGAGCAACTCGCCGACCACCGTGCCCGACACGGTTGTGGACACCGCCTCAACCAGCCACACCGCCTCGAACCTGAGCGACGGCGTATGGTGGTTTCACCTGCGCACGCGCGATAGCTGGAGCAACTGGGCTTCCGGGGTGATTCATATCGGGCCTTTCCTGATCGACCGAACGCCGCCGACGCTGCCGTTTGCGACCAGCACACTGCCGCCGGTCAATACCTGGAGCGCCAGCAGTCACATCACGGTTGCGCTGGGCGCCGCGCTGGATGCCGGCAGCGGGCTGAGCGGCTACAGCATCGTTTGGGATCAGTCGCCATCCACGCTGCCGAACGCAACCCAAAACATCGGCCCGCTCGGCAGCTTGAGCTACGGGCCGATCTCCGGCGCCGGCGCGTGGTATTTGCACGCGCGCAGTGTGGATCAGGTGGGCAACTGGTCGCCGGAGGCGGCGCACTTCGGCCCATTCCGCATTGACCGCGTGCCGCCTGCGCTGCCCGGCGTGAGCGGGGCGTCGCCTGCCCCCAACGTGTGGACGGCTGCGACCAGTTTGCAGGTGCAACTTACAGCCGGCGGCGACGTGGGCAGCGGCCTGAACGGTTACTCATTTGTGTGGGACACCGCGCCGGGGACAATCCCCGATGCCATTCCAGATAGTGGCGTGGTGAGCGCGCTGTTCACCAACACCACAGCAACGGTGGCCGATTGGTATTTGCACGTGCGCAGCGTGGATAATGTCGGCAACGTCTCCGCCGGCGCGCTGCACTATGGCCCGTTCAAAGTCGACCGCGTGCCGCCGGGCGCGCCTTCGGTCACCGGCGCATCCCCGCCCAGCCTCACCTGGAGCAACGCCGGCGCAATTGTGCTGAATTTGTCGCCCGCAATTGACCCGGGCAGCGGTCTGGAGGGCTATTCGCTGGTGTGGGACGCTGCGCCGCACACGCAGCCAGACGCGACGAAAGAGATCGGCGACGTGACCGGCGTCAGCCTGAACACTACTGCCAATGCCGTCATGACCTGGTATGCCCATCTGCGCGCGATAGACCGCGTGGGCAACGTCGCCGGCGATATATTGCATTACGGCCCGTTCTACATTGATCGCGTTGCGCCAACGTCGCAACTCGCCGGCCCGCCGACTGTGCTGAGCAGCGCAGCGATTCCGCTGACGTGGGGCGGCAGTGATGCGGGATCGGGCGTGGCCGGCTACGACATTCAGGCCCGGCTGTTGCCCTCCGGCGCATGGACGACCTGGTTGAGCAACGCGCCCTCAACGACCTTGAGCGGGGCTTACGCGCCGGCTGCGCCGCAGTGCGGCCAGACCTACGAATTCCGCGCGCGGGCGCGCGATGCAGCCGGCAACATTCAGGCCGGCTGGAGTCTCACCCAGTCCACGCTGCTCATCAGCGCCCATCCCATCAGCAGCGTCGTCGTCAATAACCTGGGTCAGCCGGTCTATGGCGCGCAAGTGACCTCTGCGCAAGCCTGCGCCGAGTTGCCCAGCGACGCACAGGGGCGCGCCTTTGCTTACTTCGGCGCCGGCGGCGCCTACTCGGTGAGCGTGTCGCACCCCGACTTCGGGGCTTTACCCGCGCTGCATAACCGCTCGCCGAACACCGCCCGCCCACTGATCGTCCTGCCGCCGCAAAATAACGCCGTGGCCAACAGCCACTTTGAGACGATGGGGAGCTGGTCGTTCTTCGGCGCAGCCGGCTACACGCAGACTGCGCATAGTGGTCTGGGCGGCGCGCAGATTGCCGGCACAGGCGTCATCAGCCAGCGCGTGGTGATTCCGCCTCAGGGCGTGTTGTCGCTGCTCGCGCGCGTGTCAGGCAACAGCCCCGGCGATGTCGCTTCGGTGCGCATCCAGGTGGATGGCTCGCTGCTGCCGCTCAATAGCGCGCTGCCGCGATATTCTCGGAGCCTGCTGGACTTGCGGCATACCGCGTTGGCGCAAGATAGCGAGCCGCCGCTGGAAGATTGGCGACACGTGATGCTGGACCTGCGCGCTGCCGGCGGACTGCCGGTGGCGATTGTGATCGAGACGAGCGACGCCGACCCGCCGGGTTTAAGCATTGTCGTTGACGAGGTCACGCTCGGCGCACCGGCCAGCGGCCCGCGCTTCGCCTATCTGCCGCTGATTCAACAATGAGGCCCGTCTTACGGCGCGCATCCGCCCGACAGTTCAAATGAGTCGATCATGACTGCGCGCTCTGTCAGGCAGGCCGGCGCAAATGCCGATAACGCGCCAGCACAGCCGATGGCGACTGCGCCGGCGCAAGCAGCGCCAGCATCTGGCGCGCAGATCTGCGCCGGAGTAGCGAGCGACGCTTACGCCAGGCGCGCGCTGCGCCAAGCCAACCCTCCCGGCGCCCGGACACGACACCCGCTGCGCTGCGCATGATGAGCGCGCGCCCGACTGCAGCAGCATCGTAAGCCCACATCAACGGCCAGTACATCCACAAATAGGGCAACGGGTAGTTTTTGAGGATCAGCCAGACCTTGTTGCGCCCCAGCAAGCGCCGCTTGAAGGGCGACCCCTCGCCGGCTGTGGCTGAGTGACAGTGCAACACCCGCGCGTTCGGGACATACACGGCCTCCCAGCCGGCCCATTGCGCCCGCCAGGCCAGATCGACATCCTCCAGGTAGGCGAAGAAGTCCTCGTCGAACAGGCCGATCTCGTCCAGCATGGCGCGGCGATAGAGCGCGGCGCCGGCGCACGGCCCAAACACCGGCGTGATCGCTGTCTCGCTTTCCGCAACCGGCTGCCCGCCCAGCCGATCCCAGGCAATGCCCAGGCGATCGACCGCGATGCCGGCGGAGTTGATGATGTGGGGCCGGTCGGCAAACAGCATCAGCGAAGCTGCCATGCCGCAACGCGGGTCTTCGTCCAGCGCGCGGGCCAGCTCGGCCAGCCAGCGCGCATCAGGAATGGTGTCGTTGTTCAGCGTAGCGATGTAGGGGGCCTGGCCGGCGCGAATGGCTTGATTGTTAGCGGCTGCAAAGCCTCGGTTGGTGTCATTCACGATCACGTTCACCTGCGGATGGTGTGATCGAATCCATGCCACCGAGCCATCGGTCGAGCCGTTGTCCACCAGCCAGACTTGGAAGTCGGTTGAGGTCTGAGCGCGCAACGCCTCAAAGCAGGCGGACAAATGACGCAGGCCGTTCCAGTTGACGATGACAAGATCCACCTGAGGCATGACCGGTTGTTGCGCGGATGTTAAAATCTCGCCGTGATGGCATCGCTCCACTCCGAAGTGCGCGCCCTGCGGCCATGGTATCACGACTTCTCGCGGCTGGGCCTGCAAACGCACTTTCCGCCGCGCCGCATGGATCAGTTGGCCGCGCTGCTCAACCCACTCCGCCGGCGCTTCGACCGGCGCTACGTTGAGAAAGGCGACCGCTTCTCGCTGCGCCAGTTCCTCAAGCCGAGGCCGCCGGCCCACGCAGCCAACCAGCGCGCCAAAGAAGGCGTTATCGAAGACTACCTGCGGCGCTGTCTGAGCGAGCTGAACAACGACGCGCCGGCCTGCCTCGACCTGTTCTGCGCCGATGGCTACTACGCCTGCCTGCTGGCAACCTTCTGCCCCGGCGCGCGCATCACCGGCGTCGATCTGGACGCTCAGGAGATTGCGCGCGCGCAGACGGCGGCGCGCTTGCTCAATTTGCCCGGTCTGCGCTTCGAGGTGGCCGATGTGTGGACGTTTATTCAGACAGCGCCGGCTTACGATCTGATCCTGTGCACGGGCGGGTTGTATCACCTGTCGCAGCCGGCTGCGTTTTTGCGCGCGCTGCGCCGGCTGGCCGGCGGCTATTTAATCGTGCAAAGCGTGGTCACGCTGGAGTCGGACGATCCAGATTACTTCGTGACGCCGGCGCCGGGTTGGAAGCACGGCAGCCGTTTCACTCACGCCGCGCTGGGGCGCTGGCTCACGGAGGCCGGCTGGCGGGTCATCGAGCAGACGATGAACGAGTTGCCGGCCAACCCGCGCCGTTGTGATCGTGGGTCGAGCTACTATCGCTGCGCAGCCGGCGCGCCTTCGACATGACGCTGGACATTGTTATCCTGAACTGGAATCAGGCAGTGGACACCCTTGCCTGCGCGCGCGCTGCCCAGACCTGGCCGATGGATAAACGCATCTGGGTGGTGGACAATGGATCGCGCGCGGAGGATGCGCAACTGCTGGCCGAGGCGCTCGAAGGCGCGCAGGTGATCTATAGCCCGGTCAATCGCGGTTTTGCCGGCGGCAACAATCTCGCTCTGCAACAGGCGCTGGATGCTGGCTGTGACGCTGTGCTATTGCTCAACAACGACGCACAGGCCGGCGCAGAGGCCATCGCCCAGCTTCAGCGTGTCTTGTCTGAGCGCGCAGAGATCGGCATTGTGGGGCCGCTGCTGGTCGATGCCGCCGATCCGCATCGCATCTTGTCTGCCGGCGGCAAAGACATCGCGCGGCACATGGCATCACATAGCCTTGAACCGCTTCAACCCGGCGAGCTGCGCGTCGTAGATTACGTGCCCGGCACCTGCGTCCTGATCCGCGCTGACGTGCTGCGCGCGGTCGGCCTGCTGGACGAAGATTACTTTTTCGGCGGCGAGGTGGCCGACTTGTGCGCCACAGCCAGGCAGAACGGCTGGCTGAGCGCAGTCAGCGGATCGGCTGTCGTCCGCCATGCGGTTGATCGCTCGGCAATCATCCGTCGGCAGCTCCATGTTTATTATGTCATACGCAATCGCTTTCTGTATATTCGCAAGTTTTACCCACGCCGGCGGCTGCTCCTGTTCACGCTATGGACGATGTATGCCCTGTACACCGCCGGCCTGGCGCTCGCGCAGCGTCAGCTAATCCACGCGCGCGCTATCGGGCTGGGATGCCTGGATGGATGGCGCGCCCGGTTCGGTGGTCAAAATGCGCGCGTGACGCGAGGCCAGATCACCTGATGCGCGCCCTGTACCATCTCACGATTCCCGTGTCGCCGATGGCCGATTGCGAGGCTGTGGCGCAGGATGTGCGCTTGTTGCAACAGGTCGCGCCGGGCGAGCGATTTCATCTCTACCCCACCCGCAGACCCGGCACACGCATTCCGCGCCTGCTGTGGGGGTTGACTGCGCTGCCTGCGCTGTGGCGCGCTGAAAGATCAATCGATCTGCATCATGTCTTCAACCCTGATCCCTTTCCTTTCGCAGTCCTGCGCTTTCTCAGGCGGCCGATCGTCTACACGGTAGTTGGGGGCGTCAACGAAACGCATTGCGATATGGCGCGCCGGCTGTCCAGGCTTGTGAGCGCGATCATTGTGTCAAGCGAAGCGGACAGCGCGTATCTGCAAGCATGGGGCATTGCGCAAGGGCGCTTTATTCAGCCGGCCATCGAAGCTACCCGCTTCTCGCACACAGCCATGCCAGCGGACGCGCCGTTCACTTTGCTGGCCGGCTCCGCCCCCTGGACGGTGGAGCAGTTCACCAGCAAGGGCGTGGATGCGCTGTTGGAGGCTGCCCAGCGCCGGCCCGATTTGCGGCTGGTCTTTCTGTGGCGCGGCGTGCTCTTCGATGAGATGATGCGGCGCGTCAAGGCTTGCGGGCTGGAGGAACGGGTGCGCGTGTTGAACGAACGGGTCGATGTGAATAAAGCGCTGGCCGGCGTTCATGCCAGCATTGTGCTGGCGAGTCGCGTTGACGTGGTCAAAGCGTATCCGCACTCGCTGCTGGAGTCGCTGGCAGCCGGCAAGCCGGCGCTGGTCAGTCGGATCATTCCGATGGCGGGATGGGTCGAGCAGGCCGGGCTGGGAGTGGTCATCGAGGAGGTGGACGTCGATCACGTGTTGCGCGCTGTCGCTATTCTGGAAAGTCAGCAGGCGCGCTTTCGTCCCCCGGTGTTGCAGGCTGCGGTCAAAAACCAGGCAGTCCGTTTTGTCGAACACCATCGACAGATTTATCAACAGGCCAGCCAGGCAGTGCCTGCCCATTCTTGAGCAATAAGATGCGCATCCTGTTTGTGACGCACGCCTACGCCCCATCCAGGGGCGGGGTGCAGTGGCTGATTCAGTCACTGGCCGAGCGACTGGTCGCGCAGGCCGGCGACAGCGTGACGGTGTTCACGACGGATGCGCATTCCTGCGAGTTGTTTATCGATTCGCGTCAACCGCGCCTGCCAGGTGGAGAGACGACGCTGAACGGCGTTCACATCCGGCGCTTCAGGGTTTTCAATCGCATGACCTGGCCGCGTCTGAACGCAGCGCGCGTCGCTTACAAGCTGCGTCTGCCGGGGCAGGACTGGTTGCGCGGGCTGTATTTTGGGCCGCTCATTGCGGGGTTGCGCGCTGCTATCGGTGGGGAGCCGGCCGATGTGATCGTAGCCGCATCCTTCCCGATGATTCACATGTACGACGCGCTGACTGCCGGGCGCGCCAGCCGGCGACCGGTGGCGCTGATCGGCACGGTGCATCCGACCGACCGCTGGAGCTATGATCTGCCGCGCATGTACCGGGCTATCGACCAGGCAAACGCCTATATTGCGCTGAGCGACTACGAGCGCGATTATCTGTCGCCGCGCTGCCCGCGCGCGCGTATCCACGTGATCGGCGCCGGCGTGGATGCGTCGGTGCTGGATGTGCCGGCAGCCGGACAGGATTTTCGTCGGCGGCAGGGCTGGGCAGAGGACGACCTGGTTATCGCCATGGTTGGGCGTATGACGGCGTACAAACGCGCCGATGTGATGTTGGCGGCAATGCCGGCCATCTGGCAAGCATTGCCCAACGCGCGCGTGATGTTTGCCGGCGCGGGAGGGCAGGATGCGCTGAGGCTGCGACGGATGATAGCCGGCCTGCCCCACTCGGAGCGCGTGACCGTTATCCCGGATTTTGAAGAACGGGACAAGCCGGCCATCTACGCTGCTGCTGACGTTGTGGCGCATTTGTCTGACCGCGAGTCGTTCGGGATTGTCATCGTCGAGAGCTGGGCCGCCGGCAGGCCGGTGATCGCCTCGCGCGCCGGCGCTTCGACCAGCGTGATTAGTGAAGGGCAAGATGGCCTGCTGGTCACGTATGGTGATCCGGATGACCTGGCACAGGCGATCATCAGGTTGGGCGCGTTGCCTGAGCTGCGCCGATCGTTGGGCGCAGCCGGCCAGAAGAAAGCGCGCCGGCAGTACGACTGGCAGGTTATCCTGCCTCGCTACCGGCAAATCTTCGCGGCGCTTACGGAGGCACAACTCAGATGAGGCCGGCCCACTGGTTTCTGTCCTATGACTTGTACGAGCGGCACGCGATTGTGGCGCGGCTGATCGCCGGTCATGCGTCACAGGGACAACAGGTGCTGGACGTAGGCGGGCGTGTCGGGTTGTTGCAGCAGTTCACAGTCTGCCGGGTTGTCAGCGTGAACGTGGACGGCAGTGGCGATGTCCAGTACGCTGGTCGGTCGCTGCCTTTTGCCGATGAGGCGTTTGATCTGGCAGTTGCCATAGACACCCTGGAGCACATGCCGCGCGAACAACGCAGCGGGTTCGTGCGCGAGTGTCTGCGCGTGAGCCGAAAGGCCGTCATCCTGGCTGCGCCGTTTGGCAGCGCCGGCCATGCCGAGAGCGAAGCGCATCTGAATCAACTCTTCGAGCGATTGATGGGCAAGGCACACCGTTATTTGAGCGAACACATCCTGTATGGCTTGCCTGACACACAGCAAATTGAGGCGCTGGTCAAGCAGAGCGGAGCGCAGTCATCTCGGCTTTTATTTGCCGGCGACTATCGGCGTGAGTCACGCTTTTTCGAGGCTGCAATGCGCGGGAACATCGAGAAGGGGCTGCGCGAGCGACTGATTGCTCTGGCATGGCATGTCCGCAGCCGGGCTTTGTTGAATCGACTCCACCTGTCCAAAAGTCCACGACCCTACACCAATCGTTTTTACCTGGAGTTATTCAAAACATGCGTTACTTCATCACCGGCGGCGCCGGCTTCATCGGTTGCAACCTGAGCGCCCGCAAACTCGGCGCGGGTGACAGCGTGACCCTCTACGACAACCTGTCTCGTCCGCGCACCGAGCACAACCTGCAATGGCTGCGCGATCAGTTCGGCGATGCGCGCCTGACCTTCATCAAAGGTGACATCCGCGACTACGAGGCGCTGCGCGCGGCAGTAACCGACGCCGCGCCTGATCTAATTGTCCATCTGGCCAGCCAAGTGGCTGTGACCACTTCGGTGAAAAATCCGCGCGAGGATTTTGAGATTAACGCGCTGGGCACCTTTAATGTGCTGGAGGCTGCGCGGGCACAGGCAAAGCCGCCGGCGGTCTTTTACGCTTCGACCAACAAGGTGTACGGCGGCATGGAGGATGTGGCAGTCGTGCTGGATGGCTCGCGCTACCGCTACCGCGACCTGCCGCAGGGAGTCAGCGAGCAGCAGCCGCTTGACTTCCACAGCCCATATGGGTGCAGCAAAGGCGCCGGCGACCAGTACGTTCGAGACTACGCGCGCATTTACGGCCTGAAGACGGTCGTCTTTCGCCAGAGCTGCATCTACGGCGAACGACAGTTCGGCGTCGAAGATCAGGGCTGGGTGGCGCATTTCGTTATTGCAGCGGCATTTGGCCGGCCCATCACCATCTACGGCGATGGCAAACAAGTGCGCGATCTGCTCTACGTGCAGGACTTGATCGACGCCTATGATGCGGCCTGGAAACACATCGACACAGCCAGCGGACAGGTGTTCAACGTTGGCGGCGGCCTGGCAAATACGCTGTCTGTTTGGGCGGAGTTTGGGCCTCTGCTCGAACGGCTGGCTGGCCGGCCCGTGCCAATCGCCCGTGGAGACTGGCGTCCTGGCGATCAGCCGGTGTTCATCAGCGACAACTCGAAGGCCAGGGCAATGCTGGGCTGGGCGCCGGCGGTGTCGGCTGAGCAAGGCATCGAGCGGCTGTGGAAGTGGGTCACGGACAACCCCGGCCTGTTTGAGTAGCCAGAGGCTCCGGCGCGTTTCACGTGAAACATGACCGGCAAACAAAGAGGGACGACCCGAGTCGTCCCTCTTGTGTTTTACGCGCCCAGCAGGACTCGAACCCACAACCACTTGATCCGAAGTCAAGTGCTCTATCCAATTGAGCTATGGGCGCTTCAGCTGCGCTTGACCAGCGTGTTAGAATTATACTCAACTTGCCCAGTGTGATTGGTTGTGCTGCCGGGTCCTGTGCGGCAAAAGACTCCGAACCCCGCCAGGACCGGAAGGTAGCAACGGTAAGGAGACCCTTTTGGGTGTCACGGGGATGCCCGGCAGCACAACCAACTGCGCCGGGCGTTTGCATTTCATGTGAGGCGCCAACCGGCGTCGTGTTCAGAGTCCACCCCTGACATGGACTCCGAGCGCAACGATGCGCTCGTTGATGAAAAGCTATGCGCATAGGTAAAGATCCCTGGGCTCCACCGTCTCGGCCTGCAAGTTCCAGGCCCGGATTGGGTCGCCGCCGAAATCGGACCTGGCCGGCCTTTGCTGTCATCCTGGGGGCGTTGAGCCTGCTTACCGCCGGCTATATCAGCACGTTTACACGGGTCACAATCGTCGATGGCAGCGCCCTGCATGTGCTGCGCACACACCAGGAAACGGTGGGCGGCGTGCTGCGCGAAGCCGGCCTGAACCTGCTCCCTGAAGACGTGGTCAATCCGCCATTCGACAGCCCGATAAGCCACAACCTATCTATCTTCATTCAGCGCGCCCGGCGGGTTCAGGTTCGAATCGACAACATGGAGCCTCGGATTCTGCTTACTCAGAGCCGATCGGCCCAGCAAGTGCTTGACAGTCTGGGATACAGTGTCGGCGAGAACGATCTGGTCAGGGTCAATGGCGAGTTCACCAACGATATTCCGCCGGTCGCCCCTGATGCAGCTACGGACATTGTGGCAGACATCGAGTTCCGGCACGCCGCAGAATTGATCGTTCACGACGAAGGCGGCCCACCCGCCACCATCAACACCACAGCGCCGACGATCGGCGAAGCCCTCATGCAGGCCGGCTACACCATCTACCTCGCGGACAATGTGCGCCCCGCGCTCTCGCAAGAGGTCAAGCCGGGAACCTATGTTTTCATCGAGCGATCGAGGCCCGTCACCATCCGCGTGGACGGGCGCGAATTCCGCACCCGCACACACCGCGCCATCGCTGCCGATGTGTTGGCCGACCTCAACATCGTGCTCTACGGCGCCGATCGCGTGACGCCGTCGCTCAACACGCCGGTCGAGCCAAACATGGAAATCCGGGTCACTCGTGTCAGCCAGGACATTGTGATCAACCAGGACGTGATTCCGTTTGACACACGATGGGCCGGCAATCCGGACATGGAGTTGGACACTCAGGGGCTGGCCCAGGAGGGCGCTCCCGGCGTCCGGGAGAGGCGCACCCTCATTACTTACGAAGACGGCGTCGAAGTGAAGCGTGAAACCATCGCTGACCTCGTAGTGCGCCAGCCGCAACCGAAGATCTACAACTACGGCACTAAGATCGTTGTTCGCACGCTCGACACACCCAACGGGCCGGTTCAATACTGGCGCGTGCTGCGTATGCTGGCCACATCGTATTCGGCCAGCACCGCCGGCGTAGCAACCAGCCGGCCCTGGTATGGCCGGGCGCGGTGCGGCATGGCGATGCGACATGGCATTGTCGCTGTCGATCCACGTGTGATTCCCCTGGGCACCAATGTCTATGTTGATGGCTATGGGCCGGGATATGCCTGTGACACCGGCAGCGCCATCCTCGGCAAGCGCATCGACCTGGGCTACGACGACAACAATCTCGTGTTGTGGTATCGCTGGACCAACGTCTACCTGCTCACCCCTGTGCCCGACAACGTGAAGTACATTCTGGACTGAAACGATCGGGCCCCGTATCACCGACAGCGATGGCAGGCTGTTTCACGTGAAACAACCGCAGCCGGATGTGCCCGGCCCGTGACCGCCCTTCACCCGATGTCCACCCGCCAACGCCTGAGCAGCCTCGGCATTACCCCGCGCAAATCGCTGGGCCAGAACTTTCTGACCGACCCCGGCATCGCGCGCGCTATCGTTGCCGCTGCGCGCATCGATCCGGGCGATCTGGTGATTGAGATCGGGCCAGGCATCGGCGCGCTCACGCAGTTTCTGGCGCAACAGGCCGGCCATGTCATCGCCATCGAGTTGGACCAACATCTCATACCGGCGCTGCAAGCCGAATTGCGCCATCCGGCCAACCTGACCGTCATCCATGCCGACGCGCTGGCGGTGGACTACAACACCATTCGCCAAACCATCGGCGCAGATGTTTGCCCGATAGAAGCGCCCGTGCGCGTCGTTGGCAATCTGCCGTACTACATCACCTCAGCGTTCATTCGCCGGCTGCTGGAGTCTCAGTTGAACCCGGCGCTGATCGTCCTGACGGTGCAGATGGAGGTTGCCCAGCGCATGATCGCCGAGCCAGACGAGATGAGCCTGTTAGCGGTGAGCGTCCAGTTCTATGGGCAGCCCCGGCTGATGATGCGCATCAGCCCCTCTGCCTTCTATCCGCAGCCGGATGTGGATTCGGCCGTTGTAGCCATCACGCCATATCCGCGCCCGCTGTATGCGCGCGCCAGCAGCGTCTTTGCTTTGGCGCGGGCCGGCTTCGGCCAGCGGCGCAAACAGCTCCGCAATACGCTGGCCAGCGGATTGGGGATAACCCGTGAACAAGCTGAGGGAATCCTGTTAGCAAGCAGGATCGATCCTGCCCGCAGGGCGGAAACCCTGGGGATTGACGAGTGGATCACGCTCGCCAGCCATTACGACGCGCAGGGCTAAGCAAAGCGCGTTGACGGCAATCGCCGCGCCTGAACGCAAACGGATGTTGCGTCCTCACCCGCCAAAGAAGTCACGTAGCCGGCTCTGTGCCTGGCGCATCAGCTCCGGTGTGCAGGCGCTCATCAGCGCAAACTCAACGTTGCCATAGTCCACGCCGGCCTTCAGCGGAAACAGGCCATCGGCGAGACTGATAATCGCCATCCCGCCGGCCTCATCCAATATCGGCCAGATGGCTGCCACATCCCACACATGCACTGCTTTGCCCAGATTGCCCACACAATATCCACAGGCCACAGATACCATCTCGAAGCCCATCGATCCCGGCGCTCGGATCTTGCATGGAATTGGCAAAACACCCTGTTTTGCAGTCCGAGAGCAGATTGCGAACAGGTCGGTGGACGTGAAGTCCACAGCATGTGCGGCATGGATGCCGACACCATTCAAATATGCGCCACGCCCTCTAACCGCGTGGAACTGGTAGCCCAAGTGCGGAAACTCTGCCACCCCCATCGCCGGCCTCCCGAAATGCAGCAGGCCGATCAGAATGCCCCAGATCGGGAAACCCGCCGCAAAGTTGGTTGTCCCGTCGATCGGGTCGATGACCCAGCACCACTCATCACCCCGGTAAACGGTGTTGTGCTCTTCAGATAGCACGCCGTGATCGGGAAACTGGCCCAGCAGACTTTTACATAATTCCAGACTGGTCTCTACGTCAAGTGTCGTGACCAGCGTCCCATCGGTTTTGGTCGAGACGCTGAACCGACCACTACAAGCCATAAGGTGCTTGCCTGCCCGGCTGGCCAGCGATCTGGCAAGCTCGAGTGCGCCTTCGGGCGGGGTCTCAACCACATCGAGCGCAAAACCGGCCGCCCGGCGCTGCGCGTCGAGCCGGCCTTCATCGCCTGAAGCCTCAACCAGAAAATCGCGCACTGCCCGCCGCTCCTCTCTATCCAGGCCCTGCCATGCTTCGCGCACCAGCTCGGCCTGTTCACTCAAGATGCGCTCCCAGAAATGTTCCAGATCCATGATACCGGAGTGTTCTCCTCAATCGCTTTCTGTTTTTGCCACAGCCATGCACTGATATGCGGCATCAGGCTGGCAGCGGCGCCAAGTGTAGCATCGGTTGCCAGCGCAGCCCGGCTTCACATCGCCTGCCACTGCCGGCCCGGCCGAAAAACGCGCGCAACATCACTTGTCAGAAGGCGCAATCCGCCTACAATTGACCCCTCAGGGGTTCACACCGCGCGCGCCCGGCGCGCAGACAACCCGACAAGCAAGAAGGCACACATGCCCAGACGCCAGGCCAACCGCAACAACGACGAGGTGCACCGGCATCGCTTTGCCGGCGGAGTGACTGTGACTGGTCGCGCACGCGACTATTGTTTCGCCAGAGGTTTGTTGCCCCCTTTTGTACCCGGCGCTGCGCGCGCAAGTGAGCCGCGCAGCGAGCCGGAGCATTTCATTTGTCCCGCCTCGGCATTCGGCCATCATGCGGCGCGCCCCCGGCCGTCCGTTGACGCCCCGTCCGCAAAATTTCCGGCGATGAGCCTTACCCGGCGCACACAATCCGCGCTGACCATCGCCGTCTCATCACACTTCCAGAGGTAGTGAGCATGAAAGAGTACCCCACTGACAAGCTACGCAATGTTGCCCTGCTCGGACACAACGGCAGCGGCAAGACCACGTTTTCCGAAGCGCTGTTGTATGCCAGCGGCGCAACCACCCGCATGGGCAGAGTGGAAGACGGCACCACCACATCGGACTACGACGATGAAGAGAAGCGCCGGCAACAGTCGCTCAGCCTGGCCCTCGTGCCCATCGAGTGGAAGGACCACAAGATCAACCTGATCGACACGCCCGGCTATCCCGACTTCATCGGCGAAGTGAAAAGCGCCGTCCGTGTAGCCGACCTCGGCCTCATCTTCGTTGACGCGGTCGCCGGCATCGCCGTAGGCACAGAACTGGCAATGCAGGCCGTCGAAGAAGCCGACATCCCCCGCGCTGTCATGATTTCGGGCATGGATCGAGAGAACGCAAACTACAACGCCATTCTCAACGGCCTGCAGGAAGCATTCCATCAGACGGTCGTTCCCCTGATCATGCCGGTCGGCGCGCACGCTCAATTCTCTGGCGTTATCGATCTGCTGTCGCGCAAATACATCAAAGGCCCCAAAGGCGAGGTGGCTGACATTCCCGCCGAGATGAAGGACGAAGTCGAAGCAGCCCGTGAAAAACTGATTGAAGCGGCAGCCGAGGGTGAGGATGACCTCATGGAGAAATTCTTCGATCAGGGCACGCTCGACGACGAAGATCTGAAACGCGGCCTGCGCGCGGCAATCCGCAAGAAGACCTTTGTGCCGGTCATGTGCGTTGCCGCTGCCGCAGGCATCGGCGTCCACGCGGCGCTCTTCTCGCTGATCAATTATGCGCCGGCCCCCCTTGATCGCGGCGGCGATCCCGACGACGGCCAGCACGGCACGGTGTTGTTTGTCTTCAAGACGCTGGCCGATCCATTCGTCGGCAAACTGTCATTGTTCCGCGTCATCGAAGGCCCCGTGCGCGGCGGCGACACCCGGCTGACCTGCGTGCGCGCCAACGCCGAAGAGCGCATCTCCACGCTGTATGTCCTGCGCGGCAAGGAGCAGCTTCCCGTCACCGAACTGCACGTCGGCGACATCGGCATGGCCGCCAAGCTGGCCAACACGCAGACCGGCGATACCCTGGCCGACAAGGCGCACGCCATCGCGCTGCCTGGCATCCAGTTCCCCAACCCGCTGTTCAACGTCGCGCTTAATCCAAAGAGCAAAAACGACACCGCCAAACTCAGTCCCTCGCTGGCGCGCGTGTGCGAAGAAGACCCCAGCCTGACCACCCGCACCGACAACGTCACCAAAGAGTTCATTCTGTCCGGCATGGGCCAGAACCACATTGAAGTCGCCATCGCCAAATTGCACAGCAAATTCGCCGTGGATGTGGACATCAGCGTGCCGCGCGTCGCCTACCAGGAGACCATCACCAAACGCGGCCAGGCGCGCTATCGCCACAAGAAGCAAACCGGCGGCGCCGGCCAGTTCGCCGAAATCGAGATGGCCGTCGAGCCGTCCCAGCCCGGCGAAGGCTACGTCTTCGAGTGGAAAGTGTTCGGCGGCGCCATCAGCGGCTCGTTCCAAAGCTCGATCGAGAAGGGCATCAGGCAGGTCATGGAGACCGGCGTCATTGCCGGCTACCCTGTGCACGACGTTAAATGCCAGGTGCTCGACGGCAAGGAACACCCGGTTGACTCAAAGCCGATCGCTTTTGAAATCGCCGCGCGCTACGTGTTCCGCGAGGCGTTCAGCCAGGCCGGCCCGATTCTGCTGGAGCCGATTTACCGTTTCACCATCGTCGTGCCCGAAGCCAACGCCGGCGATGTAATGGGCAACCTGAACACCAAGCGCGCCCAGGTCATCGGCATGGATCCGCGCGGCAACAAGATGGTCATCACCGCCGACGCGCCGCTGGCCGAGATGCAGCGTTACTCCACCGATCTGCGCAGCCTGACCCAGGGCCGTGGCTTCTACGAGATGGAGTTCCAACGCTATGCCCAGGTGCCGCCCAACCTGGCGCAAGCCATCATCGCCGCCCACAAGGCCGAGATGGCCGGCAAGGCGGAAGAAGAATAATAAAGATTCCCGGAGTCTTTAAGGCTCCGGGAATCTCTGCGCAAGAGGTCTACCGCCGGTGTTGCGAAGCCCGGCGTGATGGCAATGCTGCCACCGTCAAACACTTGTTGTCCGACGCTTAGCTCTGGCAGCCCCGGATTTTCCGCGATTCCCGGAGTCTTCGAGTCTCCGGGAATCTGAAAACTTCTCCAGCGCCGGCCTCAGATATTCCCCTGTGTGCGAGCCGGCCACGGCGGCAATCATCTCCGGCGTGCCCTGCGCGACAATTTCCCCGCCGCCGTCGCCGCCCTCCGGCCCCAGGTCGATGATCCAGTCCGCCACCTTGATGATGTCCAGGTTGTGTTCGATCACTACGACTGTGTTGCCGTCGTCCACCAGCCGGTTCAGCACATGGATCAGTTTGTGCACGTCTGCCGCGTGCAACCCCACCGACGGCTCGTCGAGCACGTACAACGTGCGCCCGGTGGCGCGCTTGCTCAGCTCGCGCGACAGTTTGACGCGCTGCGCCTCGCCGCCGCTCAGCGTGGTGGCCGGCTGGCCCAGGCGGATATAGCCCAAACCGACCTCGATCAGCGTGTCCAGCTTGCGCGCGACAGCCGGGATATCCCTGAAGAATTCGCGCGCTTCGCTCACCGTCATATCCAGCACTTCGGCGATGTTCCTGCCTTTGTAACGCACCTGCAGGGTCTCGCGGTTGAAGCGCGTGCCGTGGCACACGTCGCAGGTCACATACAGATCCGGCATGAACTGCATCTGAATCTGAATGACGCCCTGGCCTTCGCACGCCTCGCAGCGGCCCCCCTTGACGTTGAAGGAAAACCGGCCGCTCTTGTAGCCGCGCATCCTGCTCTCCGGCAACGCGGCAAACAGATCGCGCAGGGGCGTCCACAGGCCGGTGTACGTGGCCGGGTTCGAGCGCGGCGTGCGGCCGATCGGCTGCTGATCGATGTTGATCACCTTGTCCAGGTGTTCCAGGCCCAGCACCTCGTCCATGTCGCCCGGCCGCTCCATCGCCCCGTTGAGCGCGTTGGCCGTCTTCTTGTACAGGCATTCGATGATGAGCGAACTCTTGCCGCTGCCGCTCACGCCCGTGACACACACAAAGCGGCCCAGCGGAATGTCCACACTGACGTTCTTCAGATTGTTCTCGCGCGCGCCCTTGATGGTGATCTTTTTGCCGTTGCCGTTGCGTCGCTTCGCTGGCGGCAGGATGCGCTGTCGCCCGCTCAGGTATGCGCCGGTCAGGGACGCCTTGCTCTTCATGATGTCCCTGATCGTGCCGGCTGCCACCACCTGTCCGCCGTGCTCGCCCGCTCCCGGCCCCATGTCGATGATCCAGTCCGCCGCGCGCATGGTGTCGTCGTCGTGCTCGACCACCAGCACGGTGTTGCCCAGATCGCGCAGCTTGTGCAATGTGGCAATCAGCCGGGCCTGGTCGCGCGGGTGCAGGCCAATGCTCGGCTCATCCAGAACATACAGCACGCCCATCAGTTGCGATCCGATCTGCGTTGCCAGCCGGATGCGCTGCGCCTCCCCGCCGCTGAGGGTCATGGCTGCCCGGCTCAGCGTCAGATAATCCAGACCCACGTCCACCATGAACTGCAAGCGCGCCCGCACCTCTTTCAAAATCGGCAGCGCAATCGTCCGCTCCTTTTCGGACAACACGACGCTGTTCCCCCTCACCGTGTCACCTGTCACCCTGTCATCCCGGTTTCCTCGCCCGGCCGCGCCCCACAGCTCGTTGACCCATGCCAGCGCCTGCTTGATGCTCATGTCGGCCACTTCAGCGATGTTTTTGCCCGCCACTTTGACAGCCAGCACCTCTGGCCGCAGGCGCCGCCCATGGCAGGTGGGGCACTCGCGGTAGGTCATGAACTCCTCGATCTTGTTGCGGATGTAGTCCGACGAGCTTTCGCGGTACCGGCGCATCAGGTTGGGCACGATGCCTTCAAAGCGCGTGCTGAACAGGCGCTGGTCGCCCAGCCGGCTGCGATACTGCACCTTTACCTGCTCGTCGCCCGTGCCATACAGAATGATCTGCCGCTGGGCCTCGCTCAGCTTGCTCCATGCCTTATTCGTGGGGATCTTGTACGCCTCGCAGGTGGCCGACAGCAGTTGGCCGTAGTAATTCTCGTCGTCCGACCATTCCATGACGGCAATTGCGCCGTCATCCAGACTGAGGTCGGTGTTGGGCACGACCAGCGCCGGGTCGATCTCCATCTTGCTGCCCAGACCCTGACACTCCGGGCAGGCTCCATCCGGCGAGTTGAACGAAAACAAGCGCGGCTCCAGCTCCGGAAAGGCCAGGCCGGTGGCGGGGTCAACCCGCTTTTCGCTGTACAGCAAATCGCGCCATTGCGGGATTGACGATTGTGGATTAACGATCGACGATTCGCCGCCCTCTGCGTCTTGTCTGTGTTCTGTGCTCTGTGCTCTGGTCTCCGGTTCCTGCACCATGGCGATGCAGAACCCATCCCCCAACTTGAGCGCCGTCTCGACCGAGTCGGTCAGCCGAGTGATGAACTGAGCATACTCATCGTCGTTGTCAACGTCCGTCAAATGGCTCAGCTTCTGAACCTTATAAACCTTGCCAGCCTTGCCAACCTTATCAACCTGACCAACCTTACCCACCACCACCAGTCGATCCACAACGGCCTCGATGTTGTGAATCTTGTAGCGGTCGAGTTCAAACGCCTCGTTCACATCGCGGATTTCCCCATCCACCCGCACGCGCACAAAGCCCTCCCGGCGCACATCCTCGAACACCTGCTGGTGATGCCCCTTTTTATCCTTGACGAGCGGGGCGAGGATTTGCACCCGCGTGCCCGGCGGCAGGGCGGCGATCGAATCCACGATGCTATCGGCCGATTGCGAGATGAGCGGCTGGCCGGTCACGGGGCTATAGGGCACGCCGATGCGGGCGAACATCAGGCGCAGGTAGTCGTAGATCTCGGTGACGGTGCCCACCGTCGAGCGCGGGTTGTGGCTGGCGCCCTTCTGATCGATCGACACCGCCGGCGACAATCCATCGATCTGATCCACATCCGGCTTTTCCATCTGGCCCAGGAATTGCCGGGCGTAGGCCGACAGGCTCTCCACATACCGGCGCTGACCCTCGGCAAAGATGGTGTCGAACGCCAGCGACGATTTGCCACTGCCGCTCAGGCCGGTGATAACCACCATCTTGTCGCGCGGGATCTCGACCGTGATGTTCTTCAAGTTGTGCACGCGCGCCCCGCGCACGACGATATTCTCCTGCATCGCCCTTGTCCTCACCCTTGCGCAGCCGGCATATTGAAGCCGCCGGCCCTCATTTCAAAGTGACCCTGTAGCCCGCTCTCAATTCGGCCTGTGTGAAGGCCCTAACCGCACAAGTCTAGCACAGGTGTTCGAGCCATGTAGGACAAGCCGCCGGGCTTGTCCGCAGCCGCCGGGCTTGTCTTGTTCTACGCAAACGACCGCTCACGGCGTCGCGCTGGGGTCAAGGGTTGGCGTAACCGGCTCGGTCGATGTGGGCAGCGGTGTCTCAGTTGGGATATCGGTCGGCGCCTCGGTCGGCGTCGTGGTGGGTGTCTCGGTGGGGAGGTCGGTTGGTGTCGGGATGGGGGACGGGGTAGCCGTCGGTTCCTGGGGCGGCGTGACAGGCAAAGGCGTTGGTGTGACTGTCGGCGGCTCAGGCTCCGGTGTAAACGCCGGCTGAGTGGGCGCAAGCGTGGGCGTAGCGGCCGGCGCCGGGGTAGGCAGCGACAGCGGGGGCAGTGTGGGCAGCTCCGGCAGGGGGAGCAGAATCAACATCTCCGGCGTCGGCGTGATCGGCGTCAGCGCAAATGCCGGCGCTGGCGTGAAAGTTGGCGCAGCGCCAGAGACGCCCCAGGCCGGGTTCAGCTCCACGCCGGCGTCGATGCGCGGGCCTGACGGCGTCACCTCCTGCGCTGAGCGCCCCGACATGTTGAACAGCGCCACCAGCGCCAGCGCAACAACAATCGCCGCCGCCACCAGCGTCAGAAAAATCTGCCGGGGTCGAATGCCGGTCTGCTCCGGCCCAACGACATCAACTTCCCGGCGAGCCGCTGGCTCCAACTGCGCTTCTGCAGAGGCCGGCTGCAGCGCAGGGAGCACCGCAGCCGACATGGCGCGCCGAAACTCGCTCGCAAACTGGCCGGCCGATTGCGGCCTGAACGCCGGCCGCTTGTGCAACGCCCACAACACAATATCGCTGACCGGCTTCGGGATGTCCGGCGCAACGACGCTGGGCGGCTGAGGCGGTTCGTCGATGTGCATGCGCGCCACGGCAATTTCGTTGGCCCCTTCAAACGGGTGCCGGCCGCACAACGCATAGTACGTCGTCACGCCCAGCGCGTAGATGTCGCTGGCCGGCGTCAACTCATACGCGCCGGCTGCCTGTTCCGGCGACATGTACAGCGCCGAGCCGATGCGTGTCCGCGTGGCCGTGTAGGCCGTCTGCTCCAGCAACCTGGCCACGCCAAAATCGCCCAGCACGGCCTGCCCGTTTGTCCGAATCAGAATGTTGCTGGGCTTCACGTCGCGGTGGATCACGCCGTGCTTGTGCGCGTAGTCCAGCGCGCGCGCCACATCGGTCAGAATCGGCGCGTATTCTTCCGGCGTCAGCCGGCCCCTGCGCGCAATCAAGCGATCCAGCGATTCGCCGGCGACGTACTCCATCACGATGTACGGCTGGCCGTCGTGCTCGCCATACTCCAGCACCCGCGCCACGTTAGGGTGCATCAACGTAAGCGCGCCTTCGTGCTGAAAGCGCAGCCGGGCGACAGGATCGGCCGCCAGATGGCGATCCAGAATCTTGATGGCAACCAGATTGCCGTGCGGGGCCGTCGCGCGGTACACCGTCGCCATGCCCCCCCGGCCAATCTCGGTCAGGTCACGATAAGAAGCAAATTTCTGCATGGTTCACAGCCCGGCCTGCGTCATGAATCGTCCATACTACCGGGCGCGCACAGTGTACAACAGCGGCAACGGCGCCCCCGCGCACAGCTTTCTGCCCTGAATCTGCGGGAAGGCAGGCTGACCACCCGCGAAGCGCCTATAATCCCTGCCGATGGATAATGCCGTGGTCACGCTGTTTTTCATCCTGCCTTTTCTGATCGGCATCCTGCTGGCCAACGTCGCGGAGCGCAACACCAACATCCGCGCGTTGCAGTTCGTCTACCTGAGCATCCTGAATATCGGGTTGATCGGCGTTGGACTCATGCTCGTTCTGGTCGGCATGTTGCAGCCCGTGATGGCCGCGCGCGAGCCGGCGGTCGCCATCGAAGCCGACTGGTATGGGGTGGCTGCCGTCATGATCGCCGGCTGCGCAGTTGCCCTCGCCATGCTGTTGAAGCCCGTCCGTCAGGCTGCCGCCCGCCTGTTCCCCATCGATCCCAACTCCATGGTGCACATCACAGCCCTCTCGATGACGGCAACCGTGGTCGGCGGCAATTTCGCGCAGATGATTCTGACCAACAGCCTGCTCACGCCGGAGTTGTTGTCGCAGATCGAAGGTCAGGGCATCAGCGCGACGTTCATGGATATCCTCATCTTCCCGCTGCTCACATTATCCGTCGCAGCGTTGCTGGCCGTCGGATGGCTTACCCGGCGCAACTGGGATGAGGTTATCGAGCGTCTGGGGTTGACCGTTCCACGCCCCGCGCACCTGGCGCTGGCGATTGTTGTGACGGCGGCGCTGATCGGCCTGGCGATGGCCGCCGACCAGGCGTGGGCGCAGATCGATCCGGCCAGTTACCAGCGCGTGGGCGGCGTGTCGAGCGAACTGATGAAGAACTTCACCGGCCTGCCCGGCGCATTCGCCATCGGCCTCACCGCCGGCATCGGCGAAGAACTGTTCTTTCGTGGCGCGTATCAGCGACGCTTTGGCGTCGTCATGACGGCGCTGGTCTTCGCCACATTCCACGTCCAGTACTTCATCTCGATCGCGACCGCGGTCGTGTTTGTCATCGGCCTGTTTCTTGGCGTGCTGCGTCAGCGCACATCGGTGACGATTTGCATTCTGGCGCACTTCCTGTACAACTTCGCCAGCGTGCTGCTGGCCGGCGTCTGACTCCCTAATCGCTCAGCGCCGCCAGCTCATCCCACGCCCGCGCCAGATCATCCTGTGTTTGCTGATAGGCCGCGCTCAGCGCCTGTATCTTCGCAAAGTCGCCGCCGGCCTCCTGGATGCGCCGGGTCAGCTCTGCCAGATGCTGCTCCAAAGCCTCGATGCGCTGCTCGGTCTGCTCAATCTTCATCTGCCGGGCTTTTTCCGCGTTCCTGGAGCGAGTCTCCTGCGCCTTCTGACTCCTGGCCTCTGACTGCTGCGTTCTGGCATCCTGCTTGCGGGTCTGTTCGGCAATTTCCGCCAGCCGCTCGCGCTCATTCAGCCAGGCATCATACGTTCCCTTGAACACCGTCAGGCGCGTTTGGCCGTCGTCCCCGCGCTCCAGCGACCAGATCTGCGTCGCCAGCGCCGCCACAAGGTAGCGATCGTGGCTGACCAGCAACAGCGTGCCGTCAAACTGATCGAGCGCCCCGGTCAGGATTTCCTGCGCGGGGATGTCGAGATGATTGGTCGGCTCGTCGAGGAGCAGCAGATTCGCTCCCTGCAACGTCAGTTTAGCCAATGCCACGCGCCCGCGTTCGCCGCCGCTCAACATGCCGATCTTCTTGAAGGCGTCATCGCCGCTGAACAGAAAGCGGCCCAGCATGGCGCGCGCCTGCGACACAGTCAAATCTTCTCGCGCGCGCATCAGCTCCCCCAGCACGGTCTGGTTGAGATCCAGCCCCTCATGTGCCTGCGCGAAGTAGCCGATCTTGACGTTCGCGCCGAGCCGGACGCTGCCTTCCAGCGGCGCCAGGTCGCCGCAGATTGTTTTGAGGAAAGTTGTTTTGCCGGCGCCGTTGGGGCCGATCAGCGCCGCCCGCTCCAGTCGCAGCAACTGCAAATCCGGCGCTCTGAACAACGGGCGGCCCGTCATCCTCCCGCCTGCGCCATCGGTCTGCCCGGCGTAACCGACCACCAGATTCTGCGTCTCCAGAACGATGTTGCCGCTGCGCGGGCCGCTGTTCAGGCGAATCGACATGGCGCGCGCCTCAACCGGCTTTTCCAGCCGTTCCATGCGGTTCAGCCGCTTCAGCCGGCCCCTGGCCTGCGCCACATTCTGGCCGGCGATGTTGCGCCGAATGTAGTCCGCCTGTTTGGCGATGAACGCCTGCTGGGCTTCATACTCGGCCAGTTGGCGCTCGCGGCGCTCGGCGCGCTGGGCAACATAGTCGGTGTAGCCCCCGCGATAGCGATCCAACTGCGACAGGCTGAGCGAGCCATCGGGCGCGCGGCGCACGTTCATCTCCCACACGTAATCGCTCACTTCGTCGAGAAAGTAGCGATCGTGCGAGACGACAACCAGTGTGCCTTCCCAGTCTTGCAGATACGACTCCAGCCACTCGATGCCCTGGGTATCCAGGTGATTGGTTGGCTCGTCAAGCAGCAGAACATCCGGGGACAGGAGCAACAGGCGAGCCAGCGCCGCGCGCACGCGCTGACCGCCGCTCAGATGAGACATGGGCTGTTGCGCGTCGTCCGGCCTGAACCCCAGCCCGCTCAACACGCGCCGGATGCGGGCGTCCACGTCGTAGCCGCCGGCCCGTTCAAAGTCGTGTTGCAGCCGGCCATACGATTCCAGCGCGGCTGTGTCGCCGGCGGCAATCTCCTCTTCCAGGCGTTGCAACCGTTCGGCCATCGCGTTGATTGCGCCGAACGCGGTGGTCATCTCCTCCCACAAGGTGCGCTCGGTGGATTCCTCGGCAGTCTGGGCCAGATAGCCGGCGCTGATCCCGCGCGCGTGGTGGACGCTGCCTGCCGTCGGCTCGTCCATCCCCGCGATGATGCGCAGCAGCGTGGTTTTGCCCGAACCGTTGGGGCCGACCAGCGCGATCTTGTCGCCGCGCGCGATGGTGAAGTTGAAATCCGTGAATACGTCAAACGCGCCAAACGACTTGCCCACGCCGGCGCCGGTGATGATCGACATCGCCCCGCAAATTGTAATGTGGTGGCAAGCCAGCGGCTTGCCCTACAGTCTCTGCGCGCACATTGTGCCCCACAGCCACGACAGGGCCGACTTGCCCACCCAGCACTCAGCACTGCGAGCAGCCCTACCCGCGTTCCAGGTATTCGCCGGTGCGCGTGTCGATGCGCACCAGGTCGCCTTCCTTGATGAAATCCGGAACTTTGATAACGGCGCCTGTTTCAAGCGTCACGTTCTTGAGCACGTTGGTGGCCGTGTCGCCGCGCACGGCGACGTCGGCAGCCACGACCTTCAGCGTCACAAAGGTGGGCGGCTCAACGCTCAAAATCCTGCCATCCTCCTGCCGCAGCAGATTGACAGTGTCGTTCTCCTTCACGAACTCCATCTCGTCGCTGATGACATCGACCGGGATCGCAATCTGCTCATAATCCTCGGTGTCCATGAAGTAGTACATGTCGCCGTCTTTGTACAGGTACTGAGCCGGCCGCGTTTCGGTGCGCACGATCTCAATGTCAGAGCCGGCGCGCACGCGGTCTTCGATCACCTTGCCGTTCTCGAAGTGCTTGAGCTTCATGCGCACCATCGCGCGCCAGTTGCCCGGCGCAATGTGCTGATATTCGATCACGCGATAGATCGCGTTGTTGTAGCGAATCAGCATGCCCCTGCGGAGATCAGATGTCGTTGGCATTGCCTGGTTTTCCCGTCTGTTTCAATTAGTTTTAATATAGCCCGGTGATTATACGCAGACTCGACTGCTGTTCACTGCCCGCTTCCGGCTCTATCATATGAGTCTCATCGATCTGCGATATAGATACCTTTTGAGGCAAAGCGAGATGAACACCAGCAAGCGCGCGGGGCGATTCCCCATCCGGCCGGCCGTTGGGCTGGTCGTCATCATGTCACTATCGGCGCTATCGGCCTGCGCGGCAGACAACCAGCAGAGCGCCTCGGATCAGCGCAGCGCCACCCTCGCCAGAGGCACGCTCATCGCGGTGGTGAATGCGACCGGCAGCGTCAAGCCGGCCAGCCAGATCCGGCTTTCATTCGAGACGGCCGGCGTCGTGTCCGAAGTTGCCGTCAGGGCCGGCGACACGGTGAAGGCCGGCGACGTGATTGCCCGGCTCGATGCGACCGACCTCGAACTGGCGCTGGCCGACGCGGAGGCAGCGCTCGTGGTTGCCACGACCAACTACAGCCGCACCGTGCAGGGCAGCCGTGAGGCCGACATTCGCGCAGCGCAGGCTGCGCTAAGCGCAGCGCAGGCAAATTACGCCCGCTTGAAGCGCGGCCCGGAACCCGGCGATTACGCCGCGATCGAGGCCGAATTTCGCAACGCCGAGGTCAACCTCGAACGCGCCCAGAACGCCTACAACAAGGCATACGCCAACGACCCGGCTACCATCACTGCCAATCCTGCCGCCCTGCAACTGGAATCCGCCACGAATGCCTACAACGCCGCCAAGGCCCGTTTTGAGCGAGCCAGCCAGCCGGCCAGCAGGGCGGACCTCGCGGCAGCCTGGCAACAGGTGGAGAGCGCCAAAGCCAACCTCGAACGCTTGAAAGAGCCGGCCCGCGATTTCGATATCGATCAGGCCCAGGCCCAGATCGAACAGGCGCGCATCCAGGCCGAACAGGCACGCCGGCGCATCGCGCAAACCATCCTGCGGGCGCCCGCCGACGGGGTGATCTCCAGCATCGACATCAAGGCGGGCGAGGCGGTCGGCCAGCAGCCGGTGGCGACTCTGCTCGACCTGTCTCAACTGCGCGTGGACATCACCGTAGACGAGATTGACGTGGCGCGCATCACCCCGGGCCAGAAAGTCATGATTACCCTTGATGCGCTGCCGGGGGTGGAAGTGAGCGGCGTTGTCGAGCGCATCGCGCCGGCGTCCACACTTGTCAGTGGCGTAGTATCCTACGAAGTGCGCGTGCTGCTCGATCCGACCGACCAGCCGCTCAGGCCCGGCATGACCGCCAATACCTCCATCGTGCTGGATCGGCGTGAGGATGTGCTGCTCGCGCCGAACTGGGCTATTCGCCGCGACCGGCAAACCGGCCGGAGTTTCCTGACCATTCGCACCGGCGACAACACGAGCGAGGAGGTCGAGGTCAAAACGGGTTTGCGCAACGAAGCGTTCAGCGAGATTGTGTCGGGCGCAACAGAAGGGCAAATTGTGTTGGCGCCACGCTCACCTAATCTTTTGGGACAATAAGATGGTTGCACTCAACCAGGAGATCGATCACGTGTCCAATGTCATCGGGCCGCGCCTGAACGGACAACTGCCGGCCGGCGACGCCAACGCCGCGCCGGTGATAGAAGCGCATGGCATTGCCAAGATCTATCGCATCGGCGACATCGAGGTGCGCGCGCTCGACGGCGTAGACGTTACCATTCATCGCGGCGAACTGACGGCCATCATGGGGCCGTCGGGTTCCGGCAAGAGCACCCTGATGAACATCCTGGGCTGCCTCGACCAGCCAACCCGAGGCGCTTATAAACTGGATGGCGTGGATGTCGAAAAGCTCAACGACGACCAACTGGCCGCCATTCGCAACAAGAAGATCGGCTTCGTGTTCCAGTCGTTCAACCTGTTACGGCGCACCTCTGCGATTGACAATGTGGAGCAGCCGTTGATCTACGCCGGCGTCAAACCGCGTGAACGGCGCGAGCGCGCCAAAGCCGCGCTCGAAGCTGTAGGGCTTGGCAATCGACTGAAACACCATGCCAACGAACTTTCCGGCGGCCAGCAACAGCGCGTGGCGATTGCCCGCGCCCTGGTGACGAAACCGGCCATCATCCTGGCCGACGAGCCGACCGGCAACCTCGACTCCAAATCGGGCGCAGAGATCATGTGCCTGTTCCAGCGTTTGAACGAGGACACCGGCATGACCGTCATCTTCGTCACACATGATCCCCGTATCGCGCAACACACCCGGCGCGTGATCCGCATTGCAGACGGCAAGATCATCGGCGACGACGCCATTACCGACCAGATCATTGCCTGTCCCGACAAGGCGCTGCCCGAATCAATTTTAGAAAAGCTCGAACATGCTCCTGCGTGAACTCATTAAGCTGGCCCTGAACACGCTGGCGGCCAACAAACCGCGCGCGTTCCTGACGATGCTGGGCATCAGCATCGGCGTGGCTGCCGTTATCGCCCTCATGTCCATCGGCGCAGGGGTGCAGGATTACATTGCGCAGCAATTCTCCAGCGCCGGGGCCAATCTGATCGGCGTTGTGCCGGGTCGGATTCAGCGCGGGCCGGGCGGCGGCGCATTCGGCGCGCAGGCGCCGCTCACCATGGCCGACTATCGCGCGGTGGCGGCCAACACGCCAAATGTCATCGACACTTCAGTTGACTTTGCGCGCCCGGCGGTGTTTGCGTATGGCAACAAGACATCCGAAGTCAACGTCACCGGCGTGATGGCAAACTTCAGCGCGATTCGCAACTGGAACGCCAGACTGGGCCGCGTCATCGACGAGACCGACATCGGCGGGCGATCGCGGGTCGTGGCGCTTGGGCAGACGGTCGTCAACGATCTGTTCGAGCCGGGCGAAGACCCGTTGGACAAGATTGTCCGCATCAACAACGTGCCATTTCGCGTGATCGGCGTGATGGAATCCAAAGGCTCGTCGATCCTGGGCGACCAGGATGCTGCCGCGTTCATTCCGTTGAGCACGGCCCAGGAGCGGTTGTTCGGCCAGCAGTCGCAATCCCTGACCGGCGAGCGCATCGTGTCAACGATTTATGCGCAGGCCGCCAATAAAGACGTGACGCCAGCGGTCATGGCCAGTATCGAATCCCTGCTGCGCGAGCGCCGGCGTATCCCGGCAGATGAACCCAGCGACTTCTCTGTGCTCAGCCAGGATGAATTAATCAACACCTTCGGCGCGGTCACCGGTGTGCTCACCGTCTTTCTCGGCGCCATCGCCGCCATCTCGCTGCTGGTCGGCGGCATCGGCATCATGAACATCATGCTGGTCAGCGTGACCGAGCGCACGCGTGAAATCGGATTGCGCAAGGCCATTGGCGCCAGGTCATCGGCCATTCTGACCCAGTTCCTGACCGAGGCGGTGTTTCTGTCGCTGACGGGCGGTTTGATCGGCATCGGGATTGGTCTGGGAGCGGCGTTTCTTGTGTCGCAATTCGCCGATTTCCGGCCGGTGGTGCAGGCCGGCACGATCGCTCTGGCAGTTGGTTTCTCGCTGGCCGTTGGCCTGTTCTTCGGCATCTATCCGGCGCGCCGGGCGTCACAACTGAACCCGATCGACGCCCTGCGCTTCGAGTAAAGCCACCGTCAATCGTCAATTCTCAATCGTCAATTCCCACATGTTCCGCGAAAATCTCCGGGTCGCCCTGCGCGCGCTGGCAGCCAACAAGCTGCGCAGTGTGCTGACCATTCTGGGCATCATCATTGGCGTGGCAGCCGTCATCGCGCTGGTTGCGCTGGGCAACGGCGTTCAGGCGTTCATCGACGGCCAGTTCCAGCAGCAGGGCGCGAATCTGGTGTTTGTGTTCCCGGCGCGCATTGATGTGAATGGCGGGGCCAATCGCGCCGGCTTTGCGGCCGGGCCGCCCGGCTCGCGCCAGGTGCCGCTGTCGCTCACGCTCGGCGACGCCGAGGCATTGCGCGACAACACGCTGGTGCCCGATGCCGCCGTCGTCGCGCCGGTAGTCAGTGGCAACGCGCGCGCCTTCGCCGGCGACAACAAACACCTCGGCCGCATTCGCGGCACTGTCCCCGAATACCAATTCCTGAACAACTGGAACACCGTCTACGGCGACTGGTTCGATGAAGCCGCCTACACCAATCGCTCGCGCGTGGTCCTGCTGGGCGACTATGCCTACCGCCAGCTTTTCCCGAACGGCGGCGACCCCACCGGCGAGGAGATCCGCCTGAACGATGTGACGTTCCGCGTCGCGGGCGTCCTGCAACAGCGCGTCGGCGGGCAGGAAGGCAGCGACGACGACATCATCATCATGCCCCTCACAACTGCCCGCGAGCGGCTCTTCCCGCTGCGCAACGCCAAAGGCGAGACGGTTGTCGGCGTTGTGCTGATTTCGGCCATCAACCGTGACCGTGTGGACGCTGTGGCGCAACAGGTCACCGAAGTGCTGCGCCAGCGCCACAACATCCAGTTCCAGGGGCAGGACGACTTTTCCGTGGCGACTCAGGCTGACCTGCAAAACACGGTCGGCGCGATCACCGGCGCGGTCACGATCTTCCTGGCAGCCATCGCCGCCATCTCGCTCTTCGTCGGCGGCATCGGCATCATGAACATCATGCTGGTCAGCGTCACCGAGCGCACCCGCGAGATCGGCCTGCGCAAAGCCATCGGCGCCAAACCGCGCGTGATTCTGATGCAGTTTCTGATCGAGTCGACCACGCTGGCGTTAATGGGCGGCCTGATCGGCATCGGCTTTGGCTGGGCGATGGCGACGCTGGTGACCCTTTTCTCAGCCGGCCAGTTTGAGGCCATCGTCACACCCGGCGCAGTCGGGCTGGCGGTGGGTTTCTCGGCAGCCGTGGGCATTATCTTTGGCGTGTATCCCGCCGCCCGCGCAGCCCGGCTCAATCCGATCGAGGCGCTGCGCTATGAGTGAGCCGAAGAGCGTGGGGCGCAGCGCATACTGCATATTGCGTGTTGCGTATTGCGTGTTGCGTATTGCGTGTTGCGTATTGCGTGTTGCGTGCGTTCGCCCTCATAGTCCGCTGATCTCGAACGCCTGATCGAACATGCGGAAGATGGCCGGCTGACCGCCGGGGGGACGCGAGAAGGTCAACTGGAAAGCAAGCGTCTCGCCCGGCGTGATGCTCCACGGTAGCGCCGGCAGGCTGGCGTTCAACGCCGTCAGGTTGCCGCCCCCTTCCAGGCTGAAATCGCGCAGCGACACCGGCAGAAACCGACTGGTCAGATTGCGCACGGTGCCCACGATGCGCAACTCGTTGCCCTCTGGCGAAATGCTCACATTCAGCAGGCTGACCTCGGCAATGGGCGCTTCGGTGGGGCGGGCGGTTGGCTCGATCACAATTTGCTCATAGGGCAGCGTGACGCGCGCGATATAGGGGTTGTTGGCCTCGGTGGCAAAGTTCCACTCCAGGCGGGGTCCCGGCATGTTCACCGGCACCTGGAAGCCGGAAGTCGCGGTGATAGTCTGGCCGGGCGACAGCGCCCCGCGTGTCCAGCCCAGCCCGCCATCGGCGCCGGAGGCTGCCTCGGACACCGGATACCGGGCGCCGGATGCGTCCACAAGCTGGGCAGTGAACTGCGCCGCATCCAGCACGCGCGTGATCAGGCTGCTGATCTCCACGTTGACCTGATAGTAGTTCTGGTCAGCCGGCAGGCCGACGTTCGCGCCCGGCACGAGGCGCGCGCTCAACGTCCGCACGCGCACATCGCCCAGATTGATCGCCGCGCCAAGCGTAGTCAGCGAGTTGGCTGTGCTCTCATCAGTGTATGTGGCAATGACTACCTCGCGCAGATCCCCTCCTGCGCCGCTGTCGCCCAGCAACATCAGCGTAAGTTGTGGGTTGGATTGATCGAGCAGGGACGCCGGCTCGTCAAATTTCACGGTCTGCGTGTGCGAGACGCGGTAGCGCAGCGTGCCGATCGAGGTGTCGAGCAGGATCAGATCGCCATGCCGCAGCGAAGCGACAGCCGTTTGATTGCCCTCGGTCGCCGGCAATCCGATCACATAGTTCACCAGCGTGCCGGCGGCCCAGTACGCGATCTGCGCAGCGGCAGGATCGATGGCCCATTCACCCTTGTCGTTCGGTTGCGCGATGACCACATCGAACGTCAGATTGCGGATGGTTAGTCGATTGGGGAGGCCGGGCGGCACGGGCGTGTCGTTGGCAACGACGCGCAAGGCCGCAGTGATCGGCAGGGTGGGTTGAGCCTGGGCGACGGATTGCGCCGTGGACACCGGCGCGGCTGTGCGACCGACATTCTCGATCAGCGCCAGGCTGAGCACAAAACACGACAAGCCGCACACTGCGATCAGCGCAAGCAGGCTCACCAGGATGAGCGGCCGGCCGCGCGGGTCATCCCACAACGAGCCGAACGGGACACGCAGCGCGTCGATGATGGGTTGCAGCGCGCTGCGGTCGGCGGCAGACGGGCCGGCTGCCGGTTTGATTTCTTCGTCGGCATTCTCCCAGGCCCCCGACCGCGCATCCGGCTCCGGCGTCGCGTCGGCTGGAGTCCGGGGCGCTGACGCTTTGGGTTCTCCCGGCAACTGCCAATCGTCCGATGGATCCGGCGGTGGTGGCGGGTTCGATGACATAGACACTATTGTAACGGCAGGGCGCGCCGACAGCCGGGCTTATCGGTCAACCGCCGCCGGCGACGCCCTGAATGCCGCCTTCGGTCAGCTTGCGCAGATCGCCCAGCACAGCATCCACTTCGGCCAGCGTGACCGGCTGTTGCGTGTCTTTGTTGAGCAGCGCGCCGGCGGCGATGCGCTCGGCAGCCGCCTCGCGGATGGTGATGTTGCGCTTCATCGCTTCCTTCACCAGTTCCGCCGCTGCCATGTAGCCGATGAGCGGATTGAGCGCGGTGGCGACGATGGCGTTCTTCGCCAGCCAGCCTTCGGCCTTTTCACGGTTGGCCTTCAACCCCACCACGCACTTCGTGGTGAAGGCGTTGATTGCGCCGATCATGACGTGCATCATCTCGAACAGGTTGTGCGCGATGATGGGCATCATCACGTTCAACTCGAGCTGGCCGGCCTGCGCGGCGAGCGCCACCGTCAGGTCACAGCCCTGAACGTGATAGCAGGCCATATTCAACATCTCGGCCAGCACCGGGTTGACTTTGCCGGGCATGATCGACGAGCCGGGTTGCACGGCCGGCAGGCGGATTTCATCCAGGCCGGTCGAGGGGCCGGAGCTGAGCAGCCGGAAGTCGTTGGCAATGCGCGTCAGCGTGATGGTGAGCGTGCGGATGCTGGCGCTGAAGTCGGCCATGTCGGCCATGCTCTGCATCCCCTCGAACAAGTTGTCGGATTCGTAGAGCGGCTGGCCGAGCAGCTCGGTCAGGCGTCTGACCATGCGCGCGTGGTATTCGGGGTGCGCGTTCAGGCCGGTGCCGGTGGCCGTGCCGCCGATGGGCATACGGCGCAACTGGTCGGCGGCGCGCGCGATGCGCTCGCGGTCGCGCACTACGGCTTTGGCATAGCCGCCGAACTCCTGACCGAGACGCACCGGCACAGCGTCCTGCAGGTGCGTGCGGCCCGACTTCACGATGTCGTCGAACTCTGCCGCCTTGGCGTTCAGCGCGGTGGTCAGAGCATCTATGGCCGTCAGCAGTTCGGGCAAGCGCCACAGACACCCCAGCCGGATGGCGGTGGGAATGGTGTCGTTGGTGGACTGAGCCATGTTGACGTGATCGTTGGCGCTGACCGGCTTTTTGGCTGCGCCCAGCCCCACGCCCAGCAGTTCGCTGGCCCGGCTGGCGATGACCTCGTTGATGTTCATGTTGTGGCTGGTGCCGGCGCCGGCCTGAAACGGATCGACGACGAACTGATCGGCCCATTGCCCGTCCATCACTTCTGTGGCGGCGGCCACGATCGCGCCGGCCAGCGTTGCGTCCAGCAGGCCCAGATCGCGGTTCACGTCTGCCGCGGCGCGTTTGACGCAGGCCATGCTCCACACAAAGGCGCGGTAGGGGCGCAGGCCGCTGACCGGAAAGTTCTGCACGGCGCGCTGTGTTTGCGGGCCATAGTAAGCGCCGGCCGGCACTTGCATCTCGCCGAGTGAGTCCTTTTCAATGCGAAAATCCATTTCATCCTCTCTGCAATCGTCAATTGTCGATCGTCAATCGTCAATTCATGCTGTGCCAAACTGCCGGTCGCCGGCGTCGCCCAGGCCGGGCACGATGTAGCCGACCTCGTTCAGATGATCGTCGATGGCGGCGAGATAGATCGGCACATCGGGATGATCGGTCTGCATGTGGCGCACGCCTTCGGGCGAGCCGATCAGGCCGACGTAGAGGATGCGTTCGGCGCCCCACTTTTTAAGGATGTCGATGGTGGCGGTTGCGCTGCCGCCGGTGGCGAGCATGGGGTCGAGCACGATGCACACCTGCACGGTGGGGTTGACCGGCAGCTTGTTGTAGTATTGCACGGGGCGCAGCGTGCGCTCGTCGCGGTACAGGCCGATGTGCCACACCTCGGAGAAGGGCAGCATCTCCAGCGCGCCTTCCACCATGCCCAGGCCCGCGCGCAGGATCGGCACCAGACCGATGCGATCCTTCATCTCCCAGCCCTGCGCCTGGCCCATCGGCGTGGTGACGGTGACCGGCGAAACCGGCAGGCCGGCTGTGGCTTCGGCGATCAGAATGAGCGACAGTTCGCGCACCAGTTCGCGAAAGCGTTTTGGTTCGGTCTTCTGGTCGCGCAGGATGGTCAGCTTGTGCAGCACCAGTGGATGTGTTGAGACGTGGACCTGGGACATCGACTGGATTCTACCAAAGGAGCGGGGAGCGGGCTGACACTGGGTGCATTTCCCAGCAGGGGCAAATTCCCCGGCAGAGAGTGTTGCGCGCAGTGGGTATGCCTGTAGGGCAAGCCGCCGGGCTTGCCCTGCTTTGCAGGCCAATTGGCACACCGGAAAATGCGGGAGGCATTTCC
>CALBEF010000018.1 GCA_937927775.1 uncultured Anaerolineae bacterium | reverse complement strand
TCGCTGGCCGCGCCGGCCACATACAAGGCCGCAGCCGCGTTCAGCGTCACCACGTTGTGGCGGGCCGGCGTCGCGCGCCCTTCCAGCACGCTGCGCACGATCGAGGCGTTGAACTCCGGCGTGCCGCCGCCCAGCTCGTCCAGCGAGGCAAAGCTGAAGCCGTAGTCGTGCGGGTTGATCTCGTAGGTGCGCACCTCGCCATCTCGCAACTCGCTGACCTGGTTTGGGCCGGTGGTAACCAGTTCGTCCACGTGATCCGGCCCGCAGACGACCATGGCGCGCTCCGATCCCAGGTCGCGCAGCACGCGGGCGATGGTCTCGGTGAGGGTGCGGTTGAAGACGCCGAGGAGCTGGCGCGGGGCGCCGGCCGGGTTGGTGAGGGGGCCGAGCAGGTTGAAGATCGTGCGCGCGCCGATTTCGCGCCGGGGGCCGGCGGCATGCTTCATGGCCGGGTGGTGGGTTGGGGCGAACGCGAAGCCGATCCCGATCTCGTCGATGCAGCGGCCCACCTGTTCGGGCGTGATGGCAATGTTGACGCCCAGCGCCACCAGCACATCGGCGCTGCCGGATTGCGAGCTGGCGGCGCGGTTGCCGTGTTTGGCCACCGGCACGCCGGCGCCGGCCACAACAAAAGCGGCCGCCGTGCTGATGTTGAACGTGCCGGAGCGGTCGCCGCCGGTGCCGCACGTGTCCACCAGGTTGTTGCGTTGCGTGGGGATGCGGGTGGATTTGGCGCGCATGGCCCGCGCGCTGCCGGTGATCTCGTCCACCGTCTCGCCCTTCATGCGCAGCGCGGCCAGATACGCCCCGATCTGGGCCGGCGTCGCCGCGCCCGACATGATTGTGTCCATCACCGCTTCCGCTTCTTCCGCGCTCAGGGATTGATGGTTGAACAGTTTGGAGATTGCCTGTTGGATCATTTCTTGAACCATTTACGATTGAAGATTCACGATTGACGATTGTTTATGCTGTGGCGCTGGCGATACCCCCTCAATCGTCAATTGTTAATCCTTAATCGACAATTGTCAGATCATCGCCAGAAAGTTCGCCAGCAACTGTTTGCCGTGTCTGGTCAGCACGCTCTCTGGATGAAACTGCACGCCGAAGGTGGGATGCGTCTTGTGGCGCAGGCCCATCAGCTCACCCTCTTTGGTGAAGGCGGTCACTTCCAGCGCGGATGGCAGCGGCTCTTCCACGATCAGCGAGTGATAGCGCGTGGCCTCGAACGGGTTGGGCAGTTCCTTGAACAGGTCGCGGTTGTTGTGATAGATCATCGAGGTCTTGCCGTGCATCAGGCGCGGCGCGCGAATCACACTGCCGCCGAACACGTAGCCCATGCACTGCTGGCCGAGGCACACGCCCAGAATGGGGACGCGACCGCTGAAGACGCGGATCACGTCGTTGCTGATGCCGCTGTCCTGCTGCGGCGTCCCCGGCCCCGGCGAGATGACAAACGCCGCAGGCTTCAGCCGCTCCAGATCATCCAGCGTGATCTTGTCGTTGCGAAACACGCGCAGATCAGCGCCCAGCTCGCCCAGATACTGGACCAGGTTGTACGTGAACGAATCGTAGTTGTCGATTACTGCAATCATGGTCAGGAGTCAGTAGCCAGTAGTCAGAAGTCAGTAGCCAGTAGTCAGAAGTCAGTAGTCAGATGAGCGCGCGAATCAATCGTCAATCGTCAATCGCCCCGGATCAGCTTTCCGCCTCGTCGATGGCGACCATCAGGGCGCGGGCTTTGTTCATTGTCTCGTGATACTCGGTCGTGGGGTCGCTATCGGCCACGATGCCGGCGCCGGCCTGCACGCAGCACATATCGCCGCACATGGTGATGGTGCGGATGGTGATACACGTGTCCATCTGGCCATCGAACGAAAAGTAGCCCACTGTGCCGCCATACAATCCCCGCCGTTCTCCCTCAAGTTCTTCGATGATCTGCATGGCGCGCACTTTGGGCGCGCCGCTGAGTGTGCCGGCGGGGAAGGTGGCGCGCAGCACGTCGAAGGCGTCCAGCCCGTCGCGCACGCGCCCGCGCACGGTGCTGACGATGTGCATCACGTGCGAATAGTTCTCGATCACCATCAGGTCGTCCACGCGCACGCTGCCGTACTGCGCCACCCGGCCCACGTCATTGCGCCCCAGGTCCACCAGCATAACGTGCTCGGCGCGCTCCTTCGGGTCGGCCAGCAGTTCTTCGGCCAGCCGGGCATCGTCCTCTTCAGTCGCGCCGCGCGGGCGTGTGCCGGCGATCGGTCGCACCGTGACCAGACCGTGCTCGAAACGGGCGTGCATCTCCGGCGACGCGCCGATGACGCGCAACGGCCCACAGGGCAGGTCGAGCAGCTTGCCGAAGTTAAAGTAGAACATCCACGGCGAGGGGTTGAGCATGCGCAGCGCGCGATAGATGGCGAAGGGGTGGGCTGTGCTGCGGCGCTCCAGCCGGCGCGACAGCACAACCTGGAAAATGTCGCCGGCCCTGATGTGTTCTTTCGCGTCCAGCACCATCTGCTCGAATTCGGCCTGCGTTTTGTTGGCGCGGGTCGGCGTGCACACAGCCAGCGGGTCAGGCGTCAGCGCAGCCGGGGGCGCGTCGAGCCGGGCGCGGATGGTCTTGATGCGCGCCACGGCGTCTTCATAGGCTGCCGCAACGCTATCGTCCGGCGCGCCATCGCCCTGCCGGTTGTCGGAAATGTGCGCGTTGGCGATGATGAGCAGCGCGCTGCGGGCGTGATCGAACACCACCAGCGTGTCGGCCAGGAAGTAGACGGCATCCGGCGCGCCCAGCGTGTCGCGCGCTGTGTCCGGCAGGCGTTCGAACTGGCGCACCACATCGTAGCCGGTGTAGCCGACCAGTCCGCCGCAGAAGCGGGGCAGGTTGCTCAACGGCACGAACTGATAACGCTGCATTTCGGCGCGCAGCGCGTCGAGCACGTCTCCCTCGCGCGGCGCGTCGATCGGGGTAGACGCCGACCTGGTGTCGGCGTGCGGCGCGGGGATTGGCGCCGGCTCGACGCGCAGGCCGTCGCCGCTCAGCGTGTGGCGGCTCAGTTCCTGCCCGCGCAGCACCAGGGCTTCTTTCAGCCGGACGCCCAGAAACGAATAGCGCGCCACGCGCTCGCCGCCGACCACGCTTTCGAGCAGGAAAGAAGGGTCGTCGCCGGCCAGCTTCAGATACAGCGACACCGGCGTGTCGAGGTCGGTCGGCAGTTCCGCATACACCGGGATGAGGTTGCCGCGCGCGCTCATGGCGCGCACCTCATCCAGCGAAGGCTTGATGGTCAGTCTGGGTTGTCTTGACACCCGTGCTCCTTTTCTTCAGCCTGACAGGCAAACAAAAACATCTCCGCCCGTAGGGACGAGAGATGTTTGCTCGTGGTGCCACCCTGGTTCGCGAGGCCGGCTCGCTCGCTTATCGCGGAAACGATGCGGCATTCGCGCGCTCATTGACGCGCACAATCATGCGCTCCGCCTTTTAACGGTGGCGGCTCCGGCGTTCCTAATGGCAAGCTGCGCTTGCGTTCAGATTGCAGCTCCCAGGTCCATTCCGCTCCGCTCCACGCACCCGGCTTTCAGCGCAAGGCCGGGCTTCTCTGTTCGCTTCTGCGATGCGTACTCGTCCTGCTCTTCGCCTTTATCTGCTGTTCGGTTGATGGCAGGAGTATATGGAAACTGCTCTGCTCTGTCAATGGCCGGATTCATCCGCCGCAAGCTCAAAGCCTGCGACAGGGCGCCCATTATCCGCGCTTCCAGATGAGCGGCACCTGGCGGGGATCGTCGAGCACATCGCCGATCTTAAGCGCGTTGAAGTAGTCTTCGCGCAGCACGTTGCGCTGGCCGTTGAAGACGCAGCCGTCCGGCATGTAGGCGCAGGTCATGGCGCGGCGCGGGCGAGGCGTCATGTTGGCGCCGGCGCCGTGCGCGGTCAGTCCGTTGTGGAACACGGCGCTGCCGGCCGGCGCCGGCGCGGGCACTGCCTCGATGTTGCGCCACTCCGGGTAAACGCGGAACAAGTCGGCGATATTCTCGCCGATCCCCACGTTGTCGAAGCGCGCGGTCAGGTGCGTGCCGGGCAGATACCACAGGCAGCCGTTGGCCAGCGTCGCCCGATCGAGCGCCACCCAGATCGAAATGGCGTCGCGCGAATGGAACGACCAGTAGGGATTGTCAAGGTGCCAGGCCGTCGGATTGCCGTAGGGCTGCTTGATCAATGCCTGATCGTGCCAGATGCGAATGCCGTCCACGCCGGCCAGTTCGCCGGCTGCCTCGCCCAGCCGCTCATCCAGCATCAATTTGGCCATCCCTTCGTGCGTGTCGGCCAGCCGCACGCACTGCACGAACACCTGCGCATAGTATTGATCGGGGTTGTCCTGATTCGTCATGCCGTTGCGCTCGATCAGCCGTTGGCGCACGGCGTCGTCGGTCACCTGGCGCCACGTTTCCAGCTCCTGGTCATCCAGGAAGTCCTCGATGATGATGTAGCCGTTCCGCCGGTAGAAGTCCTTCTGCGCTTGCGTGATCTTGTACTTCATGGTTCTCCTCACACAATCCATTGCCCAGCATGTTGCTCAGTCATGCGGCGCTGCGCCGGCGCTGAGGCCGGCATGGCGCCGCGCGGGAGTATAGCAGCCTACAATAGTCCTACTATGACATTCCCACCCCATCTGTTTCCAGTCGCGCCGGATCGCATTGCCCGCTACACCGCCTATCGTGCGCTCGAACCGCTGACCATCGACGGCCGGCTGGACGAGCCGAGCTGGCAGCTTGCGCCGCGCTCGCCGCGCTTTGTCGATCTCATCAACGGTCGCCGGCCCATTCACGACACGCGCGCTGCCGTGCTGTGGGACGACACGTATCTGTACGTCGGCTTCTGGGTTGAAGAGCCTTTCGTCACAGCGTCTTTCACCGAACGCGACGCGCTGATCTGGACCGAAAACGACGTGGAGGTTTTCATCGCCGGGCGCGATGCCTACTACGAATTCGAGATCAACGCGCTGGGCACGATCTACGAGGTGTTCTTCATCTGGTCGGATGCGTATCAGCGCGATGGGTATTCCTGCGCGCCGGAGTTCGCGCCCGATGCGCCGGGGCATAGCCCCTGGGACGGCGTCGGCTTCAAGCATCCGCGCGGGCCGCGCGAGGGGTTCTGGCAGTGGGACCTGCCGGGCCTCAAGAGCGCCGTGCATGTGGACGGCACGCTGAACGACAACAGCGACCGCGATCGGGGCTGGACAGTCGAACTGGCCTTTCCGTGGGAGGGGTTGGGCTGGCTGGCCAAAGCCGATGGACGCGCGCTGCCACCGCATGACGGCGACGTGTGGCGCATGGACTTCTCGCGCTTCAACGCCTACAAGGAAGCGCCGCCGGCCGACGATTCGGGCGGCTGGACGTGGAGCGCGCACGGCGTGTGGGATTCGCACGTGCCGGAGGTGTTTCCCTTCATCACCTTCTTGTCGCGCATTCCCGGAGTCTGAAAGACTCTCTTCAGGACTCCGGGAATCTGCTGTGGCTGAGCCGGCTCAGCGCCCACAGCGCCGCCAGCCCCAGCGCAAACACGGCGGCGAAGCTGAGGTTGAGCCGGATGACCGACGCCGCCAGCGCAATCAGCAGGCCGGCTCCACACACGCCGGCCAACTGCGTCAGATGCTGGCGGATGAGCAGATCGCGGTTCTCGATGTGTTCGACGCTTCCCAGCCGGTGCAGTAACCGGGCCATATCCCACGCTGCCAGCGCCAGCACGCCAGCCAGCAGAACCGGCGCGGCGGGCAGGCCCTGCGCCAGCCCGAAGGCTGCCAGGAGGGTCAGGCCGGCCAGTCCCACAGACACCAGCGCCATCGCCCTGCGCCGCATACCGAACGCCCACAGCGCGCCGATGGCGATCACCGCGCCGGCAAACGCCCAGCCGCCCATCAGCGCATAAGCGCCGGCCAGCAGCACCAGCGCGCCGGCCAGGCTCGCCCGGGCGAGAGTCGATAGTTGGTTCATGGGGACAGGTTCGTAAAGTTGGTCAGGTTGGGCTGGTTGGTCAGGCTGATAAGGTTGGTAAGGTTCGTAAGGTTGGCAAGGTTGGTGAGCTGATGGGATCACACGGTCAATCGCCAATCGCCAATCGTCAATCGCCAATCGTCAATCGCCAATCGTCAATCGTCAATTGCTCAATGCCTCAATCGCTCAACCTTCAATTGCTCAATCGTCAATTGTTGGCGGACGACGTGGTCGAAGGGTTGGCTAACATCCCAGTTGACCACCTGGACGCCCACCTGACGCAACTGGCGCAAGATGAGGCGGCGTTCCACCTCCAACATACGCACGGCGGTGTGTTGAAAGGCCGGGTCGAGGCCCGAAGACACCGACTTGAGCCACTGTGCCTCGAACGACACCGGATCGGGCGAAATCACCATGACGGCATAACCGCGCGCGCGCATGCGCGTCAGCACCGGCGCGTCGTCGCGGCTGAGCGGGCTGACGAAGACGACCTGCGACTGGGCGGGAAACGCGCGCGTGGGCAAGCGGTCCAGATGGCGCAGCGCCTCATTGTGGCCGGTGGATGCGCGTCCCAGCGCGCGCAGGATGCGCATTTTCTGCGCGCGCCCATAGCCGGGAAACACATTGACGATTGCGCTGCCATAGATCACCATGCCGACCCGGTTGCCCTCGCTCAGGAAGGTGTCGGCCAGCGTGGCGGCAGCCGCGACCGAATGCTCGAACAGTGAGCCATTGGTCGTGCGCGTATTGGTCTCGTCGCGCGCGTCGACGATGATGCCCACATCGGCCAGCCGCTCCTGCTCCAGATCGTTGGTGAACAACTCTTGTTCGTGGCGGGCAGAGGCGCGCCAGTTGATGCGCCGCAGCCGGTCGCCGACCTGATACTCGCGCAGGCCGAAGAAGTCGATGCCCGATCCACCCTGACGCGCCGGGATGGGGCCGGCAAACCCGCGCGTGCGCGGCGGACGGATGTTGATGCGGCGCAGCCGTTGCGCGGTTGGCACCACGACCAGCGTCGCCCGCGCGTCCAGAGCCAGCCCGGTGTGGAACAGGCCGGCGCTGTCGGTGGCGTCGATCAGGATATCTCTAAAGCGGTGCTCGCCGCGCTGTCCGCGCACGGTGTAGCGAAATGCGATATGCCCGCCCGGCCCCAGGATGGCGATGGCGCTTGTTGTGCCATCCACCAGTTCAAGGCCGGGCGCGATGGGATCATCGATGCGCACCTCAACAACGCTTTCCCCCTGGTTTTGCACGGTAACGGTGACTTCAACCGGCCGGCCATTTGAGACGCGCTCCAGGCTGAGCGACCGCGTTGCCGCCAGGCGGATGCGCTCTGGCCGGCGCAGCATCGACCAGCCCAGGTAGGCCACAAACGGCACGGCCAGCGCGATCACGTTGCCGTTCAGCGCAGCCAGCCCGAACAACAACAGGGCGAAGATCAGACCGAGCAACGTGGTCATCGCTGTGTGGCGCCGATCACGGGCACCGGCACGATCTGGCTGACTTCGCTCAGCACGCGCTCGGCGGCTTGCGGGACTGTCCACAAATCCGGCTCCAGAATCAGGCGATGACTGAGCGCCGGCTTGATAAACAGCTTCACATCGTCGGGGATGACGTACTCGCGGCCCTGCATGGCGGCCCAGGCCCGCGACAGTTTGAGCAGGGCCAGCGCGCCGCGCGGACTCGCGCCGACCGACACCTGGCGGTGCGAGCGCGTGCCGCGCGTCAACTCCACCATGTAGCGTTCGATGTCCGCGTCCACGTGAACGGTCTCGACGGCCTGGCGCATCGCCAGCAGGCCGGCGGCATCGGTGACGCTTTCGAGATCGATGGCGTCCTGGCCCCGGTCGCGCCGCCGCTTCAGCACTTCCTGCTCTTCCGCTGCGCTCGGGTAGCCCACAGACAGGCGCATGATGAAGCGGTCGAGCTGCGCTTCGGGCAGCGGGTACGTGCCCTCGTATTCAATCGGGTTTTGCGTGGCGATGACCATGAAGGGTTGGGGCAGCTTCATCGTCTCGCCTTCCAGCGTGACCTGATATTCCTGCATCGCTTCGAGCAGCGCCGACTGTGTGCGCGGCGAGGCGCGGTTGATCTCGTCGGCCAAAATGATGTTGGCGAAGATCGGCCCCTTGCGCAGGATGAAGCGATTCTCCGAGCGGTCGAAGTAATAGCCGCCGGTGATGTCGCCGGGCAGCAGGTCGGGCGTGAACTGGATGCGTTTGAAGCTCACGCCGAGGGCGGTGGCGAAACTGTTGGCGATCAGGGTCTTGGCCAGGCCGGGGTAGTCTTCGAGCAGCACATGACCGCCGGCGAGAAACGCGGCCATAATTTTTTCGAGCACGTCCTGTTTGCCGACCACGGCGCGGGTGACCTGGCCGACGATGCGCTCGCTGAGCGCGGCGACTTCGTGACAGTTCATGAATCCTTGCCTTTTTCGTCTGTGTATTGCTGCGCTTCGATCCAGGCCAGCGCAGCTTGTAATTTGACCCATGCCGCTGATTGTTGCGCCGCAGCCGAGTCTGACAGAATGCGCCCCGAGATGCGCTCGCGCAGTTCTTCCAGCGCACGGGGCAGCCGACTGCGCGGCGGGCTGCCGGCGCGCGACCGGCTGGCGAGCGCGCGCTCAGCGAGCGCGAGGTCGGCCACTTCTGCCGGCACGTCCAGCGATCCGTTGATGATGCGGCGCTCGATCTCCACCGGCGTCGAACGTTCGAGCACTGCCAGCGACGACAGGATCAGCGCGCGCATTTCGAGCGTCATCTTTTCCCGCGCGTAGGCGCTGCGCCCGAACTGGCTGAGGTAATACGTCCACACGCGCATCCGTGAATGGCGAGGATCGGGCCGGGCGCGCCCGGGCGGCAAGCCGGGATCATCCCGGCGCGCGCCGAGGCTGCTGAATGCGATGACAACGCCCAGCGCGATCAACACGCCGAGGAAAAGCGCCTGCGGCACGCTGCGCAACAGCAGGCCGGCCAGATACAGCGTGTATCCCAGCGGGCCGGCGAATACGTCGCGCACGATATCGCGCAGGTAGGCCGCCAGCAAAACTGTTGCCGCGAGTGCGGCGATCGCCAGGGCAACGCCCAGCGCAACGGTGAGTGGGCGAACTCTCATGGCGCGCCTCCCATGGCCCGGCAGGCGTCCACGATGGCGCGCAGACTGTCCACGGCTGCGCGTTCCTGTTGCTCGGTGGCGCTGGTGTGGCCGTAGCGCGACGCCTCAAAGGCCAGCGTGAGCTGGCGCACGGGTTCCGCCGGCAGACCTTTGCTGCGCAGCACATCCATGAACTCGCGCGGTGTCATGGCGGCGTCGCGCCGGATGCCGCGCTCTTGTTGCAGCACGCTGCTCATCTCCCGGTAGCAGCGGATGATGATATCTCTGAACTCGCCGCCGGCCTCCAGGTCGGCGGCAGCCTGTTCGGCCTGTTGCGCCATTTGATCCAGCACGGCCGGTTTGCGGCGCCGGCGCGCAATGCCAAAGGCCACCACCAGCGACACGGTGATCACCAGCGCGACAGAAAGAACGGCGCTTGAGATGAGCACCAGCCAGTCCGGCGCGTTCGGATCGAACGGCGGCAACTCCATCTCGCCGGGCAATTCTTCGGGCGCTTCCTGCATCGTCATGGAGGGGGCGATCTCTTCCGGCTCGCGCGCGTTCTGCGCGCACTGAGACACATTACTGAGCAGCAGCACCATCACGCCGATGACGATCAGGTTGGTGATCAGTTCGCGGCGGCGTTTGCGGTTGACGAGCGCGTACAGGACATACACTGGCGTCAGGATCAGCATCACCATCAGCGCGATGCGCGCCAGATCGACCAGTGCCTGGCCGCCTTCGAGCGTTTGGCCGGGTGGCGGGCCGGGCACGGCGAACAACTCGGCGGGAAAACGCTCGGCCGGGGCCAGTTGCACGCTGGACACGCCGGCGGCCAGCGCCAGCAGCGCCACGAGCAGCACGGTGAGCAGCAGGGCGACTTTGATCTGGCTGGTTCGCGCTGGCGAGGGCTGCTCATCTCCCGGCAATGCGAGCCATGCCCGCAGCCGGCGCAGGCTAAATCGGGTGTTCATCGCAGCAGGGGCATTGTAGCCGGTTTGGGGATGCCGGCGCGCGTCTTCGGCGCGTTATCTCCAATCGGAAAGCCAGCGCGTTTGCCCGATCCAGTCTTCAGGCGCGGTTTCGGCTGGAGCGCGGACAATAGCCTGTGTGAGGGTGGGCAACGCCCGGGGGTTGGGCGCGCGGGTCACATCCAGACCGCGCGCCGGCAACGCAGCATGCAGTGATTTCATCGAGGTGTCCGCGTCCAGATGCAGACTGGCTGCGGCCCTGGCTTCAGCCATTGGCACGGTCGGCTTCCAGGGTCGTTTCAGCCTGTAAAGCAGCGTCAATGAGATTTGGTTTTCGAGCCTACAAGCCCACTGCCGGCGGATTGCGCTCGAAGCCCTGCTGGTGCCAGTAGGGATACGTTCTGGGCTGCGCGCTGGCGGCATCCAGCCGGGCCACCTGTTCTGCGCTGAGATTCCAGCCCACCGCGCCCAGGTTCTCGCGCAGTTGCGCTTCATCGCGCGCGCCAAAGATCACCGTTGAGACGGTCGGGCGTTGCAACAGCCAGTTCAGCGCGATCTGCGCCACCGTCCTGCCGGTTTCTGCCGCAATGGCGTCCAGCGCATCGACGACCTGATAAACGTATTCGTCTGCGACGCGCGGGCCGCCACGCATGGCGATCGGGCTGTTCAGCCGGCTGCCCTCTGGCGTCGGCTGGCCCCGGCGCACTTTGCCGGTCAGCCGGCCCCAGCCCAGCGGACTCCACACTACCGTGCCCACCCCCTGATCCAGCGCCAGCGGCATCAGCTCCCATTCATATTCGCGGCCGATCAGCGAGTAGTATGCTTGATGGGCCACATAGCGCGGCCAGCCATAGCGGTCGGCAACGGCCAGCGACTTCATCAAGTGCCAGCCGGAAAAGTTGGAGCAGCCGACGTAGAGAATCCTGCCGGCGCGCACCAGTGTGTCGAGCGTGTGCAGCGTCTCTTCCACGGGCGTCAGCGCGTCGAAGGTGTGCAACTGAAACAGGTCGATGTAATCCGTGCCCAGCCGGCGCAGGCTGCCTTCGACGGCGCGCGTGAGGTGGATGCGCGACGCGCCGACATCGTTGGGGCCTTTGCCGGCGCGGAATGTGGCCTTGGTCGAGATCAGCACCTTGTCGCGCCGGCCCTTGATCGCCTGGCCCAGAATCTCCTCTGCTGCGCCGCCGGAATAGCCGTCGGCCGAGTCGAACAGGTTGAGGCCGGCGTCGAGGCAGATGTCTACCAGGCGCGTCGCCTCGGCCACGTCGGTGGCGCCCCACGCTTTGAAGAATTCGCCCCGCCCGCCGAACGTGCCGGTGCCCAGACTGAGCGCGGGCACCATAAGGCCGGATTTGCCAAGTAGCCGGTATTCCATCGGTTGTTACTCCATCGATCTGCTGAAACACCTCGCAGGTCTCACCGACCCGCGAGGTGTTGAACGAAGTGTTGATCTGCGCTTCAGCCTGCGTCCTCGCGGTTGGAGAGCAGATCACCCGCGAGGTGCTTCAGGGCAACTTCTACAACGCCGCCAGATCTGCCTGGATGGCCTTCAGCGTGTCCGGCGTGAGCAGATGCGGCATCATGCGCGCCAGCGCGTCAAGCGACTGATCGCCCACCCGCGCCGGGATGTTGGCCTGTAGCGCCTGCTCGCCGGCGTGTTTGACCAGAATGGCTTTGGCCCGCTCGTCGGCCAGCAGGTCGCGCAGAGTGCTGCCCATGTCGAGTCGGCCGGCCACGTGTCGCACGTTCGCCATTGCTTGCGACAAGGTCAAGCCAGTGCTGGCGAAGTCATACTGACCCGCGCCGATCTCGATTTCTGCCACGCCGCCTCTGACGCGCGAGGCGAGAATGCCCGGCGCTTGCTTCAACGGCCGGCCGCTCTCAGTCACCTGCGCCAGCTTGTTGGCCGGGATACGCACCGTGGCCCGCGTGTTCGGCGGGACGGTCACTTGCAGCCGCAGGCCGGCCTCGCTCAATTGCCACGCCGAGACCACCTCGCCGTAGATCGTCGTCAGCGCGGCGCGCGCGTGGGTCAGACCGCCGCCGGGGTGCGGGGCGATCAGCGCGTGGCGGTAGCCTGGCTCGCCGGCGTCGATGCCGGCCACGACCCGATACATCCAGTCGCCAATCGCCCCGTAGGCATAGTGGTTGAAAGAGTTCATGCCCACATCCTGGAATGTGCCGTCCGGCTTGATGCCGTCCCAGCGTTCCCAGATGGTGGTCGCGCCCATCTTGACCGGGTATAGCCACGAGGGGAAGGTTTCCTGGTTCAGCAACTCGTAGGCCAGGTCGGTGTGACCGAAGCGGCTGAGCACGTGGCACAGGTACGGCGTCCCGACGAAGCCGGTGGTGAGGTGATAGCCGAACTTGCGCACTTCCTCGGCCAGCCGGTCGGCGGCCTTCTGGCGCAGCTTCTCCGGCAGCAGGTCGAAGTGCAGCGCCAACACGTAGGACGACTGGCTGTTGGAGCCGACGCGCCCGTTGGCCGACACGAACTCGGCGTTGAAGGCAGCCTTGATCCTGCGCAACAGGTCGGCGTACTCGGCTGCGTCTTCGTGCTTGCCCAGTGCCTGCGCGGCCTGTTGTGTCAACTGCGTGGAGTAGGCGAAGAAGGCTGTGGCGATCAACTCCTTGTCGGTGATCGGCGCGGTGTCGAATGCGCTCGTCCCCCGATAGTCGAGCCAGTCGCCGAAGTGGAAGCCGGTTGTCCACAGGTAGCGGTCGCCGGCCTCGCGTCGTATCGCCTCGACCCAGGCTTTCATGCTGGCGTATTGCTGCTCCAGAATGCGCCGGTCGCCATAGCACAGGTAGATGGTCCACGGGCAGATGGTGGCGGCGTCCGCCCAGGCGGCTGAGCCGATATTGGTGGCCGCACTGATTGAGCTGCGCCGCAGCACATCGGGGATCACCACTGGCACGCCGCCGTTTGGGTATTGATCGGCGACGAGATCGCCCAGCCATTTGGTGAAGAACAGCGCCACATCGCGGTTGAAGCAGGCGGTGCGTATGAACACTTGCGCGTCGCCGGTCCAGCCCAGGCGCTCGTCGCGCTGCGGGCAGTCGGTCGGCACATCGACGAAGTTGCCTTTCTGCCCCCACACAATGTTGTGCTGCAACTGGTTGATGAGCGGGTTCGAGCATTCGAACATGCCGGTGGGGGGAATGTCGGAGTGGACGACGATGCCGGTGAAGGCGTTGCGGGCGGCTTCGAGCGTCATCTCCCCCGGCCACCCCTCCACGCCCACATAGCGGAAGCCCATGAAGGTGAAGCGCGGTTCATACGTCTCCAGGCCATCGCCCTTGAACGTGTACTGAATGGTTTGTTTGGCCGTGCGCAGGTTGGCCAGGTACAGGTTGCCCTGCTGATCCAGCACTTCGGCGTGGCGCAGGGTGAGCGTGGCGCCGGCCGGCCCCTGCGCCGTGACGCGCACCCAGCCCACCATGTTCTGGCCGAAGTCGAGCACGGTCTCGCCGGCGGGGGTCAGGATAATTTGCGCCGGCTTCAGCTCCTCGTGCCGTTTGACGTATGGCCCGACTTGCGGGATCAGCGTCTGCCTGCCATGCTCGTAAAGCCGCACGCCTTTCCACGCGCTGTCGTCATAGCCCGGCGCATCCCAGCCGGGTAGTTCCATCCGGGCGTTGTACGTTTCACCCATGTAGATGTCCGACATGCGGATCGGGCCGGTAGTCGCGCGCCACTGCGCGTCGCTGGTCACCACTTCAGTGCGCCCATCGGCATACGTGACGACCAGTTGGCACAGCAACGCCAGCCGGTCGCCGTAGGTGTTGCGGTTGCCCTCGAAGCCCAGCCAGCCGCGATACCAGCCGTCGCCGAGCAGCGCGCCGATGGCGTTGTCGCCCTCGCGCAACAGGCCGGTCACGTCCCAGGTCTGAACCTGCAAGCGTTTGTCATAGGCGGTCCAGCCGGGGGTCAGCACGGCGTCGCCGACGCGCTGTCCGTTCAGGCGCAATTCGTACAGGCCGAGCGCGGTGGCATACACGCGCGCCGACTTGATTGCGCCGTTGAGTTGAAACGCGCGACGCAACACCGGCTGTGGCTGCGATTGCGTTGTGTCCTCGTCCCAGTCCGGCGTGATCCACTCGGCCTGCCAGTCGCTCTCATGCAGCAGGCCCGTCTCGAAGAAGGCCGGCGCGCTCCAGCCGGATTCGGTGTCTGTCTCGTCCCACAGGCGGGCCTGCCAGTGCACGCGCTGAGCCGAGCCGAGCGCCGGGCCGGCGTAGGGAATGTGGGCTGACTGGTCGGATATAACTTTGCCGGTGTCCCACAGGATGTCTTGCATGTCGGGGTCGGCGGCGGCGCGAATTTGATATGCGATCTGCCGGGCGCCGCGCTGTTCGCTGACCATTCGCCAGCTCAGCCGGGGCGTTGTCGCCCCGATGCCGATCGGGTTGATCTGATACTCGCATGTCAGGTGTTTGATTGCAGTCATCTGGTCTCCCTTTTTCAAAACATCTTCCCGCAGAGCATGTTGCCCTGCGGGAGGATGATCTCAGGCGGCTTCCTGTGCCAGAAATGCCCTGACTACCGCCATATAACGGGCAAACTGATCGCGGCGGATGCTGTGCCCGGCCCCGGCAATGTGCTCGACGCGCACGCCGGGCAGCAGGGTCTTCAGCGCCGCCGCGCTCTCCGGCGTGACGATCGCGCCGCGATCGGGGTCGGCGGTGATCAGCAGGGCGGGGCAGCGAATATTGCGGATCAATGCTTCCCAGTCCACCGGCGCCGAGCCTTCCTGATTGAGCGCGTTGAAGCTGAAACGCAGTTTCGAGTTGGCCCACGGCTCCAGCTCTGCTTCGGACCAGCCGGGCGACTGGGCGCGGCACAGCGCGATCATCTCTTCGCGCGTCTTGCGCTTGATGTCGATAATCCACTGTCCCATGCCCGATCTGCGGCCCGGCAGCGTCCGTTCGGGCATCGGGAACCAGAAGGGGGGCGGGTCTTCCAACAGGATCATGCCCGGCAGGTCGGGATACAGGCCGGCCAGCGCCAGCGCCGTCATCGCGCCCATCGAGTGGCCCAGCACCGCTGGCCGCGTGAGCTGCAAGCCCTGGATGACGCCGGCGTAATCGGCGGCGTGTTCGACCGCGCCGTAGCCCTGCTCCGGCCCGTCCGATTTGCCGTGCCCGCGCGCATCGACCATGATCACATCGTAGTCGGCTTGCAGGGATTCGGCCACCGGCGTCCAGCACAACCCGTCGTCCGAGAAGCCGTGCGCCAGCACAACGGGCGGCTTGCCGGTGCCGGCGCCGGTGCGCGCGCTGGTGCGCGCGCCGGTGCGCGTGTAGTGCAGCTTCAGTCCATTCGCTTCGATAAAGTCAGAATGCCATGTGGTCATCGTGCCTCCTTGTTCGATCTGTTCGATCTGTGGCGCGCCGGGCGTGCGCGCCCGGTTTTGTAGAGACGCGCTGCGGCGTGTCTCTGTGGGTGTGTCTCTACGCGGGGGTGGATGGGTGGATTGCGCCGGGTCAGCCCAGGAAGATGGCGAACATGATCCGGTTTGCCAGATACGACGCGCCCAGAACCACGGCCAGAATGACGACGATGCGCAGCACGCGCGGCCAGAAGTTCTGTTTTTCCACGCCCCGGCGCAGGTAATACTCCATGACCAGAATGCCGATGAGGGTGAGCAGGCCGCTGACGAAGAAGCTGATCTGGTTCATGGCGCCCACCACCCAGTAATTGATGCCGGAGAACGGCATGGGGTGCTGGATCAGGTTTACCCGCACCTGCTGACCAAGCCAGACCGTGATCGCTGACAGGGCGATCCAGACCGCGTAGCACAGGATATACTGCCACGCGCTGGGGTGATAGATTCCCGGCGGGTTCTTCACGCTGCAAACTCCTGCGATGATGTGACCGGACTTGCGCGCGGCGCGAAGATGGTTGCGCAACGCGCAGAGGCATAGTACCACACGGCGCAGTCCATCGTTCGCGCTATTCCGGGAGCGTGGCGGGTGTCTTTCCCCGGCGTGTTTGCCGCCAAAGATCGCCTCGTGATTCATGCGCGCGCTTCATGTGACCAGTTCGGCCGGCAGGAAGTCAACCCGGTTGAGATACACAATGCTTGTTTCCCGCGTGTCCTCGAAGCGCAACCGGCTGACCGAGGCGTTGTTCAGCATGAACCACCAGCCATCGATGCCGCCGCTTTTCAACACCTCGGCCATGAAGAGGTTGAAGAATTCGCCGTGGCTGACGATCACCACGTTGTCGGGCGTGTTGCCGTGCCGGGACAGCAGATCGGCCAGTGCGCGACGGGCGCGTTGGCGGCGCGCGGCATCGTCTTCGTAAGGACGATTCCACCAGCCGGCTTCGTCGAGGTGATCGGGCAGGATGATGCCGGGGTAGTGGCGCTCGAAGTAGCTGCGTGGCTTGCCGGGCAGGCCGATTTTCGAGCCGCCGGCGGGGTCGTCCAGATAGATGCCGCCGGCTTCGTGCCAGTCTTCCCATGCGATGAGCGGCAAACCCAGCGCGCCGGCAATGGCATAGCCGGTGGCGGCAGCGCGCGTCATCAGGCTGGTGTACACGTGGGTGATGCCAAAGCCGCGCCGGTTGTGCGGGTCGTGCGCGTTGGCCGGCGCGCCGGCGCCGGCCTGCGCCAGAAACTGCGCCACACTCTGCGCCTGCCGGCGACCGATCTCCGTGAGTTCGGGGTCTTCGACCCGGCTATTGCTGTTGCCGGTGGCATCCCAGACGGCGTTGTTGGCGGACTGGCCGTGCCGAACAAAATACAGGTTCATGTGGCCGATTTAACCACGACGCAGCGGTGATGGATTGCGCGCAGGCCCGCCGGGTTATTGGAGCGGAGTGCGCCATGCCGTCTCGAACATGGCGATCGCGTTTTCCAGCCTCACGTCCCAGTGCAGTTCCGTGCTGGAACCGATCAGGTAGCCCCGCCCGCCGGCGTCGCGGATGTTCTGCGCGCACACGGCGCGCACTTCCTCCGGCGTGCCATTCGTCAGGAGCTGGCTGACATCCACGCCGCCGGTCAGGAAGAGACGGGGGTATCGTTCGCGCACGGCGCGCACCGTCATGCCGGCCAGCACTTCCAGCGGGTTCAACCCGTCGATGCCGGCTGCCACCAGATCGTCCATCACCGGCCACAGGTTGCCGTCGGAATGGAACAGGCACACCGCGCCGCGTTCGTGCCAGGCGTCGGTGAGTTGCCTGAGTCTGGGAACCCACAGCCGGCGCAGCCAGGCCGGTGAAAACAGTGGCGCGCGCTTGCAGGCGATGTCGTCATAGGTCAGCGCGATGGGGATAAGGGCGGGGTCGGCGATGGAGGCCACCCGGCGCAACTCGGCGCGATGCCGCGCATCCAGCCATTCCTCCACCCAGTCTGGCGCTTCGGCGATGAGGTACGAGAAAAGCTCCATGCCGGCGAGCCAGTACATTTCGGTCAGGCCGACGCCGCTCTCGACGATCATCACTGCCGGGTCGTTGCGGCCGGTGGGGTCGCCGGCGGCCGAGAGGGCCATGCGCTCGCGCAACTGGTCATGCAGTTGCTTCGCATAGGCAGGATTGAAGATCATAGCGCGACTGCGCTCGATCTCGCCTTTGATCCACTCGATCAGGCCGGGCACATCGTGGAAGGGACGCTCGATGATCCACGATGTCCATCGCTCGCGCTGGATGACGATGCCATTCTCCCAGCGTTCGATGCCCGGCGCGGCTGGCCCCTCTGGCATGCGCGTCGCGTCGAGCGCGCGCCCGATGGCAAGCCCTTTCACGCGCAGGCCGTTCTCAACCGTCAGACGCTGGCCGGCGTAGTGCTCGATCACCGCGTCGTTCTGCAGGATGTCGTAAACAGGGATGCGGTCGGTTTCCTGAAAGTGGATGGCGCGCAGGACGCGCTCGCGTTTGGTCAACAGGTGAGGGGGCATGGCTGGCAGGTCAGGCGCGCCCGGCGCGTCACACTGAGCGGCTGCGGTAGGCCCAGGCAGCCAGCCGGCGTTCCAGCAGCGCAAACACGGCGTACAGCGCGATGCCCATCACCGCCACCACCATCAGGCCGGCAAACACCAGCGGCACCTCGAAGCGCGAACTGGCGATGACCATCATGTTGCCGATGCCGTTGTTCGACGCGCCCAGTTCGGCGATCACCGATCCAACAAACGCCAGCGTGATGGCCACCTTCAGCGAAGCAAAGAAATACGGCGCGGAGCGCGGAAAGCCCACTTTGCGAAAGATATCGAACTGGCTCGCGCCCAGCGAGCGCAGCACGTCGCGCAACTCCGGCTCGACCGTGGCAATGCCGGTGGCTACGTTGACTGCAATCGGGAAGAACGAGATCAGGAATGCAATCAACACCGCCGGAATGGTGCCGATCCCAAACCAGATGACAAACACCGGCACCAGCGCCGCCTTTGGCACCGAGTTGAACGCAATCAACAGCGGATACAACGCCCGATACATCAGCGCCGAGTAGCCGATCACCGCGCCCAGCGCCACGCCCAGCACGATTGCCAGCCCAAACCCGATCACGGTAGTCATCAGGGTTTGCAGGGCGTTCGGCCAGATGGCCGCCTGCCACTTGAGATACGAGGCGAAGGCCACGCTGGGGCGCGGCAGCACAAAGTCATCGACGTTGAGCAACAGGCAGCCGATCTCCCACGCGGCGATGAACACAACGATGGCGATAACCGGCGGCGCAACCGATTGCAGGCGCAGACGCATCGTCTCACTCATTGGCGCACCTCGCCAATCTTGTCGTAAATCTGACGCACGTAATCCACAAAGCGCGGGTCAAATGTTTCGGCCAGCGTGCGCGGGCGCGGCAAATGGATGACCTGTTGATGCACGATCCTCCCCGGTCGCTTGCTCATCACATAGACATGGTTTGAAAGAAAAACTGCCTCGCGCAGATCGTGGGTTACCATGATGACGGTGCAGCGGCGGGCTGTCCACAGTTCCTGCAGCACGCCCCACAACTCTTCGCGGGTGAAGGCATCCAGCGCGGCAAACGGCTCATCGAGCAGCAGGATTTCTGGCTGGTGGATGAGCGCGCGGCACAGGGCGACGCGCTGTTGCATGCCGCCGGAAAGCTGATACGGCGGCTTGTCGGCGAAGCCGTCCAGACCGACAATACCCAGCAGCCGACGCGCCTCTTCCTCGTACTCCTTGCGCCGCGCGTTGAACTGGGCGCGGTGCGGTTGCACGACCTCCAGCGGCAGCAGGACGTTTTCCAGCGCGCTGCGCCAGGGCAACAGCGAAGCGTTTTGAAAAGCCATGCCGACGCGCTTTTGCGGGCCGACCACTGTCTGGCCGTCAATGCACACCTGGCCGCGCGTGGCCGGCATCAGCCCGGAGATCAACCTGAGAATGGTTGTTTTGCCGCAGCCGCTGGGGCCGGCGATGGAAACGAACTCGCCCTGCTCAACCGTCAGCGACACGTCCTCCAGCGCGTGCACCGGCTTGCCGTCGCTGTGGTAACGCAACGAGACATTGCGCAGTTCGACACACGGAATGGTCATGATGTCCGATGCAATAAAAAGGGGCGCAGACCGGCCAGGCCCGCGCCCCATCTCATCACTACTGGGCAGGCGGCATGCGCATGTCTTTAGCGGGGAGATATTTGTCGGTGAAGACAGCCTCGACGGCGGGCGTTTCCGGCAGTTCAAACCCTTCGGCCACCATCTTGATCGCCTCGCTCAGGCGGGTCGTGTCCACCGCGCCGAAGCCGTTCTGCTTCACTTCATCGGTCAGGAAGTGCTTCTCGATCACCATCTTCAGGCGTTGCAGTTCGATTTCTCCATCGATCAGCGGTTCGCGGCGCTTGAGGATGTCGATAGCCGCCGCCGGGTCCGCCAGCGCATCCTGCCAGCCGCGCGCCAGCGCTTTCAGGAAGCCCTTGACGGCTGCTTCGTTCTCCTGCAGAAACTTTGGCGACGCCATGACGGCGTTGCTGTACAACGGCAGGCCGACATCCTTGAACATGAAGGGGACAATGTCCTCCGGCGCCACGTTGTTGCGCAGCAGCCCAAACCAGCCGCTGCCATAGAATGCGGTGATCGCGTCCACGTCGCCCTTTGCCAGCGTCGGCTCGCGCAGGGCCGGCTCCATCGTCACCCACTCGATCTTGTTCATATCGATGCCGGTGGCTTTGGCGAACAGCGGGAACAAGCGTCGTCCGGCGTCGCCGGCCGGCGCGCCGATCTTTCTGCCTTCCAGGTCTTTGGGTGTGGCAATGCCTTTGTTCTTCAACGTGAAGACGGTCATGGGCGCGGAGTTGTACACCATAGCGATGGCCAGCAGCGCCTTGTCCGGGTTCTTCACGTTGAACTCGATCATCGAGTTGATGTCGGC
>CALBEF010000017.1 GCA_937927775.1 uncultured Anaerolineae bacterium | reverse complement strand
CTATGATCATCGCATCTGACCTCGAAGGCACGCTGACTACCGGCGAGACGTGGCGCGGCGTGGGCAGGTTTGTGTCACAGCGCGGGCGGAAGCAGCTCTACCGGCGCTATCTGGCGACGCATCTGCCGACGGCCCTGCTGGCCAAAGCCGGCCTTGTCAACCGCTCGCGCGAACGCTACCGCTGGGTCATCGACATGGCCCAACTCCTGAAGGGGTATTCGGCGGCGGAACTGGCCGAGCTGGGCGAGTGGGTCGTGGCGCACGAAATGTGGCCGCAGCGCCGGCAGGCCGTGATCGACGAGTTGCTGGCGCACGCCCGCAACGGCGCGCAGATCGCGCTGGTGTCGGGCACGTATCAGCCCATCCTCGACGCCTTTGCGCGGCGCATGATGGAATACGCGCCCAACACACCGGCCATCGTTGCGATCGCCAGCCCGCTGGAGATGAAAGACGGCCTGGCGACCGGCAATCTCGCCGGGCCGTTGAATGTGGAGCAGGCCAAAGTCGATCGCACGCGAGCATGGTTGCGGCAGATCGACGCAGAGGCCGCCGGTCTCGACGCAATGTACGGCGACACGCCGGGCGACTTGCAAATGATGGAGTTGTGCCGCGCGCCGGTGTGCGTGCACCCCAGCGCGCCGCTGCGCCGGATTGCGCTGGCGCGCGGCTGGCGCGTTCTGGAAACGTCCTAGCCGGCTGCGCCCGGCTGTGGCAGCGCAAACTGCTTCAACACATCCAGATCGACAAACTCCAGCGCCGAAATGTGCGTGGCTTCCAGATCAACCGGCGGGGCGCAGCCGGCCTCATACGCTTCGATCCAGCGTGTCACGCACAGGCACCAGCGGTCGCCAGGCTTCAGGCCGGGGAAGTGAAACTCCGGGCGCGGGGTAATCAGATCGTTGCCCCGTTCGCGTGAAAAGAGCAGGAATTCCTGCGTGACCTGCGCGCACACCAGATGCAGGCCGCTGTCGCCGGGGCCGGTGTTGCAACAGCCGTCGCGGTACCAGCCGGTGAGCGGATCGAGACTGCACGGCTTCAGGTCTGTGCCCAGCACATTGCGCGCGCGGGGTGTGTCATGTTTGCTCATCATAGGCGCAAAGTGTAACGCAGGAGGGAGAAGGAAGAAGGAGCGCGATCGATGTTCGAGGCGAGCTGCCATCTGTGCCGGCGCAGCCCGGCGCAAGTGTGTCATGCCCGCGCGAGCCAGCATCGAAAAGAATGCGCTCTCCCCTCGGCCACCTGGAGCGTCCCGCTCTATCGCGTACAATCGGCCTCAACCGTGAACACCTCAACTGGCGCTTCACTCCTGATCGGCATTGACTGCGGCACGACGGCGCTGAAAGGCGTGTTGTGCCGCGCAGATGGAACGGAACTGGCGCGCGCGCAAGCGCCTATCCCCCTGATCACGCCCCACCCCGGCTGGGCCGAACAAGACCCCGACGCGGTATGGGCCGCGCTGTGCGCAGTGGTGCGCGCACTCACGGCGCAGGCCGGGGGGCCCATCGCTGCGCTCAGCATCGGCGCGCAGGCCGGCTCCATCATCCCCGCCAACGCGCGCGGCGAGCCTGTCTCCCCGATGATTACGTTCCTGGACACACGCGCCGCCAACCTGGTGGCTGAATGGCGGCGCACTGGTTGGGGCGAGATCGTGCGCGAGCGCACCGGCTGGGGCCTGCAGATCGGCCAGCCCCTGGCCAGCATCGCCTGGCTGCGCGCACATCGGCCAGAGGTGTTCACCGCTGCCGCGTTGTTCATCGGCCCACATGACGACCTGGCGCGCCGGCTGACCGGGCGCGTGCTCAGCACGCCTTCGTGTGTGGCGCAAATCCCTCTGCTCGACCGGCGCAGCGGCGACTACGCCCTGGAAATCGCCGCTGGCGTCGGGTTGCGGCGCGAGCATCTGCCGACGCTGGCCGAGTCGGGCAGCGTGATCGGGCCGGCCCTGCCTGAGGTGGCCGATGCGCTCGGACTCGCGCGCGACACGCTGATTGTGACCGGCGGACAAGATCACGCCTGCGAGGCGCTGGCGCTGGGGCTGATTGAGCCGGGCGGCCTGATTCTCTCGACCGGCACAGCCTGGGTGATTACCGGCGTCGCAGATCGCCCCGACCTGGCGGCCATCCCGTCGCAAATGGATTTAAACGCGCACGTCACGCCGGCGCGCTGGACAATCAGCGCGTATATGGGCGGCTTTGGGGCTGTGATCGCCTGGTGGCTGCGCGCGCAGCCGGCAGACGCTGCGCCTGGCAACGAGACAGACAAATACACGCGGCTGGAGCGCGCGCTGGAGCAGTGCGCGCCGGACGAGCAAAGCCCCTTCTTCTTTCCCGAATCGCAGCGGCGCGCGGCAAGCGCGTTCGCCGGCCTGCGCCTGAGCCATTCCTGGGAAGTCATGACCGGCGCTGTGGTTGAGGGGATCGCATTCGAGACACGGCGCATGGTCGAAGCGTTGCGCGCCGCGCAATTGCCGGTTCACACGCTGTACATGCTGGGCGGGGCGGCGCGCTCAGCGGGCTGGACGCGCGCACTGGCTGACACGCTCGGCATCCCCATCCGCCCCTGCGACGACACCTGCCTGGGCGCGCGCGGGGCAGCCATTCTGGCCGGCGTGGGCGCGGGACTGTACCCCTCTGCTGCGCAAGCCTGGCCGGCCTTCGCGCCGCGCTTCACAGAGACTGTGCCTGACCCGGCCCAGCAAACTGTGCGCTGGGCGCGCTTTGAGCGACACAAGGGAATTGAGCAATTGATGATTGACGATTGACGATTGACGATTGACGATTCCGCGCGTGAGTGGAGATGGGATGAGAGTTCGACGGATACGGCGTATTTTTCCCGATGGCAAAACGCTGATCGTGGCCTGCGACCACGGCATGATCGACGGGCCGGCAGCCGGCATCGAGGTGATGGGCGACACGTTGGAAGCGGTGATCGCCGGCGGAGCAGACGGCATCTTGTGCAGCTACGGCACAGCCACCCGCTTTGCGGAGCTTCTGGCGCGCGTAGCGCTGGTGTTGCGCATCGACGGGGCCGGCACACGCTTCGGCCCGCGCGCCGGCCCCGGCGCGCAGTTCTACACCGTCGAAGATGCGCTGCGGCTGGGCGCAGATGCCCTGTGTGTAACCGCCTTCCCCGGCAGCGCGCACGAAGAAGCGACGCTGGAAACCCTGGCGCGCGTCATCCGCCAGGCCCACGCCTGGGATATGCCGGTCATGGCCGAGATCGTTCCGGGCGGTTTCGACAGTCCGCCGGAAAAGCGCACGCGCGACGCCGTCAAAGTTTCGGCGCGCGTGGCCGCCGAATTGGGCGCAGACTGGGTCAAGATTCCGTATGTGGCAGGCTTCGAGGAAGTGACGGGCACATGCTACGCGCCGGTGGTGGTGCTGGGCGGCCCGCGCTGCGATGATCCGCGCGAGACGTTCGCCATGCTGCGCGCCAGCCTGGCTGCCGGCGGACGCGGCGGGGTGATCGGGCGCAACGTGTGGCAGTCGGGGCGGACAACAGCCATGACACGCGCGCTGAGCGCGATCATTCACGCCGGCGCAGACTCACAACAAGCCTGGGAGACTTTTCAACAATGACCGGAAACACACCTGCTTACGAACATGAAACCACTCTGCGGCGTTTTGTCGGACAGGTGGCCGTTGTCACCGGATCGGCCAAAGGGATTGGGCGCGCCTGCGCGGTGCGCTTCGCGCAGGAGGGCGCGCGGGTGGTCTGCCTGGACATCCACGACACCGGCAACGCCGAAACGGGCGCAATCTGCCGGCGCTACGGGGCGGAGGTCGCCGTCATCCATTGCGATGTCACGCGACTGGAAGATGTGCAGCGCGCCGCCGAGGAAGCAATGCAACGCTGGGAGCGCATTGACATTCTGGTTACCGCAGCCGGCATCTACACCGGCGGATTGCTGACGGAGGTCACGCTGGAGCAATGGCAGCGCGTGATCGACATCAACCTGACCGGGGTGTTTCTATGCAACAAAGTGATCGCGCCCCTGCTGGCCGGCTGCTGCGGCGGCAGCATCATCAACATCTCGTCGATGTCCGGCAAGACCAGTTGGGCCGGGACGCATGAATACTCGGCCTCGAAAAGCGGCGTGATCGGCCTGACGCATTCGGTGGCGATGGAGATGGCGCCCTACGGCGTGACGGTGAACGCCGTATGCCCTGGCAACACACGCACCGAGCTGGTGATGCAGGCTGCGCGCCAGAACGCTCCGCGCGACGGCCTGACCCCGGACGAATGGTTAGCCCGGCGCGCCAGCGAGTGCCCGATGAAGCGCATCGCCGAGCCGTGGGAGATCGCCGGTCTGTGCGCGTTTCTGGCCTCCGAAGACGCGCGCTACATCACCGGCCAGGCGATTGAAGTCGATGGCGGCATGGTGCTCAGTTGAAACAGCGCGCCATGAGAATACCTGCAGCAATACCCGCACTCGCTCGTTAAGAAAGGATGCGCCTGAATATGGAAAGCATCGGTCGTTTGTTGATGATCGCCGGCGCCATCATCCTGATTGTCGGCGGGGCCATCTATCTGGCTGGCCGACTCAACCTGCCACTGGGCCAGTTACCGGGCGATATTCATATCGAAGGCGAGCGATTCCGCCTGTACATTCCGCTGGCAACCGGCCTGCTCATCTCGCTGCTGTTGACCCTGATTCTCAATCTGGCCGACCGGCTGTGGAAATGAACCTCGGCGCGCCAACACACCGGTTTGACTTATGAGCACTCTCACACGCCCACTGACACGCCAGAACCTGAATTACATCCAGTTTTACCTGTTGCCCGACAAGGAACAACAGGCGGGGCGGGCGCTTTACAACCAGGGCATGGCCCAGGTGATCGAGTTCAGCCCTGGCGAGGCGCGCTGCCGCGTGACCGACGGGCGCCAGACGTTTGAAGTCACCCTCCAGAACGCGCAGCACTCGCCCACGTTCAAGTGCGCCTGTCCGGAGAGCGCGCGGCTGGGACAATGCCGGCACATGCTCGCCGCGACGCTGGCGACGCGCGAGTACATCATCAGAGTCGCCGAGAAAGACTGGGCTTACCGGGTCGAAGTGGGGCTGGACAAAGCCCGCCAGGTGTTTATCACACAGTCGCAGCGATCTTCCGGCCGGCAAACGCCGGCGATCGTGCTGGCCACCCTGAACTTGCGCCCGCAGAGCGAGCACTACGGGGCAGACCTGCTGCTGCATTTGCTGCTGGCCAGGCGCTGGCCAGAGGTGTTGTCACTGGCCGGCAGCGCAGACCCGGCCCAGGCCGCGCGCGATCTGCTGACGACACGAAAAGACTGGCACAGCCTGATCCTGACGTACACACACAAAATCGCCTGGCGTCCGGCCAACCTCACAGAAGAAGCGGTGGAAACGCTGGACATTACCAGCCGTGTTCCGCACCACTTCTTCGAGAACTGTCAGTTGCCCCTCGCGGCGCTGCCGTTGATCAGCGGGCTGAAAGTTCCGCTGTTTGCGCGAGAAGCCGGCATGATCGGCAACCTGCTGGATGTGCGCCGCGAGAGCATCGAGATCAAGGCGGCGCTCTCGGAAAAGGGTGATTACTACGAACTTGCGGGCGGCGCCGAGTTGGATGGGCGGATTTACCCGTTCGACCAGATCAGATTCATCACGACAAACATGCCGCCCATCTGGGCGCTGATCGGCGACATGCTGGCGCGCGTCGCCAATGACAACGCGCTGCGCGTCGGCGACATCTTCCCCCTGCGCGTCCCGCGCGACCAGGCCGACGAGTTTCGCCAACGCTACTTCGACACCCTGAACAGCTACCTGCCGATTGTGGGCGAGGTCGTGCGCTGGGAAGAAGTGAACACGCCGCCCGTGCCGCGCCTGTATCTCTCGCGCAAGGGGGATGAACCGATCCGGGCGGAGTTGCGCTTTGCCTACGGCGAGTATGAATACCCCTCGGCCGGCCTCAAGCCGGTTGGAGAAGAAACCATCCCGATCCCCGGCCAGTGGGGCGGTGTGCGCGTGCTGCGCAATCAGGACATGGAGCAGCAATACTTCTTACACCTGAACGACCCGCCCTATGGCCTGAAGCGCGCCGGCGCGAAACAACCCGGCCTGTTCGAGATTCGCGCCCGCACCCACCCGCTCGACTTTCTGCTCAAGTGCGTGCCGGCGCTGACCGAGGCAGGCTTTGAAATCTACGGCGAAAAGGACATCGCCAGAGTCAACCGGCACAAGCCCGTCCTCAGCCTGAACATTTCCAGCGGCATCGACTGGTTCGATGTGCAGACCATCGTTCAGTATGGCGACCAGCAGGTGAGCCTGAACGAAATCCGCCGCGCCATCAAACGCGACGAGCGGTTCATCAAACTCGCGGACGGCTCAATCGGACAAATCCCCGAAGAATGGCTGGAGAAGTACAAGCATCTCTTCGCGCTGGCCGAGGAAACTGTTGACGGCCTGCGCGTCAATGACCTGCAACTGTCTCTGCTCGATGAGCTGCTGGCCGAAGCGGAGACGAAGAACGTCGCGCCGGAGTTTCACGCCAAACGCGAACGGCTGCGCAGCTTCGAGCGCATCGCAGAACAGCCGCTGCCGCAGGGCTTCACCGGCGAGCTGCGCCCCTATCAGAAGGCCGGCTATGACTGGCTGCACTTCCTGCGCGAATACGGCTTCGGCGGCATTCTGGCCGATGACATGGGCCTGGGCAAGACGATTCAGACGCTGGCTTTCCTGCAATCGCTCAAGGAGCGCGGGGCGCTGTCGCGCCCGGCCCTGCTGGTCGTTCCGAAAAGCCTGCTGGCCAACTGGCAGCGCGAAGCGGAGCGATTCACACCCGGCCTGCGCGCGCTGGTCTTCATGGGGCAGGGACGCAAAAAAGAGCCGGCCCACTTCGAGAGCTGCGATCTCATCCTCACCACGTACGGCACGCTGCTGCGCGACATCGAATTCCTGCGCGAGCGTCGCTTCGCGTGCGCCATCCTGGATGAATCGCAGGCCATCAAGAACCCGCTTTCACAGAGCAGCAAAGCCGTCCGGCTGTTGCAGGCGGATCAGCGGCTATGTCTCACCGGCACGCCGGTCGAGAACAATGTGTACGAATTGTGGTCGCAGTTCGCGTTCCTCACCCCCGGCCTGCTGGGCAGCCTGGATTACTTCAAGCGCGAATTCGCCGACGCCATCGAAGCGCGCGAAGCGGAGGCCCAGCCCACCGCGCAATTGCTGCGCCGGCTGATTTACCCCTTCATCCTGCGCCGCACCAAAGATCAGGTCGCCCCCGAACTGCCGCCGCGCACCGAGCGCACGATCTACATCGATCTGGAGCCGGCGCAGCGCAGGATTTATCAACAAACGCGCGATCACTACCGCGCCCTGCTGCTGGGCCTGATCGAAGAAAACGGCAACCTGGACAATATCCGCTTCAGGATTCTGGAAGGGCTGCTGCGCATGAGACAGGTTTGCATTCATCCGCAACTGGTCGAGCCAACCTACAAAGGCGAGCCGGCCAAGTTCGAGGCGCTGCTGGAAACGCTCGAAACGCTGCGCGCGGAAAACCACAAGGCGCTGGTCTTTTCGCAGTTTGTCCAGACGCTCAGGTTGTTGCGCAGGGAAATGGACGCGCGCGACATGGCCTACGCCTATCTGGACGGCCAGAGTCAGGATCGCCAGGAGCAGGTGGACCGCTTCCAGAGCGACCCGCAGATTCCCTTCTTCCTCATCAGCCTGAAAGCCGGCGGCGTCGGCCTCAATCTCACCGCCGCCGATTACGTGCTGCACATCGACCCGTGGTGGAATCCCGCCGTCGAGATGCAGGCGGCCGATCGCGCGCATCGCATCGGCCAGGACAAGCCGGTGTTCGTCTACAAATTCATCGCCCGCGACACCGTGGAGGAGCGCATCCTGCAATTGCAGGCGCGCAAGCGCGAGCTGGTAGAGCAGTTGATCTCCGCCGAGGGCGGCTTCTTCAAGTCGCTGACCAAAGACGACGTGCAGGCCTTGTTCTCGTGATTGTCGATATCGCCGAAGTCGCAGGTGAAGGCAGAGTCTGTTCCCGCACGGTGAACGGAGACTGGAGTGATCCGGCCGAACGAGACCGCGCCGGCGCTTGCACCATCGGCAACGCGATCCGCTCCAGGAAGAACAGCGTCGGCTCGGCGATATGCAGGTTGTTCAGCAGCGGCTCGGTGTATCGAATATCGCCGAATTCGGCGTGATCGAAATGGTGTTGCGCCGACACGTGGTTGTTCCAGTCCACGCCCTCGGTCAGGAAGCCGTGCGGGCCGTGGTGATGGCGGGCAATCGCGCGCAGGATGGTGAGGGCTTTGGCAAGGTATGGCTTGTGGCCGGTGTCCATGTATGCTTCGAGATACGCCTGCGCCGCATGGGCGTTCTCCCACAGGTAGGCGGTGTCCCAGGATCGCTCCATCCACAACAGCCCCTGCGTCGCCACGCCGTTGCGATCCTCCTTCATCTCGAAGCGGCGCAGCCCGTTCAGCGCCACGTTGTAGGCGAAGGCGCCAAACGTCTCGTCGCGCAGCAGCATGCCCAGCCGGCGGAACAAGCGGAACGTCACGGCATAGGCCACGCTCTCATGTTCGTCGTAAGTGTCGTGATTGATGCTGCCGAAGATGCCGCCGCGCCTGACAACCTGGCGGGCAAACTTGCGCAAGGGCTTGCCATAGTCGGCCAGCCCGCGCCCGGTCAACTGCTCCCACAATTCCAGGATGAACAGGCCGTCGGCGCTGCGCTCGAACAGGGGATCGTCGCCGCCCTCCGGCGTGAAGGGATACGGCGCGCCATCGGGATAGCAGCGGCGCGGGAACCAGCCGTTCTTCAGCGGGCGCACGCGCGCGTCGAGCCAGCCGGCCAGTTTGACAGCCGCCCGCCGCATACGCGGGGCGCGGGGGTCGCCGGCCGGCAGCGCGTCGGCGAAGCGCAGCAACTGCGAGCCGATGCGGGCCAGCGAGCCGGCGCAGAACCACTCGTCGTTCGACTTGTAGTTCAGGCACAGCCGGTCGTCCGGGATGTGGCGATACGGCCTGATGAAGCCGGTTGTCCAGTCGATGAACCCGTCGTCCAGCACGTGATCGAGAAGGCCCAGCGCGTCATCGCGCACGTCGGGCCGGGCCATCATGCGCGCGTACCAGTGCAATTCGAACGCGCCGCCCACGGCGTTGGCCGCCCAGCCCGGCCCCTCCAACGGCCCGAAGTCGTGCCACAACATCGGCGCGCCGTCGGGGTCCACAAATGAGGATGTGGCGCAGCGATGGCCGCGATAGTCAGTCAGACAATGCCGGGCGAAGCGCACCGAGTCATGCAGACTGTCGAGAATCGTATAAGCCGGGTTCTCCGGCAGGTAAAAGGCAGGGGTTGTCATAGGGTTGCGTATGGATGGTTGACCGCCGCTGTGGTGTTGCACACCGTCGCGCGCGTGATCGAGCCGGCATCCTGCGCTGCCGGCGCGGCTTCCTTCAGGCAGGGCGAATATCAGTCCTGGCCGGGGTCAGCCAGGGCCAGACGTGTCTACCGCCGTGATCATCGTCTGCGCATCTGCTCAATGTCGCGGTCAACGTCCTTCACCTTGCGCTTCAGCAGGCCGCGCACTTCATCCCAGGCGTCGCGCTGAAGAGGCCGCGATTTGGCCGCGGCTCGCAACACAACGCGACCCTGCTCCTCCACAAATTCAACCACTGCGCGCGGCTGAAACCCATACCGGTCGCGGATGCGTTTTGGAATCACAACCTGGCCTCGCGCGCCGATGCGCGTCAAGTTAGTCATACCTGGAGTATGAATTCATACTCTGGCGCCGTCAAGTGTCAAACGCTGCGCGCGTCTCACGCCTTCAGCGCGCCGGCGATCATGCCCTGGCTGTCAACATGGCGGCAAGGATTGCCGGATCTGCAAACACGCGCCGGCAACCGGCTGATTCGGCAACAATCACCCGACAACGCCCTGCGCGATTGACAAGCCAAATGCCGCTTCTATAATCTGCAAGCACACGCCACGAGGCTGCGTCCATGAAACCCAGCGAACGCCAGCGCGCAATCATCGATCTGCTGCTCCAGAACGGAACAGTAAGCCTGACCCAACTGGTGGATCTGCTTCAGGTCTCGGAGGGCACGGTGCGCAATGACCTGCGCGCCCTGCAGGCCCAGGGCGATGTGATCCGCACGCACGGCGGCGCGGTGTTAAGCGGGTCGCGGCATATGCGCTCCGTCGGCGCGCTCACTCCAGCCGAGGCCGGCGACGGACAGGCTCGCAAAGCGACCCTCAATATCGCCAAACGCGCCGCCTCGCTGGTGAAGGAAGGCGACTCGATTCTGATTGCCGGCAGCCCCATCACACAGGCCATGGTCGACGACCTGCTGCGTCTGAAAACCTTGACCGTGCTCACCAACAGCATTCACATTGCCACGGCGCTGGTGTGCAACCCGGCCCATACTGTCATCCTGATCGGGGGGCAGGTGCGCCAGGGCCGGCTGACCCTCGACGGGCCAACGGCGACAGCGGCGCTGGCCGGCCTGCGCGCGCAGAAGGCATTCATCACGTTCGATGGCCTGAGCCAGCAACAGGGCTTCGCCGAAGATGACATCGCCAGCGCCCAGATGAAAGCAGCCATGCTGGCCAGCGCGCAAACAGTGATCATGCTGGGCAACGCCGACGCGGTGGGCCGGTCGGCCCTCATCAGCTTTGCCAGCCTGCATCAGGCCCATCACCTGATCACCAGCGAAAGCGCCCCGCCCGACGTGCTGAACACGCTGCGCGCAGCCGGTGTGCAGGTGTCGCTGTGCGGCGAGCACATCACCCAGTTGTGCGCCGATGTCCCCCAGGAACGCAAATGGCGCATCGGCTTCGCCAATCTGACCGAGAAGCAGGAGTTTGCCGTTTCGGTGCGGCAGAGTATCGAGCGCGCGGCGCACGAACGCGGCTCGATCGAACTGCTGCTCACCGACAATCAGGCCGACCCCGACATCGCTCTGGCGAATGCCCGGCGCCTGTTGGACGCCAGGCTGGATCTGCTGATCGAATATCAACAGGACGAGCGCATCAACAATATCGTGATGGATCTGTTCCGCTCGGCGCAGATTCCGGTCATTGCGATCGACATTCCGGCGCCGGGGGCTACGTTCCTGGGCGTGGACAACTATCGCGCCGGGCGCATCGCCGGCAACGCCGCCGTGCGCTGGATTCAGGAGCACTGGAACGGGCGCGTGGACAGGGTGGTGTGCCTCGGCCAGCCGGAGTCGGGGCCGGTGCCGGCCGCGCGCATTCAAGGCCAGATCGACAGCCTGCGCTCGGCGATTCCAATCGCCAGCGACGACATCCAGCACTACGCGACGCGCGGCGACCTGGAGGGATCGCAACTGGCGGCCACCCAGGCTTTGCGCAACATCCCGTGGGGCAAGCGCGTGCTGTTCATCGGCATCAACGCGAACTCGGCGCTTGGGGCGCTGGCAGCCGCAGAGACGCTCGACCGGCAGCGCCACACCGCCGTCATCAGCCAGAATGCCAGCACACGCATCCGCCGGGAACTGGCGGCTCGCAACCCCATGCTCATCGGCGCGGTAGACTTTTTCCCGGAGAATTACGGGCCGAAAGCAATCCAACTGGCAATCGATATCCTGATGAATCGCCGCACCCCGCCGGCTGTGTTCACCGACCACATGCTCATCACGCCGGATAATGTCCGGCAGATGTACCCCGCGGACTCTGTCCGCGCGGATCCTATCCGCGACGAGCACGGCCTGTTGCGCGCGGTGAATAGCCACGTCAAAGCGGTCGAGCCAGGCGCCGGAGCAATTGTCCACTGAGTCGCGCAAGTCGCGCCATATCTGACAAGAGGAGGCATGAATGCAACGAGTCGCGTTCCTGCTGAAGGTGAAGCAGGACAAAATCGAGGAGTACAAGCGTCGCCATCGCGAGGTCTGGCCGGAGATGCTGGCCGCGCTGCAAGAGACGGGATGGCACAATTACTCGTTGTTCCTGCGCGAGGATGGCACATTGTTCGGCTACCTTGAGACGCCGGACTTCGAGGCAGCCCGCGCCGGCATGGCGTCGAAGGAAGTGAATGCGCGCTGGCAGGCCGACATGGCGCCGTTCTTCGAGCAACTGGAGGGCCAGCGGCCGGACGAGGGGTTGCTGGTGCTGGAGGAAGTGTTTCATCTGGAGTAGTCAGTAGTCAGTAGTCAGTAGTCAGTAGTCAGTAGTCAGTAGTCAGTAGTCAGAAGCTGGCAGCTTGTGAGCAGAATACGCAACACGGGATACGCAACACGAACCAGGGGTCATCATGAACAAACAATACGAGATACTGGCCGAACAACTGACCGAACGCGGAATCGATGTCGAGTGGGTGAAGTCGAAGCTCAAGACGCAGCGCATCGAGACGCCGTCGTGGGGCTATGGCAACAGCGGCACACGCTTCAAGACATTTGCCTGGCCCGGCGCTGCGCGCGATGTGCATGAGAAGATCGCCGACGCCGCCATGGTCAACAAACTCACCGGCGTGTGCCCGACGGTGGCGCTGCACATCCCGTGGGACAAAGTGAAGGACTGGGAAGAACTGCGACAGGAAGCGACCGATCTGGGGATTGGCCTTGGCGCGATCAACACCAACACATTCCAGGATGACATCTACAAGTTCGGCAGCATCACCCATCCAGACCCGAAGGTGCGCCGCAAAGCGATCGATCATCATCTGGAGTGCATCGAGATTGCCAAAGTGCTGGGGTCGAACGCGCTGAGCCTGTGGTACGCCGACGGCACCAACTACGCCGGCCAGGACTCGATCGTGGGCCGGCGCCATCGCATGGTCGAATCGCTGGCCGAGGTGTACGCTGCCATGCCGCCGTCGATGCGCATGTTGATCGAGTACAAGTTCTACGAGCCGGCGTTCTACCACACCGACCTGAGCGACTGGGGCGTTGCCTACAGCGTGGCGATGAAACTCGGCCCACAGGCGGTCGTGCTGGTCGACACCGGCCACCACGCGCCGGGCACCAACATCGAGCACATCGTGGCGACGCTGCTCGACCTGGGCCGGCTGGGCGGCTTCCACTTCAACGCCCGCAAGTACGGCGACGACGACCTGATCGTGGGCACCTCCAATCCGTTCGAGCTGTTCCTGATCTATCACGAACTCGTCAGCGCCGGCGACGCGGCCAAAGACGTGGCCTACATGATCGACCAGTCGCACAACATCGAGCCAAAGATCGAAGCCATGCTTCAGTCGGTCGTGAACATCCAGAGCGCCTATGCCAAAGCGTTGATCGTGAACCGCAAGGCGCTGGCGCAGAAGCAGGCTGAATGCGACGTGCTCGGCGCCTACCGCGAGCTGACCACCGCTTTCGAGACCGACGTGCGCCCGTTGCTGGAGCAGACGCGCGTGGAAATGGGCATCGACCCCGACCCCATCCAGGCGTTGCGCGCCAGCGGCTATGAGGCGAAGATTGCGCAGGAACGCGGCACGGCTGATGCCGGGGGCGGCGGTTACCCCACCGCCGATTGACGAACAGTTGAAGATTGACGATTGACGATTGAAAATTGACGATTGCCATGCGGTATCTTGCATTTGACATCGGCGCAGAAAGCGGGCGCGCCATCATCGGCGACCTGCGCGACGGCAAACTCACCCTCAGCGAAGTGCATCGCTTTCCCAACGGCGGCGTGCGGGTGAAGGACAGCCTGTACTGGGACATCCTTGGCCTGTGGCGCGAAATGAAAAATGGCATGCGCGCCTCAGCCCAGTCCGGCGATGTGGCAGCCATGGGCGTCGACACGTGGGGCGTGGATTACGCGCTGATCGACCAGAACGGCGACCTGCTCGCCAACCCCTACTGCTACCGCGATGCGCGCACCGACGGCGCGCTGGAGCGCGTATGCGCAAAACTGGGCCGCGAGCGCATCTTCGAGATCACCGGCATCCAGTTCATGCCGATCAACACGCTGTACCAGTGGGCGGTGGAGCGCGAACACAACCCCGGCAAGGTCGAACTGGCCCGGCGCTGCCTGATGATCCCCGATCTGCTGCACTACTGGATGACCGGTGTGATGGCCAACGAATACACCATCGCCAGCACATCGCAGGCGTTCGACGCCCGCGCCCGGAAGTGGTCGTCGGAGCTGCTCGAAGGCGTGGGGATGCCGGCTTCTCTGTTCGGTGACGTGCTGATGCCGGGCACAAAACTGGGACACCTGCTGCCCGGCGTGCGCGACGAAGCCGGGATCAGCGATGCAGCCGTCGTGCTGGCCGGCTCGCACGACACTGCTTCTGCAGTGGCGGCCGTACCGTTTGCGCCGGGCGGCGGCGCGCGCGCTTACATCTCCTCGGGCACGTGGTCGCTGGTGGGCGTGGAAGTCGATCAGCCGGTTATCAACGCGCAGGCGCTGGCCGCCAACATCACCAATGAGGGCGGCGTCGACAACAAAATCCGCCTGCTGAAGAACGTGATGGGCCTGTGGCTGATTCAGCGCTGCCGCGCCGAGTGGAAGGCCGAAGGACGCGATTACTCCTACGACCAGATCACCCAGATGGCGAATGACGCTTCCGGCTTCCCGTCGCTCATCGATCCCAACGACGACGCCTTCCTGCACCCCGCTGATATGCGCAAAGCGATCGCGCAGAAGTGTCAGGAGACACGACAGCCTGTGCCCAGCACGCCGGGCGAATTTGCTCGCCTGATCTACGCCAGCCTGGCGCAGGCCTATCGCACCGTCATTGAGCAGATCGAAGGCTTGATCGGCCAGCGCATCGAGGCCATTCACGTTGTGGGCGGCGGGTCACGCAGCCACATCCTGAACCAGCTTACCGCCAATGCGTGTCAGCGGCCGGTCATCGCCGGCCCGGTGGAGGGCACCGCCATCGGCAATGTGCTGACTCAGGCTATGGGCACCGGCGAGATCGGTTCGCTGGCCGAACTGCGCGAAGTCGTGCGCCGGTCATTCGACATCGCGAGGTTTGAGCCGAAGTAGCGCGTATTACGTGTTGCGTGTTGCGTATGATGAATGCGACGAACCCGGCGCTGCGCCGGCTTGGGCTGAGCGACACCGATCGCGTGGTCATCATTCATGCAGATGATATCGGGATGTGCCAGGCCTCGCTTACTGCCTATGCGAAATTAATTGAGACGGGCGGCATCTCTTCGGCAGCCGTCATGCCGCCCTGCTCATGGTTTCCCGCCGCCGCCGCTTTCTGCCGCGCCCATCCCGACGTGGACATGGGCGTGCACACTACCCTCACATGCGAATGGGACGCCTATCGCTGGGGGCCGCTCTCCACACGCGATCCGGCCTCCGGGCTGATGGACAACGAAGGCTACTTCCATCGCTCGACCCAGGCAGCCCAGCTTCACGCGGAGCCGGCTGCCGCGCAGCGCGAACTGGCTGCGCAAGTTGAACATGCGCGCGCCGCCGGCATTCCCCTCACCCACATCGACACGCACATGGGAGCCGTCATGCACACAGCCCTGATTCGCGGCTACGTCGAACTGGCTCTGCGCCACCATCTTGTGCCGATGATTCCCCGCATGGACAAGGCGCAATTGCAGCAGCGCGGCATGAGCGCGGAAGACGCCGATCACACGGCGGGCCTGTTTGCGGAATTGGAGTCGGCCGGCGTGCCGCTGATCGACCACATCACCGGCATGCCGCTGAGCGACCCGCGCGACCAGCTCGACTACGCCCAACGCGCGTTCGACGCCCTGCCGCCCGGCATCAGCGTGTTCATTCTGCATCCCGCCGAAGACACGCCCGAGCTGCGCGCCATCGCGCCGGACTGGCCCGGCCGGGTCGCCAACTTCGAGACGTTCATGCGGCCCGAAATCCCGCGCTATTTGAAACAGATCGGCGCGCATGTGATCGGCTATCGGGCGCTGCAGGCCCTCCTGCCACAATCGCCTCCGGCTCCTGCCAACATGGAGACCCTATGAAACGATTTTTGCTTCTGAGTATCCCGACGCTGGTTGCTCTGAGCCTGACCGCCTGCCAAATTGTGCCGCCGGCGCCACCCCCAACGGCCATGACCAATCCAATCTCTTCAACACGTCAACCCACTCCGGCGCCCGCCGCCGATGTGTTTGCTGCCAACGCGCGTCTGGGCCGGGGTGTCAACCTCGGCAACGCGCTGGAAGCGCCGCGCGAGGGCGAATGGGGCGTGACACTCGAAGCGAACGACTTCCGGCTGATCGCCGAAGCCGGCTTCGATTCCATCCGCCTGCCCACCCGCTGGTCTGCTCACGCCGCGAGCGAGGCCCCCTACACCATCGAGCCGGCGTTCTTCGAGCGGGTCGATTGGGCCATCGATCAGGCGTTGTCGCGCGGGCTGAATGTCGTGCTCAATATTCACCACTACGACGAGGTGTTCAAAGACCCGCAGGGGCAGGAGGCGCGCTTCCTCGCCATCTGGCGGCAGATTGCCGCGCGCTATGCGGGCTACCCGGACACGCTGTACTTCGAGATCGCCAATGAGCCGCATGACATCGGCGCATCGGCGTGGAACAAGTTGCAGGCAAAGGCCATCGGCGCGATCCGCGAGACGAACCCGGCGCGCTGGCTGATCGTCACGCCGGTCGATTGGTCGAGCCATCGCCGGCTGCAAGACCTGCAATTGCCCGCCGACGATCAGCGGCTGATCGTCACCTTCCACTACTACCTGCCGTTCGAGTTCACCCACCAGGGCGCGGAGTGGGTGGCCGGCACAGACAAATGGCTGGGGCGCAAGTGGACGGCCAACACGTCCGAGCGGCAAAATGTGATGTTCGATCTGGACTGGGCAGCCAAATGGGGCAGGGACAATGGCCGGCCAGTCTATCTGGGCGAGTTCGGCGCGTACAGCAAAGCGGATATGGACTCGCGCGCCCTGTGGACTGCCTTCGTCGCCCGGCAGGCCGAACAGCGCGACATGAGCTGGGCGTACTGGGAGTTTCGGGCCGGCTTTGGCGTGTATGACTATGTCGCGCGGCAATGGCGCCAGCCACTGCTAACGGCGCTGCTGCCCTAAGCGCGCCCGGCGGCCAGGGCAACCAACATACATTCTTAGCTATTCGAACTGATTTTCCCAGCGGTTGATGAGCTGGCCGTCGGACAGCTCAAGCACCTCGTCCACGTATTCGAGCACGATCGGGTCGTGGCTGGTCATCAGGATGGTGATGCCCTCTGTTTCGACGATGCGACGGAACAAGGCCAGAATGTCCCGGCTGGTGGTCGTGTCCAACTCACCGGTCGGCTCGTCGGCCAGGATGAGTTTGGGCCGGTTGGCCAGCGCGCGGGCGATCGCCACGCGCTGATTCTGGCCGCCCGACATCTCATAGGGGCGGTGTTTGGCCCACCTGGTCAGGCCGACCAGATCCAGGCAATATCTCGCCCGGCGCGCGCGATCTTTGGCGCCGGCGATGCGCAACGGCAGTTCGACATTCTCGAATGCCGACAGTGTCGGCAGCAGCGCAAACGACTGGAAGACAAACCCGACCTGCTCGCGCCGCCATTTGGTCAACTGCCCGTCAGACAGGCGTGTGATCTCGCGCCCGAAGCAGCGCACCACGCCGCTGGTGGGATGGTCCAGGCCGCCGATGCAGTTGAGCAGCGTGGTCTTGCCGCTGCCGGAGCGGCCTTTCACGCCCACCCAGCGGCCGGCCTTGACCTGGATGCTCAGTCCGCGCAGAGCCAGCACGTCGTTGTTGCCCACTTTGTATGCCCGCACCAGGTCGATCGTTTCAACCGCCAGCCCTTCTTCCGCGACTGCCTTGCCATTCGACGACGGCAAGGCAGCGCGGACATGGTCCGCCACGCCTGCAGACGCAGTGCGGGCCATCCTCTCAGTATTGTTGGAATCTGCCATGCGCTTCTACCTCTTGCGAAACCGCGCCAACAGCTTTTGCAGACCGTGACGCTCGGCGCGCGATGCCGCCGCCGCCTGCGCTTCCATTGCTTCCGCGTCGGCCAACTGGCCATTGACATCCGCCTCGCCCTCGCGCACAACCGGCCGCACCAGAATGCCATCGTCAACCGGGTCGAGCTTGGCGCGCTCGCGGATGCCGTATTGCTCGCGCAGGTCTTTTGGAATCTGCAACCGCCCGGCCGAGTCGAGCACGGCGTACTCCTCGAACACGTGCTCGTGCTGCGGCTGTTGCTCGTGGGCCTGCTCGGTGGGATGTTTGGTGATGACTTTGCGCACCGTCTCGCCGGCCAGCTTGCCGTCGCGGATGGCCACCACACGGTCGACGTGGCGCGCAAGGTTGGGGTCGTGGCTGACGATGAGCGTGGTCACGCCGGCCTGCTTGCACAGGTTGCGGAAGGCCTGGTAGACCGTCAGCGCGCTGTTCGAGTCCAACTCGCCGGTCGGCTCGTCGGCCAGCACGACGGAGGGGTAGTTGGCCAGCGCCACACAGATGGCGACGCGCTGTTGCTCGCCGCCGGAGAGCATCTGCATGTAGTGGTTGCGCCGGGAGTCAAGCCCGACGGCCGCCAGTAAATCGCGGGCGTGCTGGCGCGCCTTGCCCCCGGCGTGCCCGGCCAGAATCATCGGCAACTCGACGTTGTCCTGAGCCGACAGATATGGGATCAGGTTGCGCGCGCCCTGCTGCCAGACAAAACCGACCTCTTTGCGCCGGTACTCGGTGAGCGCGCGCGACGACATCTTCAACAGATCGCGCTTGCCCACGCGCACGCGGCCGGCGCTGGGCCGGTCGAGGCCGCCAAGAATGTTAAGCAGCGTGGATTTGCCGCTGCCGCTGGCGCCGACGACGCCCAGCAACTCGCCTTCCCTGACTTCCAGGTCCAACCCCTGCAACGCCACCACTTCGAGATCGGCGATCTTGTGAATCTTGACCAGGTTTTCGCACAAGATAAACGGCTCGTTGACGATTGCGGGGGCGTTCTCTTCGCTCATACCGTCTCTCCCATCTTCACGGCCTGGAAAATCTTCATCCGGGTCAGGTATGCCAGCAACACCAGCAGGGCCAGGACGAACAACAGACCAAACAAAGCGTAGATATTGTAAATGGCCGGCCAGGCGATGAGCACCCGGAACGGCAGCACCGTGGCCTCCGGGGTAAGGCCGACTTGCATGAACGGCACGTAGATGTTGCTGGCCGCGACGCCCAGCACGGTGCCGGCCAGCACGCCGGCGCCCAGCAACAGCACCAGCTCCCACCCGAGCATGGCGGCCATCTGGGCCGTGCTGAGGCCGATCGCGCGCAGCATGCCCAGCTCGATCAGGCGCCGGCGAAACGAGAAGACCGCGTACAGGAAGAAACCCAGCACGGTGAGCAGCGCGGCGGCGGCAAAGCCGACCGACAGAATGCCGAACAGCCCCTGCCGCTCCGGCCGGGTTTGCTCCTTCAGCACCTGCGTGCGCACATCGGAGAAACTCACGATGGTGAAGCCGAGGCTGCTGGCGTCGGCCACAATCTTCTGTGGATCGGCGCCATCCTGCACCTTCAGCCACACATCATAGGGAATCTGACCGCCGGCCTGCTCGAAGAAATACTCGAGGTTGCCAACGAATAGCGGCCCTGCGTTCTCTTTGTTCGGATACCACGCCGGCCAGCGCCGGAAAGTGCCGACGATCTTCATGTCCATGTTGGCCGACGCGCCGAAAACAGGCACCGTCACCCGGATCGGGTCGCCGATTCGCAGCGCATTCTGGGTCAGCACGTTTTCGGGCACCAGCACGCCGTTGTTGTCCACGCCCAGATTGTTGAGCAGCGCCCCCAGCGGTTGAGAGGCGAAATCCGAACGCCAGAATGCGACGCGACCATAGTCGAGCCGGTCGATGCCCAGGAAGTGTCCTTGCATCTGTCCGGTGGCCGTGCGAGCGGTAGCAGGGAACCAGCCGATACGCGCAGCGTGCTCGACACCGTCGACTTTGAGATGCTCGTTGACCGGCAGGAACAGCCAGCGCGGCCCAACCTCGGCCGGCTCCGACGATGCTCCTGGGGCCGGCGCCGCGCCGCCGAACGGGCCTGCGCCTCCCACGGACGTGCTCTGCGGCTGCTCGATCAGGCGCATGTCGCCGCCCACTTCATAGCGGATGCGATCAACCAGGTGCTGATCGAGCGTGGCTGCCAGCGATGCCGTGTACGTTGCAAGAGACAGGGTCAGCACCAACAGCAGCAGGGGCGCGGAATAGAAACCCGGCGAGCGTGACAACTGGCGAATTGCCAGCAAGACCGACGTGCCCGGCAGCCGGCCCAGCACCCACGACAGGATGCGCAGGAAAAATGGAAATAGCCGGATGAGAAACAGCGCCAGCGACACCATCATCAACGACGGCACCAGAAACAGCAGCGGGTTGCTGAACGGATCGCCCCCGCCCACGCTGACCACACCCGGCACAGCGATAGTGCCCTGCTGATTCAGCAGATAGGTGCCATAGGCCGAAGGCACAAACAGCAGCACATCGAGAAACATGCGCTGCCAGAGTGGAGGGCGCAGCGTGCGAGCGCGCTCCAGTTTGTAACTGATGATGGTATGCCGTGCGGCGCCGATCACCGGCGTGACCGTGACCAGCACGGCGAGCAGCGCGATCGCCACGCCAAATCGCAGGCTGGTTCCGGTCAGGGTCACCGACAGCGACTCGCCGCCGGCGAAATTCAGGAAGCTGCGCGCCTGCCCGACCAGTTGGGCCAGACCCTGCCCGGCGAACGCGCCAACGACCAGCGCCAGGCCGGCCAGCACCAGCGCCTCGACCAGCGAGATGGCAACCACCTGCCCCACCGACGCGCCACGACTGCGCAGCACCGCGATCTCGTTGCGCTGACCGCCAACAGTGAGGCCGGCCACCAGGGTGATGAAAGCCAGCACCAGACCCAGGATCGGCGCGCTGAACGCAAAGAGCTGGATGGTGAGCAGCCGGTTGGCTTGTTCATAATTCCACAGCGCCCTCATCGGTGATTCGTCCAGCCGCACATCCGGCATCAACGAATTCGCGCGGGTCATGGTCAGGTTGATGCGGGCCAGCAATTCCTGCACATGCTCGGAGCGCACGCTGTCTCCGTTGAACACCATATACCACAGCGCCAGATAAACCTCGCCATCCAGGTACGGAGACAGGTAATGGGCATAGGTGTTCTCGGTCGTCAGCATGACCTCTTTGAGGTAGTCCGGCCGATAGAACCAGTAGCGCTCGCTGGGATCTTTGGCCACCCAGATGCCGGCGATGTGCAGGGGGATTTGTTTGTCGGCGGTTTTCTGGCTGCCACCCTTGCGGAAGAAGCCGATGTACTGCTCGCCCACCTGCAAGCCCAGCTTTTCGGCCAGGCTGAGGCTGATAATCACATCGATAGGGTCGCCCACTGTGGTCGAGTCTTTGGGCAATGTCCCTTCGAGAATTTGAACGTGGTCCTCGAAGTCGCTGACATAGCCGAGCGACGCCCAGGTGAGCGGCTGGCGAGAATTGAAAAGGCCGGCATCGGCCTGCGGAAACAACTGGAAGGTGTCGGTCTGAAAGAAGCGCACCAGCAATTCGCGCTCCAGATTGATGTAGGCCGGCGCCTGAGCGATCATGAACTCGTCCACCGCCGTCACATCGCCCAGCTCGCGCAGGCCGTGCCACGAGCCGATGTAGCGGAACATGAACGCGAACGGCGGGCGCAGACCATTCTCGGTGGCAGTCAGCTCGGTCTTCAGAATGCGGAAGTAGACCGAGTCGGCGTACAGTGGAATGCTCAACGTCAGCGCGACGACCGACAGCAGGCCCACGGCGCCAGCCAGAGCCAGCCAGCGTGTGGACCATAGTCGTCGCGCCGCAACGACAAACGTGGACAGCGCTGTGCGAACGGCCTGGATCACGGCGCCACCACGACCTGCCCTTCCCGCAGCCCTTCGAGGATTTCGACGCGATCTTCGCCCGTGATGCCCACTTTCACATCGACACGGCGCTGCGCTTCGCCTTCCTGGATCACCACGAACTTGCGCCCCTCGAATGTGCGCACGGCCTGCGGCGGGATCCACAGCGCTTCCGCAACGCGCTCCAGCACCACATTCACGCGCACCAGATCGCCCATCTCGTAGCGCACGCCGGCGGTTGTCGCTTCGTCCAGCGTGATGCGGGTCGACTTGTCGGCGTTTGGCGCCTCGACACCCTGGGCAGTCCGGCCGCCGCCGCCATAGGGATAGGGCAACTGACGGATCTTGCCCTTCATCGGCTTCTCCGGCACGCTCACCAGCGTCACATCCACCAGCAGCCCTTCCTGCAGATCCCTGAGCAGATTGGTGCTGGGATCGGCGACCACTTCGAGTTCGGTCGGATCGGCGATCACCATCACCGGCTTGTAGCCCTCCACAGCCAGGCCGGGCGCCGTGGACAAAGACATGATCTCGCCATCAAATGGCGCGACGATCTGGGCGTCGGAAATGCGGGCGCGCAGAGACTCCACGTTCAGCTCGGCGCTCTTCACATCGTTCACCAGCAACTGGTCCACGCTGGTCTCCGCGTCGGCCACGCCCTGGCGCGCCGCGGCAACCTGCTGGCCGACGATCTTCAGGTTGTACTCGTGATTGGTAATGATGTCCTGCATCACCAGATCGTAGTTGGCTTTGGCCAGTTCATAGTTGAGAGTGGCGTTCTGCAGCGCCATCGCCTGCCACGAACCGCTGCGCCCCTCGATGGGCGATCGGTCATAGTCGGATTGCGCGATCTCCACAGCAATTTCCGCCTGGCGCAACTGCACCTGAGCCTGCTTCTTGCGCGCCTCCATGTCCATCGACTTCAGGCGGGCATACTCAAGCTGCTTGATTTGCAGGTCCACCTTTGCGCGGGCCGCTGCGCTGTCGGCCGACTTCTGCGCGCGGTCGAGCCGGATGCGCGCGCGATCCAGCTCCAGCTCCAGTTGCTGCAACTGGCGTTCCAGTTCGGCGTTTTCGAGGTCGGCCAGAATGTCGCCCTGCTTGACTTTCGACCTGCGTTCGACATTGACCGATCGCACACGCCCACTTGCGCGGAAGAACAGATCGACTTCGCGCACGGGGCCGATGCGGCCGGTGAACGTGACGCGCCGAACGACCTCGCCTTTTTGCACGACGTAGGTGGGCTTGGTTGGAATCACCGGCGCCGGCAGCGGCGTAGGCGTAGGCAACTCGACCTGGGCCGCCTGGTCGCCGCACGCAGTGGCGACAAGCGCCGAAACAATCACAAACGCCATCGAGGCATTGCGAATCTTCATGTGGAACGATCCTCCGGGTAAGTGATAACACGCACAGTGTAGCCATGCGCCCAAAGGACACAAGCTGGCAACTGCGCACAAACGCAAACTGGAGAAGCCGCTCGGAGTGCGGCGCGCGCAAACGGGGCCATCGAGTCAGAGCTATTATCGCACCAATCTTAAAAAACGCCGCGAGCCTTGACAAACGGGCCGGCCGAGCTACAATTAGTGTCAATATTACACTAAACGGGCCGGCGCGGTAAGATGGCCGGCAGTTCAGACAGAATGGAGTGAAGTAGAAGATGAGCAGTTCTCTTGCGCAGCGCTCGGCCGGCTTCGTGGATCATGTCGAGCGATGGTTGAACAACCGCCCGGCCCTGAAGCTGCAATCAGTCATCCAGCAGCCCGAGCGAGTTGCTGTTTTGTGTGTCGATGTCATCAATGGGTTCTGCACCATCGGCCCCCTGTCAAGCCCGCGCGTGCAGGGCATCGTGGCCCCAATCGCCCGACTGTTCACCGCCGCGCACGCACTGGGCGTGCGTCATTTCGTTCTCACTCAGGATGCCCACGCCCCGGACGCGGTCGAGTTCCGGCAGTATCCGCCTCACTGCATCCGCGACACCGCCGAGTCGGAAACAGCCCCGGAGTTGAAAGCGTTGCCCTTCGCGGAAACATATGTCGTGATCGAGAAGAACTCGATCTCGTCATCCGTCAACGGACAGTTGGATCGCTGGCTCGACCAGCACCCAGAGGTGGACACCTTCATCGTCACCGGCGACTGCTCGGACCTGTGCACCTATCAGCTTGCCATGCACCTGCGGCTGCGGGCCAATGAGTTCCAGAAGGCCGGCGCGCGCGTCATCCTGCCGGCCGACTGCGTGCAGACCTACCACACGCCGCTGGATGTCGCGGAAAAGCTGGGCATTCCGCCGCACGACGGCGACCTGCTGCACGCCATTTTCCTGTTCAACATGGCGGCCAACGGCGTCGAGGTTGTGGCGCGACTGGAATAGCGTGTCACGTATTGCGTATTGCGTATTGCGTATTGCGTATTGCGTATTCGTCAGTCTGCCATCCGCGCTCTGTGCTCTGTCGTCTATCATCTGTCATCTGTGCTCTGCGCTCTGACGAGGTCGGGTCATGGAAATTGCTCTGGTCGCTATCGGGCTGATGCTGGCCTACATGGTCTACCTGAAGTTGCAGGTGCGCGCTCAACAGCAGGAATTCGCCGAATTCAAGCGCAGCGTGGTCATGGTACCCTTGCCCAAAAAGAAGCAATCCCCCTGGATTGCCCTGTTCGCTATCAGCACGCTGATTCTGGCCGTGGCCGTGCTGCTGCTGGCGCTGAAGTAAGGGCACAGACATGCTTGAACTGCTGAACACCATCGACGCCTGGCGCGCGCGGGGCGACGCGGTTGCGCTCGCCACAGTCGTCAAACTCACAGGGTCGGCGCCGCGCCCTGCCGGCGCCAAAATGGCTGTCAACGCGCGCGGCGAAATTGCCGGCTCGGTCAGCGGCGGCTGTGTCGAAGGGGCCGTGGTCGAGGCCGCCCTGGAGGTCATCGAGAATGGCCGGCCACAATGCCTCCACTTCGGTATCGCCGACGAAACGGCCTGGAGCGTCGGCCTGATGTGCGGCGGCCAGATCGACGTGCTCATCGAACGGCTCGACGCTCAGTTCGACCAGATCGCGCAGCTTGCCCGCGCGCGCCGGCGCTTCGCCGTTCAGACAGTTGTCTCAGGCGACCACATCGGTGCCAGAACAATCCTCCCCGACCTCGATACAGGCAACCTGCCCGGCCCGACCGGTCTGATCGACACGCCAGCCGGCCCCGCCTTCCTCGACATCATCGCGCCGCCAGACCGCCTGTACATCGTCGGCGGCACGCACATCTCGATTGCGTTGACCACCATCGCCCGGACGCTGGGCTATCACGTGACCGTCATCGACCCGCGCCAGATGTTTGCGACGCCGGAGCGCTTCGCCCATGCCGACGCGCTGCTGGTGGCGTATCCACATCGCGCGCTCACGCTCGACATGATCGACACATCGACTTGTTTCGCCATCCTGACACACGATCCAAAAGTGGACGACCCGGCGCTGATGCTTGCGCTGAACAGCCCGGCGCGCTACATCGGCGCGCTGGGCAGCCGCAAGACGCACGCCGCGCGCCTCGAACGGCTGCGGCAGGCCGGCTACACCGAAACGCAACTGGCCCGCATTCACGCGCCGATCGGCCTCGACATCGGCGCGCGCGCGCCGGAGGAAATCGCCGTCGCCATCGCCGCCGAGATGGTGAAGACGAAAGCCGGCGCGCGAGCAAGCTGACGGCTTGCTACAATCACGCCTCGAATGAGAACACTCCTGCCCCTGTGGGTTGCGCTGGGCATCGCGCTGGCAGCGTGCGGCTCGCCCACGCCACAGCCGACGCCACTGCCCATTACCCCCACATTCATCATCCCTCCGTCTCCCACGCCGGTTCCCGTTCCGATCCACCTTAATCTGGTGTGGCTGTTGCACCAGCCGCTGCAGGGCATCGACCCGGACACCGGCCTCGTCCTGCGCAGCACAGTCAGGCTGAACGCCCTTCACAGTTACCATGCGCTGGCGCAAACAGCGCAACGCTATCCCAGCGTTCACACGACCTTCAACGTTTCGCCCATCCTGGCGCGTCAGCTTGCCGCGCTGGCATCAGGCGCGCGCGATGTGATGTGGGAATTGAGCATCCGCCAGGCCGCCAGCCTGACTGCCAGCGAACGCGCCACACTCATTGAGCAGTTTGCAGAGCAGCCCGCCGGCGCTTTCAACGGCGAAACACCTGCGCGCTACCGCGAGTTGCTTGACAAATCTGCGCAGGGCGCAGCCACATTCAGCGACCAGGATATTCTGGACGCGCAGGTGTGGCATCACCTGGCCTCGTTCCCGCCCGGCCAGCTCGCAACCCCACCGCTCGATGCGCTGGTCGGCAAGGGCCGCGACTTCTCAGAACAGGACAAGCAAATCGCACTCGAGCAGGTTGCCCTGACCCTGGGCAGCATCCTGCCCGCGCTGGCCAAGCTCCAGAACAATGGCAGCATTGAACTCACCACCTCGCCCCTGGCGTATCCTATCCTGCCGCTGCTGATGGACCCGGCCGTGCAGCAATCTGTGGCGAGCAACGCCGCAGCGCAACGCCCTGTGTTCGGTCATCCCGAAGACGGCAACGAGCACCTCGCGCGCGCAAGAGCAGCGCATGAATCGATCTTCGGGCGCGCGCCGGGCGGATTGTGGCCGGCCGGCGGCGCCGTCTCGCCCGGCATCCTGCGAGCCATTCAGGACGCGGGCTTCTCGTGGCTGATCGCCGGCGAACGCGCGCTGGCGGGCCAGATCGGCGAACGGGCCGGCGCGTTGCTCAGTCGTGATGAAGCCGGCCTGCCGATTCAGGCCGGCGCCCTCTATCAACCCTACGCGCTTTCGGCCACCGCGAACGAAGGCCCGCCCCTCGTCATCGTGTTCGGCGACACGGCGCTGTCCGACGCCCTGACGATGGAAGCCCGGCAGACGCCCGACCCTGCCGCGCAACATCTTGTCGATCAGATGCTCGCCATTCGAGAGCGGTTGTCCCCGCCCGGCACAGATGCCCCGCCTCTGGTGACGCTGGTGCTCGATGTCGCGGGACTCAGCGAAGCGTTTTTTGACCCGCTGTATCGGCGCCTGGCTGCTGAAGCAGAGGCCGGGCTGATCCGCACGGTGACTCTGCCCGAGCGCATGGGCCAGGCGCCTGCGGTGTCCCGACTGGCTTCCATTACAGCCAGCGCGTGGAATGAGTCGTACGATGTGTGGGCCGGCCATGCCGAGGACATCGCCGCATGGAATCTCCTGAATCAGGCGCGCGAGTTTCTGCAAGGCTACCTGTCGGGCAACAAAGTGACTGATGGCGCCTCAATCAGCCGGGCCTATGAGGCGGTGTTGCTGGCGCAAAGCGCCGACTGGTTTGAGGCACTGGGCAGCGACCAGGCCGAAGAAGCGCGCGAATATATCGACAGCATTTTCCGCGACCTGCTGGCCCAGGTGTATCGGGCGGTGGGAGCGCCCGTGCCTGACTACGTCAAAGTGCCGGCGCTGCAACCCAGCGTGGCGGTTCAAAGCCGGTCGCCGACCGGATTCATCACGCCTACTCTGAACGGTTTTGTGGAAGAAGGCGAGTGGGATGGAGCCGGCCTGCTGGCAGCAGGCGACGCCGCCCTGAACGCCGGCGCAGCCATTTCAAGCGTGCGCTTTGGCCTGAACACAGAGAACCTGTACTTTCGCATCGACACAACCGCCGACGTTGCCTCATTTGTCAGCAGGCCGGAAGCGCCAGAAGAACTGCGCCTGGGGATCTATATTCAGGCGCCCGGCGCTGCGGACTCTGTCCGCTCGCACATCTCGCGCTTCACCCGCGTCAGCGCAGAGAATGAAACCCGGCGCGCGCTCGGCTTCGACGCCACCCACCTGCTGGAATGGACGCTGGGGCCGGACGGCTCGGCGTCCAGCACCCTGTACGAAGCGAATGCCAATATGGGCTGGTCGTGGGTCATGCCGGCGACGGGCGCAGCGCGCGGGTCGGTGGTGGAGATGGCGCTGCCCATTCGCGCCATTAGCGTGCTCGATCCCGGCGACATCGTTTCGTTCGCGGCTGTGGCCCATCTGGGACAACGCATCGTGTCGCGCGCGCCGCGCACAGGCATCGCGCAGATGAGCCTGGCTAATCTCAGCCTGCCGCAGCGCGTCACACCTGACTTCGAACTGAACGTCGATGACCCTGCCGGCGATGACTATGGCTTCGGCAAATACACATATCCAACAGACCCTGTATTCGAGCGCGGCGCTTTTGACCTGAAGCGGCTGCGCATCGCGCAGGAAGGACGCAACCTGGTTTTCAGAATCGACCTGCACAGCCCGATCGCCAATCCCTGGAACTCGCCGACCGGCATATCCCTGCAAACATTCGACATCTACATCGACCAGGACCCCGGCCAGGGCACGGGCCGGCGAAAACTACTTGAGGGCCGCAACGCCTCGCTGCCCAAAGAGCATGGTTGGGAGATCGCCCTGTGGATCGAAGGCTGGCATCAGCAGGCGCTGGCGCCGGCAGCCGGCGACACCATCACCGTCCTGAATGGAATCTCCCCCACCCTGGAAGTCGATCCGCTCGGCAGTGTGACTGTGCGCGTCTCGATCGACGATCTCGGCGGAGGCGACCCGGCCACATGGGCCTTTGCCGTAGCCGTGCTGAGCCAGGACGCATTCCCCGCGCGCGGCGTGCGCCGCGTGCGCGACATTACGCCGGCAGCCTCACAGTGGCGGCTGGGCGGCGCGCCCAGAGACACCAATCACACGCGCATCATCGACATCTTTGTGCCGCCGGGTTCCGGCATCACACAGGAGGCGTCGCTGGGCGGGTATCCGCCGGCGCAGGCAACCGATCCCGGCGCGCTGGACGCCGACCAGTTCGGCGTCGTGCCGGTGCTAACCCTTCCTGTAGAATAGCCGGCGTCAAACGTCTGCTGTTTTGTATGCCATGCCCTGCCGGGCCTTGCCAGGGCGCACACTGAGTCTGCATGTTCAACGCATTTCGAGTCCTGTGGAAGACGGTCAAGAGCATCTGGGAAGACATGCTCCTGTTGGTGCTGATGAACGGCCTGACTTTTCTCGCTGCGCTGCCGGCCGGGCTGATCGCCTACTTCATCATCACCTTTGGGCTTGAGGTGACAACGCCGGAAAACGTGCGTTCGACCCTGGTGTTGACCGTTGCGGCGCTTGTGGTGATGTCCGTGCCGACGTTCATTCCATTCGCCGGGTGCTGGGCCGCCTTGTATGCCGTCTGCAACCGCGTCGCCAATGGCTTTGCCATCTCGTGGGAGTATTTCTTCACCGCGCTCAAGCAGAATATCTGGAAGTGGTGGCGCTATCTCCTGTTGTCCTTCGCAGTGCTGATGCTGCTCTTGCTCAATTTCCTGTGGTACCCGCTCCAGTTCCCCAATGAAGCATGGGTGGCGTGGGTGCAGGGCGCATGGCTGGCCGCGCTGCTGTTCTGGGTGGCCATCCAGTTCTACGCTTTTCCGTTTTACGTGGAACAGGAGACCAAGAGTTGGAAAGTGTCGCTTCGGAATGGCGCGCTGGTTGCCGGCGCCAATCCGGTGTTTACACTGATCCTTCTGATCGTTGCGTTCGCGCTGCTGGCGCTGAGCCTGCTGATCGTGCCCCCCCTCTTTGTGCTGCTGGGTTGGCTGTTCTGGGTCATGACCGGCAGCGAGGCTGTGGTTGATCGCATCAAGGCCTACCGCGATCGACTGGAGGCAGAGGAACGCAGGAAGACCCCCGGCCCGGGTGCAAACCGCCCGCACAACAAGCCTTAAAACGCTTGTTACTCGCAGCTTTACTGTCGACCCGTGCGCAACCACTCCTTTTGATGATTCGTTAATCATCCTCTCAGCCTGCGCTCAAAAGGCGTCATCATGATGAGTATGGGTATGGAGCAGGAGTTGTAACTGGAGTTGGAAACATGGATGAGATTAACACGGCCAATAACAACGGGAAGACAACGCCGGCCGGCGGGCCGGAGATCATCAAGGTATCGGCCAACTCGCGGTCAACTGCCGTGGCCGGGGCCATCGCAGGCGTAGTCCGCGAGCACGGTCGGGCAGACGTTCAGGCCATCGGCGCCGGCGCGGTGAACCAGGCGATCAAGGCGGCAGCCATTGCGCGAGGCTACCTGCTCCTCGATGGGATCAACGTCGTCGTGATTCCATCCTTCTCTGAAGTCGATATCGAAGGCACCGAGCGCACAGCCGTTCGGTTTGCTGTCGAACCGCGCGAGCAACGCTAACTCAATCGTGACGTGTCAATCAGCCGCGAGCGATGATGTCGCTCGCGGCGTTTTGCATGTATGGGGACGTTCAGCCCGTATCACCACCCGCACCGAATACAACTATGACCACACTTTCACCCTCGGCTCCGGCCCCCAATGGATCCAATTCACGGGCCGAGTTGCACTGCCACACGACGGCATCTGACGGATATTACACGCCGGCCGAGCTGGTGCGCGTCGCGCGTCTGCGCGATCTGCGCGTCATTGCCATCACCGACCACGACACGATCGACGGCCATGACGAGGCGCTGGCAGCCGGCGCCGCGCAAGGCGTCACCGTCATCCCCGGCATCGAAATTAGTTCGTTGTCGTCACAGGGCGAAGTGCACGTGCTGGGCTACGGCGTGCGCCCGACAGACGAAGCCACACGCCAGCAGATCGCGGACCTGCGTTCGAGCCGGGAAAGCCGCGCCAGACGCATCCTGGCCAACCTGGAGCGCCTGGGCAAGCCGGTTCAATTTGAACGGGTGAAGGAGCTGGCCGGCGACGCCATGCTCGGCCGGCCTTACATCGCCGCCGCAATGGTCGAAGCCGGCCATGTCCAGACCAAACAGCAGGCGTTCGATGAATATCTGGCCGAGGGCAGGCCAGCCTTCGCGCCCAATGATGCGCTCACCCCGGCGGAAGCGGTAGACCTCATCCACCGCGCCGGCGGCCTCGCCGTTATTGCCCATCCGGCCCTCTACAAAGGCGACCTGATGGCAGTGTTCGAGGACATGCTTGCGCATGGGTTGGATGGAATTGAGGTCTACTATCCGCTGCACACAGCCGAGCAGTCTGAGGCATTCGCCGCATTGGCGCGCAAGCACAACCTGCTCATCACAGGCGGCAGCGATTTTCACTCTCCGGTGCGCGACACCGAACTGGCGCTGGGATCGATTCGGCTGCCCCCCGGCGCATTGGACGCTCTGCTGAGCCGCGTCGCTGCCACGCGCGCAGCGCCGGCATAGCGCCAACGCGCAGAACTGCTCTGCGTCATCCCTGCGCAAAGTCGATAGCAAAGTCTCGCAGGGCGCATTTTCTGATATGGACAACCCATCAATTTATGCGGCGGACAAAGTCGCACATGGCTTATACTTGGCTCTGGCACAACAGGCCACCTCCCATGCAAGTCAGTCAACGATTTATCAGACCAGTCTGGTTGTTGCCACTTGCTCTGTGTGGCCTGGCCCTGGCTACGCAGATGTTTTCCGTCGAGCACCCCGGCTTTCGTGTGGCAGCGCGCGCATTGGAGAGTGTCATCACTCCCGAACCAGCTACAGACACGCCTGAACCGCCGAGAAACACACCTCAGCCACCGCCGGACACGCCAGTTCCGCCGACCGACGCCCCTGCCCCAACCTGCACAGCTACTGCGCCGCCGCCAACAGTTACACCCGCTCAAACCCTGCCGCGTCAGACCAGAACACCGACCTCAACGCCGACGCCCGCAGCCACCTCAGCGCCTCCACCACCGACACCGGATGCCGCTGAAAGCAATGCGGCAGAAGGGCGGCAATACACTGCGCCCCTCGCCACAGCAACCCCGCTGCCACCCGGCATCAAGTACGTCGTTCGCGCCGAGCGCGCTGTTCCCGGCCCTGAGCCGGCCTGGCTGGTGCATGTGTGCGTGTTCGACACAACGCCCGGCGCGCGCGCTACACCACCGGCCACCGACACACGCCCCACACCTGCCGCCAGCCCCACTCCCGCCAACCTGCGCATCGTTGCCACCAACATCCGAGTCGCGGCCCATGTGCAGGAACCGGCCCGCATTCTCGGCGGGTGGTCCGAGTCAAGCCGGGCCGAGCTGACAACGCGCGAACTGAGCTTTTACACACCCGTCCTGCGCGAATCGGAGGTGCTGCGCTATGCGCTCATGATCGAAACCAGCAGCCCGGCAACGGTGTGGCGGGTGCGCGTCAGCGACGCCAGAGGGCCTGCCATCGACCTGTCCGGCGATCCAACGATTCAGTGCGACTCATCCGGCCTGTTCATCACCTTCCCGGAAGCCAGCGCCGGCACGCGAAGCACCCCTGCTCCCACACCGTCCGAAACCATTGCCCAGGTGGTCGCCATGGCGTTCAGTGATCGCGCCACAGCCCTGCGCGCCGGGGCGCCCTCGCGCGGGCCAGCCTTCTCCGCAGATCATACGCAAACCATCATCGTCATCATCACCGGGTCAGCAGGGCTGGCATGTCTGATCGCCGCAATCTTTCTGTGGCGACGCCAGCAGCGCAATCGCGGACAGATCGCGCGATGATGCTATCCTTGCCCCCATTCTCAACCCGCCAGGATCAATCGCTGTGCTGAAAAACTGGAAACTGTGGCTGGGTCTTGCCATCAGCGCGACCGGCCTCTACCTGACGCTGCGCGACATTCGATTCGATGAGTTCTTCGCCCAACTGGCCAACGCGCAGGTCATCTGGCTGCTGCCGGCCCTGATTGCCCTGTTCGCCACGCTGTTCATGCGCGTGTGGCGCTGGTCGCTGTTGATGGACAACACACCCCTGGGCGTCACGTACCACGCCATCACGATCGGCTACATGGTCAACTCCACATTGCCCCTGCGGCTGGGAGAGCTGGCCCGCGCCTGGGTGATCGGCGAGCGCACCCGCGCCAGCATGGCGCGCGCGCTGTCCGCTGTGGTAGTCGAGCGCATGCTCGATCTGGCCACTGTGCTGGTGCTGTTCGCGGCGTTCGCCCAGTTCATCCCCATGCCGGCCGAGTTCTCTCGCGTGGCGCTGACCGGCGGACTGTTCATCGTCGCGCTGGTGGCCGCGCTGGCGGTGATGATCTGGCAATCCGGGCGTGTCGAGCGATTGCTGCGCGCCGTGTTTGGCCGGGTCGAACGGCGCTTTGCGCGATTCAGGGCCGAGCGCATCATCCGCCTCTTCAACGATGTGTGCGATGGTTTCCGTGTGATCAACACACCGCGCAAGGTGGCGCTCGTTCTGTTCACCAACGCCGGCGTGTGGGCGACCAATGTTTTCGTGGCCTGGTTCGCCATGTGGGCGTTCATGCCCGGCGCGCTCGATCAGGCCGGCGTGGTCATGGTGATGTCGAACCTGGGCGGCGCGTTGCCCTCGGCGCCGGGCGGCCTGGGCGTCGTGCAGCCGCTGGCGCGCGAATCGCTGGTCATCCCATTTGGGGTAGATAAGAACGCCGCCGTAGCATTCGCCTTCGTGTGGTCGCTGGGCCAGCAACTCGTGCTCATCCTGCTGGGGGTGTTCAGCCTGACCCGGCTTGGCCTGACGTTCGGCAAAGTCACATCCGGCAGCCAGCGCGCAGCAGCGCAAGCGCAGGCGTCAGACGCGCACATCACCCTGGCCGGGGACGGCGCGCCCGCGCGCGACTGAACCCGCTCAGGCGCCGCGCTGTAATCCGACATGCGCATTTTGCAGGTTCTCACGTACTACCGCCCGCACATCAGCGGTCTGACAATCTATGCGCAGCGGCTGGCGAAAGGACTGGCTGACGCCGGTCACACTGTGACGGTGCTTACCTCGCAATATGATCGGGCGCTGCCCTTGCTTGCCCGCGAGGGCGGGGCGCAGATTGTGCGCGTGCCGGTGGCTTTTCGCCTGAGCAAAGGCGTCATCATGCCGGCATTCGGCAGCACAGCCCGACGTCTGATCCGCGAACATGACATTGTGCATCTGCACCTGCCGCAGTTTGACGGCGCCGGCCTGGCCATCAACGCGCGCCGGCTAAGCAAGCCGGTCGTGCTGACATACCACTGCGACATCCAGTTGCCGCGCGGCCTGCTCAACAGTCTGGCCGGCCCTGTCATCCGCGCCGCCAACCACATCGCCGCGCGCTTCACCGATCGACTGGTCGCATACACCGACGACTATGCCCGGCACTCACCATTCCTGTCGCGCTACGCGCACAAGCTGACGGTCATCCCGCCGCCGGTGGAGATGCCGACGCCGACGCCAGAGGGAGTGACTGAATTCGCGGCCAAATGGAAGCTGCGCGAGCGCCCGATTATCGGCATGGTGGCCCGGCTGGCAACCGAAAAGGGCGTCGAGGTACTGGTGAAGGCGCTGCGGCGCGTGCGGCAAACGCTGCCCTCGGCGCGCGTTTTGTTTGCCGGCCCGTATCGCAACGTGCTGGGCGAAGAAGCCTATGCGCGCCGGCTGCAACCCGAGTTCGACGCGCTCGGCCCGGTGTGGACATTCACCGGCTCATTGCACGGCGACGAACTGGCCGCGCTGTACGCCAACTGCGATGTCACCGTGCTGCCCAGTCTCAATTCAACCGAGTCATTTGGGCTTGTGCAAGTCGAATCGATGCTATGTGGCACGCCCTCGATCTGCAGCGACCTGCCGGGCGTGCGCGTGCCGGTGCAGACAACCGGCATGGGCAGGGTCGTGCCGGTGGGAGACGACGCCGCGCTGGCCGAGGCCATTATCGAAGTGGCCGGCAACCCCGGCCGCTACAGGAAACCGCGCGAGGCCATCGCGCATCTATACAATACCGGGCGCTCGGTGCGAGAATACGAGCGCCTGTATCACGAACTGGCCGACAGATCAGGAGCATGATCGATGGACAAACAACAAAGTAACGCGGGATTCATCCCGCCAAAAGACCGCGCGCCGCTGGGCTGGTTTGCGCTTGGCGCGCTTGCAGGGGCGGCAGTATTGGCCGGCGCGCTGGCGCTGACCGGCTCATTGAGCGCCGGCCCGGCCACAACCGATCTGGCTGCGGTGCAGGCCGCCGCCAAAGCCGGCGCGCAGGAGGCGTTGCGCGAAGCTGAGGGACTTGGTGTGGATATGTCAGCCGTGCGCGAAGCCGCCAGAGCCGGCGTCGAAGAGGCGTTGAAAGGCAGCGCAGATGCCGCGAATCAGGAACAGGAGCCGGCCGGCGACCCCGAAGCCATCAGGAACGCCACACCGCGCGGGCCAAATATGATCGGCAACGCCGACGCCACCGTGACCATCATCGAGTACAGCGACTACCAGTGCCCGTATTGCCTGAGGTTCCACACCACGATCTTCCCTGAACTGGCGAAACAATACATCGACACCGGCAAGGTGAAGTACAGCTTCAAGCATTTCCCCTTCCTCACCCCGGAATCGGCCATCGCCGCGCAAGCTGCTGAGTGCGCCGCCGACCAGGGGCGCTTCTGGGATTATCACAATTACCTGTACACCGAGCGCGAACGGGCAGGCCGGCTGGTAGCAACCAAAGCGCAATTCGTCGAATTCGCCGTCGCGCTCGACCTGAACACCGAGACATTCAGCAGATGCCTGAACGAAGACCTGACGCTGGATCGTGTGCGACAGGACGCTCAGGAAGGTCAAAAAGTAGGGGTGCGCGGCACTCCCTCCTTCCTCATCAACGGCAAGCTGATCGTCGGCGCGCAGCCCCTCATCGCCTTCCAGGCCGCTATCGACGAGGCGCTCAACTCACAGTAGGCGTCGCGGACTAAGTGGGGTATGCCGGTAGGGCAAGCCGCAGGGCTTGCCCTGCTTTGCAGGCACTAAGTCCTCAGCGTTTCCTGAAACCACATCAGCGTGTCGCGCACCGTCTCCTCAAACGGGCGGATGGTGTGCCCTAGTTCAGTCTGCGCTTTGCGGCTGGACACCGGCTGCCAGAACTCGAACGTGCGAAAGTTCTCCGGCACATGCGTAAAAGGCAGACGGTCGGTCAGGCCGATCAGCGCGCGCACCAGCCGGCGCGACACCCTGACGCGCCTATGCCTGCGCCCGACAATCGCATCTACTGTGTCGAGCAACTGGCGCAAGGTCAGATTGTGTCCGCCCACGATGTACCGCTCGCCGGATCGCCCGCGCTCGGCGGCAGCAATGTGCGTCCACGCCACATCCCGGCCATCGACGGCGTTGATGATTGCGTCGAAGTAGAAGGGATACCGGCCGCGCGCCGCGTCACGGATCACGACGCTGGTGGTCGGTTTCACATCGCCGGGGCCGAACACGGCCGAGGGCAGCAATACCACCACCTCAAGAGCGGTCTGCGGGTCGGCTGCTGCGCGCAGCGCAATCTGCTCCATGTCATATTTGGCTTCAAAGTAGGCGCTGCGGGCAGCGCCTGGCGTATAGAACAGACTTTCATCGGCCAGCCGGCCCGGCCCGGCCAGCCCCAGCGTGGTTAGGCTGCTGGTATACACGAGGCGTCGAACGCCGGCCTGCCGCGCAGAGCGCAGCACGCGCTCCATCTCCTGACTGGCCTGTGCCACCGCCCGTGCGATGTTGCGAAAGTCCTGGGGATACGACGCCGCAGCATGAAACACCACCTCCGACTCGCGCATGGCGCGCGCCAGCGAGGTCTCATCCGCAAGATTGGCCTCGACCCATTCCACCGGCGCATCGCCAATCGCGCCCAGCGCGCCGGCATGGCGACGCGCTGCTCGAACACGCCAGCCGCGCGCCACAGCCGCGCGCGCAATCTGCCCGCCGATAAAACCCGTTGCGCCCAGAACTGTGACTTGCATGGTGACGGCATCATAAACACAAAGGCCAGGCCCCGTAAAGAGGCCTGGCCCTGTGGACGAAGTCCGCTGTGCGCGCTGACGGGCATGGGTCATTCGCCCAGATAGCGGATCACCGCGCGCCCGATCGCCAGATTGATCGTCAGGTCAACGACACTATCAGCGCCGGCGATATTGGGCGAACGCCAGACATCGCCATCCTCCACAAAGCCGGGCGGCAGATCAAGATCAACCAGCGCGGTGTTTGCGCGCACTCTCGCCGCCATCGTCCTGGGCAGGAGCACCGTGATCGATCCAACGCCGCCCTCGACCTGCGCCTCGAAGCGCCCCTCATCAGGCAACGTGACAGCAACCGAGCCGGCGCCCATGTTGAGGCGGGCGCGCGCGATCACGGTGTTGGTCAGATTCACGTCCATCTCGCCGGCGCCCATCGAGACCTTCAGCGTGAGCGGCGCTTCGGGATTGACGCGCAGATCCCACTCGTTCTGCTGCCGGTTCGGGCCGAAGGGAACCCAGACGGCCACGCCGGCGCTGCGCAGCGCAAAATACGCGGTGTCCTGTGACACGTAATGGCTCTGCTCGATAGTGCGCGTGTCCTGCTGGCGCAGCGCGCCCTCGATTTGGCCGCTGGCTTCCGGCATGGCGGTCAGGCGCAGCCTGCCGGCAGACAGGTTCAGGTCAACATCGGATTTGCGCGCGCCGTCAAGCGACTGGCTGATGCGATCGCCCTCAACCGTGACAACAGGCAGCGGGGTCTGGCTCAGCAGCAGGAGCGCGCCACCGAGCAGGGCGACCACCATGCCGGCGCTGACCAGTCTGCCGACGCTGGACTTGCCGGCCAGCACGCTCAAGCCGGCGGCAATCAACAACAGCGGCCACAGGCGCGCCACGATGTCCCAACTGGACCATGCCAGGTAGCCCAGGTTGCCCATCAACAGCAGCGCGCCGACGCCCAGCCAGAAAACCTGCCAGACCGGGTTTTCGCCCTGAATCAGGCCATCCAGCCCGCCGGCGATGAACAAGACCGGCCAGAGCAAGAAGATGGCGTCCCAGATGTCCCAGTCCACCAGCTTCATGTTGGTCAGAAGCAGCACAAAGCCGGCGATGATGAGCAGAAGCGGGAAGAAAATGCTGATGCGCCGCCGAGGGCCATATGAGTGAAAAGAGGAGTTCGAGTCCATGGCGAGTTCCCTGTGCTGTCGCAGCCTCAAGACTTCCTGAGCACGAAGCCGCGAATCAGAATGTAGAGGCCGGCGATGATGAGGGCCACCGGCCACACGTAGTTTAGCAGCGAGCCCATGGCCAGCGCAATGAGAATGCCCATGGCGCCCAGGATGCCGGCCGGAATCCAGGCCCAGGTCATGCGGCCGTCGGGCGTGGGAAGCAGCGCGACAATGCCAAAGGTCACACCCAGACCGATGAAGAGCAGCGCGCCCGACTCCAGCCCGGTCATGAAGGACGTGGACAGCGCGACAAGCGCCAGCGTCATCAACGCGCCGGCGGGAATCAAGGCCCACCAGAAGTCGCGCCGCATGATATATACGATTACAAAGCTGAGGCCAATCGCCCCCAGGAAAACGGCGCCGGTCCAGCCGTCGTTCTCTTCAGGCGCCAGCATCGACAAGACCAGGACGCCGGCCAATCCAAGCAAGGTCAGGCCCGGAATGATCGCCCACCACTGCCTGCGATCGACGAACAGCCAGGCCACAAAAGCCAGGCCGGCCACGCCAAACACAACTGCCCAGAGCGCGCCCCAGGCGCTGGGAATCAATCCCATGGACTGGGCCAGAAAGAGCAGCCCGGCCACAATCAACAACGCGCCCCACACGATGCGCACATCAAAGCGAGCCATATGAAAACCTCCTGTGACACACCACGCAATATCAGAGAATAGTTACTGAGCCGACGCCCGACTCGATGTCGATATCGAGCCGGTCAGTCGCCGCGTCGAAGCCGGCGGTCTGGTAAGTGTTGCCGGACTGGACAAAGCGCGCGCGGTCGATGTTCAGGCTCGACAGGCCGCCTTCATATCGGACGCGGGCTTCGGCCTGCGGAGGCACCCGCAGCGTGACGGAGGCAGCGCCGGCCTCGATCTTCACACGCGCGCTTCCGGCGCCGGCGGGCAACGACACATCTGCCGAACTGGCCCCAACTTCAAGCTCCAGGTCAGTGAGCCTGACGCCGGACAGGTCGATGCGACTGCTGCTCGCCCCCGACTCGATCTCAAGCGCCAGAGGGATGTCACCGTTCAGTTCGATCGACCACATGCGAGCATTGCGGCTGAACATATCCCACGGCGCGACAAACACCAGCGGCGACTTGAGCTTGACGATCTGCCGGCCGGCTTCGCGCGTGGAGCGATACTCGACGCCGCCGTTGAATGTGCCAGACAGCAGATAGCCCGGCGCCGCGCCGCCGCTCACCAGTAATTCGCCGGCGCCGTGACTCAGTTTGACACGCGCCGCCGGCTCGCCTTCCAGTGGGATCGACACCTGCTGCGCCTCCACGCTGCGCCCGCCGCGCGAAACGCCCAGCAACACCCACACGCCGGCGGCGATCAACAATAGCGGCCACAACACCCCCCATACCGAGAACGGCAGAATATTCAGGTTGTCGAGCAGCAGCAGCGCGCCGACCAGAATCAGAATGGCGCCCCAGAACAATGTGTTTCGCTTCATGGGTTGTATCTCCTTCGCGCCCGCACCCTCTCGCAGGTTGAGGAACCTGCGGGAGGGTGTTTTGTTTCACAGGTGGCCGAACAGCGGGCGAATGAGAATGGCTACGCCGGCCAGGATCAGCAACACCGGCCAGTACGGGCCGAGCACATCGAACCCACCCAGCAGCGATCCGAAGATCGCAAATCCAACCAGACTGATGAACAGCAGACCCAATCCCTCGCGCGCGCCTTTGACCAGCCGGCCGCCGAACAACCCCGCCAGGATCACGCCGATGCCCACGAAGCCGGGGATGAGCGTCCAGACATAGGCCCAGCTCTCCCAGTTTCCGGTGGCATTCTGCCAGTACAGCAGCCCGCCGATGCCGCCCACAATGCACGCCGGCACTGCCATATCCGGCGCTCCAACGACCAGGCCGAGGAAAAGCAGAAACACACCGACGCCCACCACAATCAGCGGCCACGCAAACCGAATCGCCAATAGCTCGCGCAATGAAGGCGAGAGTTGATAAACGAGGAAAAGTGCGCCCACCCCGATGAGAAGAAGACCGCCGACAAGACTGGATCGTTGCGCCTGCGACATATGCACCTCCGAGGATTCCGTACCCGCGCCGACACGGACACGGCCCGCTATGACCCGCGCGTGACAGCCAAACCGTAACACGCCATAATCACAGCGTCATCCGACGAAAGATTGACGGAGAAATCGTCAGACCTCCGAGGCTCACTGTAGCGCCCGGCAGGAAGCCAGCGGTGGGATAATCCTGCAGGAGGAGAAGCCATGCGCCCACATTTCGTGTCGGTCGAGACGCACACCAGCCCGCCATTGCAAGCCGGCAACCACGCGATCCGGCTCAACACCTGGTCACTGCGCCTCAGCCTGCCCGGCGCAGGCAGCGCGGACTTCGTCCGCCTCATCTGGACCCGCCCCGTGTCGGTTCAGGTTCAATCGCCCGGCGACGGCGCGCGCATCATTCCGATCCGCGATGCGACGCGGTGGATCGAGCTTGCGCTATGGGCAGCGCCAGCGCTCCTGGCGCTGACTGCCGCAGTCATGTCGATTGCGTCCCGTCGCGCCAGAAACCAATCCCTGCATCTGCAAGGAGTTTCCCATGAGCAACCAGACAACATCCAATCCATCGCCCCCTGAAGAAGCCCTGTTCGATTCTCAAATCAGCGGACAACGCATCAGCGACGCTGTGCTGCGCGTGACAAACATCGCCAGTGTCGAGGCAGCCTACGGCAAGCCGGCCCAGCAGGGCGACGTGCTCGTGATCCCGGCAGCCGAGGTCATCGGCGCGCTGGGGTTCGGGTTCGGCGCGGGAGGAGGAACGAACCGCGAAGCCGGCGGCGTGAAAGATTTCGGCGGCGGAAACGGGGGCGGGGGTGGCGGCTACACCACGTCCCGGCCGGTGGCTGTCGTTGTGGTCACGCCGGGCGGGGTCGAAGTCAAGCCGGTAGTCGATGCCAGCAAGATCGCCATCGCCGCATTGACCGCCTGGGCGGCAGTCGTCGCCTCGATCATGGGCATGATGAAAGCGCGCAAGAAATAGCGCGCAGGATGGTCTGCTGGCCGGGGCGATTGCGGCCTCGCCCCGGCGTCTTCACGCAGTGTCGGGCGGTTGGGTCACGCCCGCGCCGGCTCGCGCTGGTGATAGGTTTCCGCGCCGCGAAAAGGCATGTGCCTGCCGGCCTTGTACTTCGGCCACGGCAGATAGTCATTCACACCCGGCACGGGTTTACCACGCAACAGGAACGCGCTGGGCCACTGCCGGTCGCTGAGGATGCGCGTGGATGCCGGGATATAACGGATCGTCAGCCCGCGTCGCCACAGCGGCGAGGTGTTGGCGTTCGAGCCGTGAATGACATTCGGATGGTGGATCGACACATCGCCGGCCTTCAGAATGACATCCACCGCCTGCGACTCGTCCACGAAGGCGTCATCGATAGCCGAGTTGAGGACGTTGTCCACATCCCGGCGCTCCTTCATTTGTTGCAGCGCGGTGTGTTGCGTGCCGGGCAGCACGCGCAGGCAGCCGTTCTCCGGCGTGGAGTCGTCGAGCGCCAGCCACAAGGTCACAACTTCCATCGGCTCCAGCGGCCAGTACGAGCCATCCTGATGCCACAACACAGCCTGCCCGTCGTAGGGTCGCTTGGCGATGTAATGCGAAGCGAACAGTGCAATATCCGGGCCGATGAATTGCTGGGCGATGTCGAGCAGCCGGTCATCGCTGACCAGCCGCACCCAGAACGGGTCGTCGGTCATCAGCCAGTTGTGCAGTTGCTCGGGGCGTGTGCCGGGATTCTGATCCAGCAACCACGCGATATGCCGGCGCCCCTCCTCTACCAATTCCGGCTCGATCACGTTGCGGGCAATCACGTAGCCATCGCGTTCGTACTTTTCGCGCAGCGCCGGAAGCTGCCCGGTCAGGGTGGGCTGCGTCCGATTCGCCTGCTCACTTGCTGTTGTCACATCCATTTCCAACCTCCATCTCTCAGTTTCAGATCCTCACGCCACACCCCGCGCATTGCGCGCCGACCGCGCCGGCTCACTCGATCACGACCTTCGACAGGTCCTCCTTCGGCTGCGGGCAGGTCATCTGGAACCCTTCCAGCGCGCCGACGATGGCGCGGGCAATCACCAGGTTACGATACCACTTCACGTCCGATGGCACCACGCGCCACGACGCCCATTCGGTCGATGTCCTGCTCAAGGCGTCCTCGTAAGCGCGCATGTAATCGTCCCAGCGCGCGCGCTCTTTCAGGTCGCCCACATTGAACTTCCAGTGTTTGGTGGGGTCGTCCAGCCGGGCCTGCAGGCGCTTCTTCTGTTCATCCCTGCTGATGTGCAGAAAGAACTTGAGAATGGTGGCGCCCTCATCCACCAGCATCTTCTCGAAGGCGTTGATGTGCTCGTAGCGTTTGCGCCACACGGCTTCCGGGGCCAGGCCCTGCACGCGCACGATCAGCACATCTTCGTAGTGACTGCGGTTGAAGATGACGATTTCGCCGCTGCCGGGTGTGTGCGCGTGCACGCGCCACAAATAGTCGCGCGACAATTCCAGCGGCGTGGGCGCTTTGAAGTTGGCGACGCGCACCCCCTGCGGGTTGACGCCCTCGAACACATGCCGGATCACGCCGTCTTTGCCGCTGGTGTCCATGCCCTGCAACACGATCAGCAGCTTGCGCTTGTTCTCGGCGTACATCAGCTCCTGCAGGACTTCCAGCCGGTTGGTCAGTTCGTCCAGTTCCTGCCGGGCGTCGCCTTTGCGCCCGTTATAGCGACTGGTGTCCGCAGGATCGAAATCGGCGAGATCAACTTTAGCGCCGGGCGTGATGAGGTATGGGTCAGATTGCATCGCTTCACAGTGCTCCGTGCGCCCATTATCTGACTAAACCTGCCGCTATGGGCAGGCGGTAAGACCGCGCGGTCTCACCGCGCAGACATTCTTCACACCGTCACGTCCGCGCAGGCGGGGATTGCGCAGGCATGACATTTTCCCTGTCACCCTCGCGCGGGCGGGGGCTGCCCGCAGGTTTGGAATCTGCGGAAGGGTGAATCCTTTGGAGGATCGGGCATAGAATGCGCGGTGCGGATCACACCCGCGTCGCTGTGCTACCGCAGGGAGACCTGATGGAATGACACCCATTTTGCAATTACTGCTGGAACTTGCCATCCTGATTGCGGCCGCCAAAGGCGCGGGCTATGTGGCCACCCGGCTGAAACAACCGTCTGTGCTCGGGCAGTTGCTGGTCGGCCTTGCGCTCGGCCCCAGCCTGATCGGGTTGTTCGAGTGGCGCCTGCTCGACTCGGCACTCAGCCACGAGGTCATCCTCGATCTGGCGGAGATCGGCGTGATCTTCCTGATGTTTGTGGCCGGCCTGGAAGTGGATATCCAGGACATGTTAAAAACCGGCCGGGTGGCGATTCTGGCCGGCACGCTGGGCGTGATCGCGCCGATCCTCATGGGGACGGCCGGCGCGCTGTTGTTTGGCAAAGCTCTGCCGGCCAGCATCTTCATCGGGCTGATTCTCAGCGCCACCAGCGTCAGCATCTCGGCGCAAACACTGCTCGAACTCAACGTGTTGCGCAGCAAAGAGGGATTGGCGCTGCTTGGCGCGGCGGTCGCAGATGACGTGCTGGTGATTCTGGCGTTGTCAATTTTTCTGGCGATCGGCGCGGGCGGCGCCGGCGCGGGCAGCAACGCAGCCGGCGATATTGCCATCGTCATCGCAAAGATGGTGCTCTACTTTGCGGGCGCTGTGGGCGTCGGGCTGTTCATCCTGCCCCGCCTGGCTGACCTGGTGCATCGGCTCAGAATCAGTGAGGGCGTTGTGGCGCTGGCGATTGTGGTCATGCTGCTGTATGCCCTGTCTGCTGAGGTGGTGGGGCAACTGGCGGCGATCACCGGCGCATTTCTGGCCGGCGTGATGTTCGGGCGCACACGCCACCGCGAGGAAATCGAGCGCGGCATGCACACGCTGTCCTATGCCTTCTTCGTGCCGCTCTTTCTGGTGAGCATCGGGCTGGAGGCCGACACGCGATCGCTGGCCGGCTCTGGTGTGCTCTTTGCCGTCGTCATTGCGCTGGTGGCCGTTCTGTCCAAAGTGGTCGGCTGCGGCCTGGGCGCGCGGCTGGGCGGCATGAGCTGGGCACAGGCCGGCCGCGTGGGGCTGGGCATGGTCTCGCGCGGCGAGGTGGGCCTGATCGTTGCGACGGTCGGTCTCAGGCGCGGATTGATCGACGAAACCGTGTTTGTCGTTGTAGTCATCATGGTGCTGGCCACGACGCTGGTCACGCCGTTTTTGCTGCGCTGGGCGTTTGCCCGGCGCGCCCCCGAATCGAAGGAGATCACGTATGTCGCTGAATCTGCTCGCGCTGGTGACGGATGATCTGGACCGATGCGCCACCGTGCTCGACGCCTGGCAGGAAGCCGGCGTATCCGGCGTGACCATGCTCGGCGCGGTAGGCGGCAGGTACGCCAGCACACACGACGATTGGCCGCTCATGGTGTCGTTGCGCGCCATGCTGGGCGGCAGCCAGACGCCCAACCATATTGTGTTTGCGCTGATCGACGATGACATTGTGCTCGAGCGCGCCACGCGCGCCGCGCTCGACATCGTCGGAGATTTCCAGGCGCCGAACAGCGGCATCATGTTTGTCGTGCCGGTGTCGCGCGCCTGGGGCGCGCGCAAGAAGCCGCGCCCAGAGCCGTGAGAAATTGCCGGACACAGCCTCGTGGCTGAGGAGCAAATGAGGAATGACTTTGTTTTTCTACAAGCCGGAAGGCGCGTGGGCCGCCGACTTCATCCCGTTCCACAAAAACGGGCGCTACCACCTGTTCTATCTGCTCGACTGGCGCGACCGCGACCGGCGCGGCGAAGGCACACCCTGGTATCAGATCAGCACGACCGACTTCGTTCACTTCACCGAACACGGCGAGATGCTGCCGCGCGGCGGCCACGACGCCCAGGATTTGTACGTTTTCACCGGCTCAGTGATCGAGGCGCTGGGGCAGTATCACATTTTCTACACCGGCCACAATCCGCATCTGCGCCGACAGGGCCAGCCCGAGCAGGGCGTCATGCATGCCGTGAGCGACGATCTGCTGCGCTGGCGCAAGCTGCCCGAAGACACCTTCTTTGCGCCGGCAGGCTACGAGCCGCACGACTGGCGCGACCCTTTCGTATTCTGGAACGACGACGCAGGCGAGTTCTGGATGTTGCTCGCCGCGCGCGGGACGCAGGGGCCGGCGCGCCGGCGCGGTCTCACCGCCGTGTGCGCCTCAACCGACCTCAAACACTGGCAGCCGCGCGAGCCGCTCTACGCGCCGGGCCTGTACTTCACCCACGAGTGCCCCGACCTGTTTCGCATGGGCGATTGGTGGTATCTGCTCTTCTCCGAGTTCACGGAACGCTGCGTCACGCGCTACCGCATGGCGCGCGCGCTCAGCGGGCCGTGGCACACGCCCGCTGACGACGTGTTCGACGGGCGCGCCTTCTACGCCGCCAAAACTGCGTCCGATGGGCAGCGCCGCTTCCTGTTCGGATGGAACCCCACTCGGCAGGGCGAAACCGACACCGGGGCGTGGCAATGGGGCGGCAACCTGGTCACGCACGAGATCGTTCAGAATGAGGACGGCACGCTGAGCGTTCGCCCACCGGCGCCTGTTAGCGCCGCATTCAGCCGCAGGACGCCGGTGTGGGAAGCCGGCACGACGTTGCAGGCCGAGGGCACATTCGCCTGCGCGGTAGCCGGCGCGCTGCCCGCCACATGCAAGATTGAAGCAACCGTGCGCCCCGGCACCGGCGTCAAAGGCTGCGGCCTCATGCTGCGCGTCAGCGACGACCTGGATTCCGCCTACTACATCCGGCTGGAGCCGCACCGGCAGCGCCTGGTGTTGGACTCGTGGCCCCGGGCCGGCGACCTGCCGCACTGGGTCGAGATCGAGCGCCCGCTGAGATTGATGGCAGACCAGCCGGCGCGTCTCACGGTCTTTGTGGATGGCAGCGTGTGCGAGGTGTACGCCGAGGGCGCAGCCGGCAGCCGTGTGGCAATGAGCGCGCGTCTTTACAATCTTAAAAGCGGCAACTGGGGTGTCTTCGCGCAGGAAGGCAGCGCCACCTTCGACGCCCTCGCGCTGTCAACCCTGCCCTGATCCCAAATCCAAAATCCAAAATCCAAAATCGACATGATGGACCACCGACAACGCATTCTGGCCGCCATCCGGCATCAACCGGTTGACCGCACCCCGACCGACATGTGGGCCACGCCAGGCTCTTCGACGCCGAGCCGGGCAGGCCGGTCACGCGCGTCGATCTGGAGGGGACGACGAACTACTGATTCGCATTTCGTATTTCGTATTCCGTGTCTCGTATTCCGTATCACGCATACCACTCAACACGCAACACGCAACACGCAATACGCAATACGCAACACGCAATACGCAATACGCAATACGCAACACGCAATACGTACCACGCAATACGCACCACGCACTACCCATGACAAACCCAACCCTGCACGCCATCGGCAACGCCCACATCGACCCGGTCTGGCTCTGGCGCTGGCCCGAAGGTCTGGAGACGATTCGATCCACATTCCAGTCGGTGCTCGACCGGATGGACGAATATCCCGACTTTGTCTTCACCGGCAGCTCGGCCGCCTTCTACGCCTGGCTGCGCGACACCGACCCGGCCCTGTTCGAGAAGGTGAAAGCGCGCGTCCGGGAAGGCCGCTGGGAGATCGTCGGCGGCTGGTGGGTTCAGCCGGACGCCAACATCCCGTGCGGTGAATCCCTGGCGCGACAGTCACTGTACGGTCAGCGATTCTTTCAGGAAGCGTTTGGCGTCATGGCGACCATCGGCTACAACCCCGACACCTTCGGGCACAGCGCAGTCATGCCGCAGATTTTGCGCCTGTCCGGCATGAGCCGCTATGTCTTCATGCGCCCCGGCCCGCACGAGAAAGACCTGCCCGGCAACGTGTTCTGGTGGCAGGCACCTGACGGCAGCCGCGTGTTGACCGCCCGCATCAGCCGCTCGTATGGCACATGGGCCGACGAACTGGGCGAGCACGTGGAGGCAGCCAATGCCGCGCGCCCCGGCTACGTGTCGGACTACATCGTGTTCTATGGCGTCGGCAATCATGGGGGCGGGCCGACGAAAGCCAACATCGACTCGATCCACGCCATGTCAGAACAGGCCGGCAATCCGCATATTGCGCTCAGCACGCTCGACGCATTCTTCGCCTCGGTCGAAGCCGAAGCGGCCGCCGGCGCAGCCATACCGGTCGTCGCCGACGAGTTGCAGCACCATGCGCGGGGATGCTACGCCGCCGAGTCCGAGGTGAAACGTCATAACCGGCGCGTCGAACACCTGCTGATGAATGCAGAGCGATTCTGCGCGCTGGCAACTGCGCTCACAGGCCGGCCCTATCCGCGCGCAGAACTGACGAGCGCCTGGCAGGCTGCGCTGTTCAACCAGTTCCACGACATCCTGGCCGGGTCGAGCCTGCCCGAAGCCTATGTGGATGCCCGCGATGGGTATGGCTACAGCGCCACGATCGCTGCCCGCGCCCTGAACATGGCGATTCAAGCGATCAGCAGCCGCATCGACACACGCGGCGAGGGCACGGCGCTGGTGGTCTTCAACCCATTGCCCTGGCCGGCGAAAGTGCCGGTGGAGGTCGAACGCAGCGCGCCGGCGATCCACAGCGCAGAGGGCGCGCCGATCACAGGCCAGAGCATCCAGCCCACCACCGTCGTGGGGCAAACGCGCGTGTGCTTTGTCGCCGAGTTGCCGGCGCTGGGCTACCGCGTGTTCCGGCAGGACGCGCAGCCAAACATCATCATTCCGCCTGAGCGCGCGATACCAGAGACACCCCTGCCCTCGCTTGTGGCGCGCTCCGCAACGACCACCGGCCTGGAAAATGCGTTCTGGCGGCTGGAGGTGGACACGGCCACCGGCAGCATGATCCGGCTGTTCGACAAGCGCAATCGGGTAGAAGCGCTGGCCGGGCCGGCCAACATCGGCCTGGTCATCGAGGATCGCAGCGACACGTGGAGCCATGATGCGCGCGCGTTCCGCGATGAGGTCGGGCGCTTCAGCCACGCCATCGTGACCGTTGAAGAAGACGGACCTGTGCGCGCCGCGTTGCGCGTCGAGATGCACTGGGGGCGCTCGACCCTGCTGCAACGCCTGTATCTGTATCGCGAGATCGACCTGATCGAATGCCGGCTGTCGGTGAACTGGCAGGAGCAGCACAAGCTGCTCAAACTGGCATTTCCGCTGGCGCTGTCCGAGCCGCGCGCGACGTATGAAACACCCTATGGCAGCGTGGCGCGCGCCTGCAACGGTGAAGAGGAACCCGGCCAGCAATGGCTCGACGTGTCGGGCTGGGCGCTGGACGCAGCCGGCGCGCGCGTCCCTTATGGCGTCAGCCTGTTGAACGACAGCAAATACAGTTTCGATGTGATGAACGCCGAGATGCGCATGACCGTGCTGCGCAGCCCGGTGTACGCCCATCACGATCCGTGGAAGCTGGAGCCAGGCCGCGCCTACGTCTATCACGATCAGGGCTGGCAAAGCGTCACATACCGCCTTGTGCCACATCGCGGGTCATGGGGCGAAGCCGGCGTGCCGCGCCGCGCGTGGGAGTTGAACGCGCCGCCGGTGTCGGTCAACGAGGCTAATCACGCCGGCGCGTTGCCGTTGTCCTTTTCATATCTCAGCGTCGAGCCGAAGAACATCCTGCTCAGCGTATGCAAGCTGGCCGAGGATTCCGACGACCTGATCGTGCGCGGGTATGAGACAGACGGCCGGCCTGTGCGCGCGACCCTGCGCATGGGCGGGGCCGGCATGACCTGGGAAGCCGACTTTGGCGCGCACGAGATCAAGAGCTGGCGAATCAGCCGGAATGGCGCAACTGAAGAAGTGGATTTGCTCGAGCGCAAACGGCTCTGATTTGGAGATCATGCGCTTCAATGCAGGGCCTCCAGCCACTGCGTGTGGGAGCGCTTACATACCTGAAAACTGAAAACAAGGGGCATCCGCATCTTGCCAAACCGCGCCAATCATGCTAACCTATGTATCGTGGAGCCGCGCCGTTGCTCGACCAACACTACCCGATCTGCCCGGTCGGAACGGCGCCACACCTTGCTCCCCGCAAGGAGGTGCGCGCGCCAGCAAGCGTAACACTTAATCACCAGCCCCACGACAGTGAAAACAGGTTTGATCGCGTTTTGAGTGTCTGATTTCAGAAGTCAGACCCGTATATTTCCAAACACAGCAGGAGAGTTAAGGACCATGACCAGCAAGCTCACACGTCGCAAGATGATTCAGTTGTCTGCCGTCGCCGGCGCCGGCGCGCTCGCGGCAGCCTGCGCGCCGGCCGCGCCCACCGCAGCGCCTTCGGCAGAACAGCCGGCAGCCGGAGCGCCGGCTGCGCAAGCCCCTGCCGGGCTAAAGAATGTCCCCCGCAACCGCACACTCGTGCTGAACCACGGCGGCGCCGGCGGCCAGTACACCAACCAGGGCATCACAAACCCGTGGACGACCACCGGTTACACCCACCAGGAAGGCAATGCGCTGCTGTGGGAGCCGCTGTTCTACTTCTCGGTGTTTGCCGACCAGGAGATTCCCTGGCTGGCCGAGAGCAGCAAGTACAACGACGACTACACTGAACTGACCATCACCATGCGCCGGGGCGCCGAGTGGAGCGACGGCACGCCCATCACATCGGCCGACGTGAAGTTCACCCTCGACACGCTCGCCACAAATGAGAAGCTGAGTTATCACGCGCAGGTGAATGAGTTCGTTAAGGAAACCACCACGCCGGATGACCAGACTGTCGTCATCAAGTTCAAGGCCCCAAATCCGCGCTTCAAGTTCGAGATCCTCAGCTTCAAGTTCGACACCGGCATCCCGATCGTGCCGAAGCACGTGTTCGAGAAGGTCGAGGACATCACAGCATTCACCGGCGGCGACGACATCGTGCATAGCGGGATGTTCAACACTGTGCAAACGGCCCAGCAGAAAATCTTCGACATTCGAGATGACTGGTGGGGTTTCAAGACCGGCTTCCAGCAGAAGCCCGACATCCAGCGCGTGACCCTGATCCCGCTGTCCGACATGACCACGGCTGCCCAGCGCGTGGTCAACAACGAAGCCGACGCCTGCCTCGACCTGCGCCCATCGCTCATCCGCACGGCCGTGGACCAGAACGAGAAGATCATCACCCACACCGGCAAGGACGAGCCGTTGGGCTACATCGACTGGTGGCCGAACTCGCTGTGGGTCAACACGGCGCTGGAGCCTTACAACGATCCGAATGTGCGTTGGGCGATGAGTCTGGCCCTTGACCGCGACACGATCGACAAGGTGGTGTACAACGGCGCCAGGATCACAACCATCTTCCCCTACCCTGAATACCCAGCGCTGAAGAAATACCTCGATCTGGCGCGGGCCAAAGGCGAGGAGATGGGCGTGCGCAAGTTCAGCCTGGAAGAAAGCGCGGCGCGCATGGAGAAAGCCGGCTTCACCAAAGATGCCGACGGCTTCTGGGTCAAGAACGGCGCGCGCGTCAATGCCACCATCAACGGCTTCGAGTCGATCCACGCCGACATCACACCGGTGCTGGTCGAAATGCTGCGCCGGGGCGGTTTCGAGGCCTCGATCAACTTCGGCACCGACGCCTACCAGAACATGGCAGACGGCAAGCCGGGCCTGTACCTGTTCGGCCATGGCGCCAGCGTGGTGGACCCATACGCCACGATGGAGCTGTATCACAGCCGGTTTGCCACGCCGATTGGCACAACAGCCGGCGGCAACCGCTTCTCGCGCTACGCCAATCCGCAGCTCGACGCCATCGTAGACGAGATGCGCCTCATAGCGCCGGGCGATCCCAGGCTCAACGACCTGTTCCTGAAGGCCATCGAAATCTACTGGACCGAAATGATCGACATCCCGGTCATCCAGTGGCTGCACCGCATCCCCTATAACCAGACATACTGGACAAACTGGCCGACCCAGGATAACCCCTACCTGAACGGCGCCTACTGGCACCACACCTTCCCGCTGCTGGTGTTGGGCCTCAAGGCTGCTCAGTAGTAAATGACGCCGTGCGGGCCGGCGGCGCACATGCCACGCGCCACCGGGCCGTCACGCCCGAGGGAGACAGTCGCGAAGGCGGCCAAATGGCCGCCTTCGCGGTATCGGAGGTTCCAGGGTGAAGATCGGTTATCTTGTTCGTCGTTTTCTGTTCCTCGTTTTTGTCGTCTGGACTGCCGCCACTGTCTTGTTCTTCATTCCACGCCTGTCGCGCGTTAACCCCATCCGCGAGCGATTCGCTGAGATCCAGCGCTCCACCGGTTACGCGCCGAGAGACCTGGAAAACATCATCAAGGCTTTCGAGACCAAGTTCGGGCTGGACAAGCCTTTGATCGAGCAGTACCTCGACTATATGGGCAGCGTGCTGCGCGGCGACCTGGGCGTGTCGCTGATGCGATATCCAAGAACGGTCGTTGATCTGATCGGCCAGGCGCTTCCGTGGACGGTGATCCTGCTGACAGTCACCACGCTGCTGACGTTTCTGATCGGCACCGGCATCGGCGCGCTGGCCGGCTGGCCGCGCAGCCCGAGCTGGGTTAAAGGCATGGTCACGCCACTCATGGTGCTGGCGGCCGTGCCAGGCTACCTGCTCGGTTTGCTGCTGATCTATTTCATTGCCTTCCGCGCCAAATTGTTGCCGCTCAGCGGCGCATACACCACCGGCCGGTTCCTGGGCCCCGAACTCAGCATCGAGTTCATCCTCGACGTGGCCCGTCACGCCATTTTGCCGGCTCTGTCGCTCATCCTCACATCGGTGGGGTTCTGGGCGCTCGGCATGCGCGGCATGGGCGTCACCGTGCAGGGAGAAGACTACGTCAACTTTGCCGAGCACAAGGGGCTTAAGCAGGGCCGGATTTTCTACTGGTACTACGTGCGAAACGCGATCCTGCCACAGGTGACTGCGCTGGCGCTGGCATTTGGGTCGATCGTGTCGGCCGGCATTCTGGTGGAAAACCTGTATGGCTTCCCCGGCATCGGGTCGCTCCTGAACGCGGCGATCCTGGCCAACGACTTCTTCGTGATCTACGGCATCGGCATGATCACAATCGTCGCAGTGGGTGTGAGCATGATGATCATCGACCTGACCTATCCCCTGCTCGACCCGCGCATCCGATACGACCGGAAGTAGGCGCGCAGAGACCCATCGGCCTGCGAAGCGCGCATGTTTGATTTGAAACGCAAATCAGGAAAACAACCATGCAGCTGTCTGTTCCCATTCAAGGCCCGAGCAGCGGGCCGAGCCGGCTCACCCTGGCCCTGCGCTACCTGCGGCGCAACAAAAGCCTGTTGGTGGGGCTTGGGCTTCTGGCATTCCTGTTGATCTTCAGCATTGGCGGATCGCTGCTGATCGACACATCCACACGGGCATACCCCCTCGCCGCCCCTTCCGTCCAGCCGCCCAGCGCAGAGTATCCGCTGGGCACCGACAAAGATGGCCGCGACCTGCTGGCAGTCATGGCGCGGGGCATTCTGCTGACCGGCACCGTCGGTATCATCGCCGGATCGGTCGGCATCGTGGTGGGCGTTGTTCTGGGGTTCCTGGCCGGCTACTACGGCGGCAAAGTGGACTCGGTCATTCGCTGGGTCACCGAAGTGCTCATCACAATCCCGCCCCTCATCCTGCAGATCATCATCGCCAGCACGATCGTGGACAAGAACAAAGTGACCATTTTCACCATGGCCGGCGTGGCGTCCATCCTGTCATGGATGGGCACCGCGCGCGTGGTGCGCTCGCAGGTGCTCACCATGCGAGAGCGCACCTTTGTCAGCATGGCCAAGCTATCCGGCATGAGCAACCTGGAGATCATCTTCAAGGAGTTGATGCCGAACATGCTGCCCTATCTGGCGGCCAGCTTCGTTGGCGCCGTGATGGGCGCCATCGGCGCCACCTTCGGCCTGGAGGTGCTGGGCCTCGGCCCGGCCCGCGAGCCAACCATCGGCATGACCATCCGCTGGGCGCAATTTCACTCCGCCATCTTCAACCAGTGGTGGTGGTGGGTGTTGTGGCCCTCGCTTGCGCTGATTGCGATCTTCGCGTCGCTATCGCTGATCAATCGCGGTCTCGACGAAATCGCCAACCCTCGCGTGCGGAGGTCGGAATGACATCGCTGAATGGCGCGGGACAAATTGCGCTTGAGGTCAACAACCTGCAAGTCACGTACTACACCGACTCGGGTCGCGTCAAAGCAGTGGACGGCGTCGATCTCACATTGAAGGCCGGCGAACGGCTGGGACTGGTCGGCGAATCCGGCTGTGGAAAGTCCACGCTGGCCCTGGCGCTGATGCGCATGATCAAGCCGCCCGGCCGGATCGAGGCCGGCAGCGCGATCATCCACACCGACATGGGCAGCATCGATCTGCTCAAGCTCAACGAAGAAGAAATCCGCCAGGCGCGCCTGAGCAAGATCAGCTATATCCCACAGGGCGCGATGAACTCGCTCAACCCCGTCATGCGCGTCGGCAAACAAATGATCGACGCAATGCGCTCGCACATTCCGCGCGCCAGCGAGCGCGAACTGACCGAGCGCGCGGAACAGGCGCTCGAGTCCGTGGAACTCAAGCGCAGCGTGTTCCGCATGTACCCGCACGAACTGAGCGGCGGCATGAAGCAGCGCGTGTGCATCGCCATCGGCATCCTGCTCAGCCCGAAAGTGATCATCGCCGACGAGCCGACCAGCGCGCTCGACGTGGTCGTGCAGCGCCAGGTGATGGAAACCATCTGCCGGGTGCAGGAAAAGATACACGCCGCCGTCATCCTGATCGGCCACGACATGGGCCTCATGGCCCAGATCACCAATCGCGTGGCCGTCATGTACGCCGGCAAGCTGGTCGAGGTAAGCACCGTGCGCGAGATGTTCACCGATCCGCTGCATCCCTACGCCCAGGCTTTGATTCGCAGCCTGCCCAACCTGGACAACAAGGGCATCTTCCAGGGCATCCCCGGCCTGGCGCCCTCACTGCTGCGGCTGCCCAGCGGATGCGTCTTCCATCCGCGCTGCGAACACGCCATGGAAATCTGCAAATCCGCGCCCCCGCCAAAGTCCGTCACCCCGGCCGGGCGCTTCGTGTCATGCCACCTGTATGACGAGCAGGGCAACCGCGCGCATGTCACCGGCCACAAGCAAAAGCCGGTGGCCAGTCCATAAGCGTTTGCGCGAGACCAATACCAGCAACCGACAGCGCGGACTGTGTCCGCATCAACACCGAGATGGCATCACTTCTTGAACTCCGCAACGTATCCAAGATCTACAGCCAGGGCCTGCTGTCGCGCGAGCAAACGATCGCGCTCGACAACATGTCGCTGGTCATCGACGACACGACGCCCTCGATCATCGCCGTGGCCGGCGAAAGCGGCAGCGGCAAAACCACCATGAGCATGCTGGCGCTCGGTTTCATCGAGCCTTCACGCGGCGAGGTGCTCTACAAGGGCCGCAACATCGCCAAACTGGGCAGGGAAGAGCATCTGCAATTCCGCCGCGAAGTGCAGGCAGTCTTCCAGGACCCGTTCGCCGTGTTCAACCCGTTCTACACCATCGATCACCTCCTGACCGTGCCCATCGACAAGTTCAAGCTGGCGCGCTCGAAAAGGGAGGCCCGGCAGATGATGGAGGAATCGCTGAGCGCCGTGGGCCTGCGCCCGGAAGAGATTCTTGGCCGGTTTCCCCATCAACTATCGGGCGGCCAGCGCCAGCGCATCTCGGTCGCGCGGGCGCTGCTGCTCAAACCGAAGTTGCTCGTCGCCGACGAGCCGGTGTCGATGGTCGACGCCTCATTGCGCGCGACGATTCTGGAGAGCCTGCAGAAACTGAAGAAGGACTACGGCATCTCCATCCTGTACATCACGCATGACCTGACCACGGCCTACCACATCAGCGACCAGATTGTGGTGTTGTATCGCGGCGCTGTCATGGAAGCCGGCGATGTGGAGACCGTCATCAAGACGCCCAAACATCCCTACACCCGGCTGCTGATCGACTCGATTCCCTGGCCCGACATCAACCTGCGCTGGGGATCGAGCGACATTCAGGCCAAAGAAGGAGACTTTGGCTCAACCAAAGGATGCCGCTTCGCCGCGCGCTGCCCGTTCGTCATGGAGCGCTGCCGCGAGTCGCAGCCGCCGCTTTTCAAGCTGGAGCCAACGCGAGCCGCGTCCTGTTTTCTGTACGAAGAATCCCCGCGCCTCGAAAACGAAGACCTGTCATCGCTGTTCGTCTACAGGTAGGCCGAAAGTGGCGCGAGATTAATCTCGCGCTACGACATGCGGCAAAGTGCCCCTGCCGCAGGCCTGGAACCTGCGGGAGGGGCAGTTCTTGTCGGGTGCGGAATCTAAGCGAGCGCATAGCGCCAGACGCGCCGAATCCCCAGGCGCAGCAAACAGCGCCGAGCGCAACAGATGCGCTCGCCAGGATCAGTTTCACAGGGGTCGAATAGCAAGCCGACGACTGTGCCGCTGTGCGCCACCTGCGCCCCCACTGCGCCGGCCTGATCGCGCACACGCAACCACTGCTCGAAACCGGGGGTCGGCAGATAAGCCTGGTTGATAACGGCGCTGCGTGTGGCAACCTGCCCGATCAGGCGCGCATCGCCGGCAGCAATCGCCTGACGCGCCAGGGCGCGCAAATGCTCGAACGCCGTCACTTCCGCCGGCGTGTAGGCCGGCAGCGGCAAATCCAGCGTGTTCACACCACCGCGGCGCGCGTCGCAGGCAACATCGGCGGCGTCAAAGCCCAGCACGATCAGCGGCGGCAGCGGCCGGCTGAACACTTCGATGGCGCATCCCTCGCGCTGCGCGAACAACACAGCCGGGCCGCATCTCTCGCCGGCGAACATCACCGCGTCAGACGCTGTTTCGGCCAGCACAGCCAGCCGCGCCATTTCGCCTGCGCTGAGAGACAGTTGACAGCCATCCGCTATGGCGCGCATCACTGCCACCGCATCCGCCGTCGAAGACCCCAGGCCGCGCGCCGGCGGGATATTGCTCACGATCTCGACATGCCCGCTGATCGGCAGCCCCAGGTGTTGCAATGTTAAAACGGCGGCGCGGCGGGCTTTCTCTTTAGTCGGCGGCGTTACTTTCACCGGCCCGGCGCCTGCCTGCGGCGTGAAACGCGCCCGCGACCAGAACAACGGGCACGGCAGCGTCATCAGGCCGCGCTTGTAAAATACGCGGCCTGTTTCATCCGGCGCGCGAAAGAGGCCCTGCAGGATTTCCCCGTGGTGGCCGATGCAGAACCCCACCCCAACATGGGGCTTTTCAGGCGCGCGCTTCAGGTCTGCCATAGACGCCATACGGCCTCTACCAGGCGCTTGTTCTCCTCGGGCCGGCGCGTCGCAATGCGCGCCCAGGCCGGCAAGCCGAACGACGCGCAATCACGCACCTGCGCGCCGGCCTGCAACAACACCCGGCGAAAGCGCGCCGCGTCCCCCACCTCAACCAGAAAGAAATGCGTGCTCGAAGGTCGCGCCGCCAGGCCGGCCTGCAAAAGATCGCGCATCAGCTCGCGCCGGGCCAGCGCCAGCCTCTCCAGCGCGCGCGAGAGATGCGCTTCATCCTGCAAGGCAGCCAGACCGGCCGCCTGAGCCGCCGTGTTCACACTCCACGGCGGTTGCACTGCCGCCAGCGCCTGAATGATCTCGCCGCGTCCAATCGCATAGCCCAGGCGCAGGCCGGCCAGCGCGTAATCCTTTGTCATCGAGCGCAGGATCAGCGCATTGGGCGGCAGCGCGTCCGCTGCCATGAGGGACTCCGGCTGATCGAACACAAAACGACGATACGCCTGGTCGATCACAAACAAAGTGGCAGGATGCCGGCCGGCCAGATCATACAAAACCTGATCGGGGATAAAGACGCCGGTCGGGTTATTCGGATTGCACCAGAAGACAACCTGCGGCCTGTCCTGCGCCAGGAGATGTTCGATCTCGGCCATATCAATCTGAAAATCGCGCTGCGGGCCGGCCTGCCAAACCCGAACTGCCGCGCCCATCATTTGCGCGGCGCGCGCATACTCTCCGAAGGTTGGGCCGATGATCAGCGCGCAGCGCTGCGGATTGAGCCACGCCAGCGCAACCAGCCAGATCAACTCGGCTGCGCCATTGCCAACCAGCACGCAGTCGATTGAGCATTGGCGCTGCGCGGCCAGCGCGCGGCGCAACGCCAGACACTCCCGATCAGGGTAACGGTCGGGGACGATGCTCCGCAACACCTCGCTCAGGCGCGGCGACGGACCGAAGGGATTGCTATTCACGCTAAAGTCAATGATCTCGTCCAGGCGCAAGCCCATGCGCTCCAGCTCGCCAAAATCGAATGCGCCATGCGCCACGTTCGACAGCGCGGCGATCTCGGCGCGTGGCTGAGGGCGCGCCGGCGTCAAAGCAAATTCCGATTCCATTGCTATCTGCCGGGCGCGGGCCTGGCAAGCGCCAGCAACGCGCACAAGAGAGCGCCCAGGCCGGCCGCAAGCCGCAGCAGGCGAATCGAAGCAGCCACATCATCCGGCGTCGGTTGACGCAGGCCGGCTCCCAGGCAATAGTGGCCCGGCTTTTCCAGCGCAACGCCCAGCAGGCCGGCCATGGCGCTCATGGTGTGGCCGGCGTTGGGGCTGGCAGTCAATCGCGCATCGCGCCGCCAGATGCACCAGCCCCGGCGCGCGTCATAGCCGCTCAAGCCGCCGGCCAGCAACAAAACCAGCGCCGAGAGACGCGCCGGCGCAAGATTCAGCGCGTCATCCAGACGGGCGGGAACCTTGCCCAGCCATTCGCGCTCGGCGTCATGGTAGCCCAGCATGGCATCGGCGGTATTGGCGAAGCGATACGCCCACGCCGCCGGCAACCCGCCAAGCGCATAGGCCATCAGCGGCGCGACCACGCTATCGCACAGGTTTTCGGCCACCGACTCGATGACTGCGGAGCACACCTGCGCTGCGCTCAAGGCGCGGGTATCGCGGCTGACCAGATGCCAGGCCAGCCGGCGACGCGCTTCCTCCAACCCATCCGGTTCGCGCAGGGCCGCCAGCACTTCATCCGCAGCCTGCGCCAACCCGCGCGCGGAAAAGGTCAGCTTCAGCGCCCAGGCTTCCGCCAACGGCCCCACGGACATAGTCCGAAGGATTGGCGCCCAACGACACAGCCTCGTTGCGGTGTGACCGAGGCCGGCCAGCGCAGCCAGGCCGGCGGCAGACAACGCGCCGCCGTAGAGCAGCGGCGCGATTCGGCCGGCTCGCGGCGCGCGGCGCTGCGCAACCGCAATGGCCCGCCCGATCCAGGCGACGGGATGAAAGCGATTGGGCGGATCACCCGCCCGCGCGTCGAGCGCCGCTGCCAGCAGCACAATGGCCGGCGCGCGAAAAGCGGACAATGGGTTGCCTTTACGGGTGTTTGAGAACATGGAGATCGAAGAGCTGATCCAGTTGTTTGCACAAATCATAAATGCTGTCGTGCTCGCTTTGATGATGATTTGCGCTGAGCCGCCAGCGCGTCTGGCCGTGTTTGTGCAACAACTCCACCTGGATGGGCGCGTCGGCGCGCACGTCAAATCCCAACCGTTCCAGGGCGCGCTGCGTCCAAACGGCGCGCAGGCCGTGGCCGATGACGCTGGCGCGCAGCAGGCGGGGTGTCTGCTGCTGAAAGACGCCGGCGGCAGGCTCGAAGCGCACATCATGCCGGCTGAATGCCGCGTCGAACGCGCCGCTCAACACCAGGTCTTCGGGCGCGCCGATATGCAACAGCCCGTCGCCCGGCAACAGCCAGATGACATCCGCCACGCGCAGCGCCAGGTCCAGATCGTGCGTGGAGAGCGCCACAGCGCGCCGGGGCGCAGCCTGCGCCAGCCGGCGCAACAAGTGCAGCATTTGAATGCGATGCGGCAAATCCAGAAAAGCGGTCGGCTCATCGAGCAGCAGAATGCGCGGCTGTTGCGCCAGCGCGCGCGCCAGCAGCGCTTTTTGTCGTTCGCCGTCGCTCAATTCGCGCAGCGAGCGCTGTGCCAAATGGTCAACGCCTGCCGCGCGCAGCGACTCCCACGCGATGCTTTCGTCTTCCGGCGCAGCCTGCCCCAGCCAGTTGGTAAACGGATGCCGCCCCAGCAGGGCCAGGTCGAACACGGTGAGATTTCCCACATCCACACGCTCGGTCAGCACGAGACTCAAATGGCGGGCGATTGCGCCGGCGCTCAGACGGCGCAAATCCTGGCCGAGCAACAGGACGCGCCCGCCCAGGGGGGCTTGCAACCCGCACAGCGCGCGCAGCAGCGTGGATTTGCCGGCCCCGTTCGGGCCGGCGAGACAGACCAGTTCGCCGGGGCGCAGTTCGGCATTGACGCGCTCCAAAATCACGCGGGCCGCCGGCGCGCCCCGCTTGCGCAGCGGGTAGCCAACGGTCAGATCAATCGCTTGAAGCAGGCACTCGGACATGGGCTTCGTCTGCGCGCCACAAGATTACCGCAACCGGTTCGACCACGCGATAGACACAGAAACGAGCGGAACGCTTGAAACAGGGAGCGAGGCGCGCTGTGAAGCGCTCCATTTCCGCCGGGCTGGCCTGGGAGGGCGCAAACCGGGACGCCAGTTCAGTCGGCGTCCTGGCAGTGAACACGCGCTGTTCGCGGATCACCCGCAGATCGGCGTGCGCGCCGAGTTGCCATAGCGCGCCCAGAAAACTCAGGTGCATTGGCGTGTCGATCTCATGCGCGTACTGCTCCGGCCAGATGTCTTCGGCAATCACGCGGTGTGGCGGCCAGCTCTTGATCTCGGCCACGATAAACAGACGCCGGCGAGTCGCCTCCACCAGTTTGCGCATGGCATCCAGCAAAACGGGTTGTCGATAGAGCGACCACGCAGCAATGACGATATCGTGCGGCTCAGCGCAATAGGCGGTCCAGTCGGCTTGCACAGTCTGAATGTTATTGACGCGCCAGGCGGCGGCTTTGCGATGAAGCACGTCGAGCATGTGCGGCGAGTGATCGAGCGCCGTCACCGATTGAACATAGTGACTGAGCGGCACGGCGAAGCGGCCCGTGCCGGCTCCGACATCCAGCAGGGTGTCGCCGGGGCGCGTGTGCCGGCGAATCAGTTGCAACGTGCGCGCCGCTGAGTTGGACGCGCCGGCGCGCTGGTCGTACAGCGGCGCGTAGCGTTCCCAGAATGCCAGGTCGTCCTGCGCGTTCAATCGGTTATACGGGTCGCGGCGCACACACTCGTCCCAGAAAGCCGCAAAATCGAACGCAACGCGCCGGCGAATCGAAGTCGAGGTGTTGTTCACAGCCATTTATGCGTTGCCTCGCGTAGCGACGGCAGTCGCGCTCACAATCCACTTTTGGCCGACAGCGTATAGCAGCAACACCGGCAGCACAGCAATTGTTGTGCCGGCCATTAGCAAATGCCACTGCACCGCATACTGGCCCTGAAACATGCTGAGGCCAAGTGGAATCGTCCACAGGTCGCGGCTGTGAATGACGATCAGGGGCCAGAGAAAATCGTTCCAACTGCCCAGAAAGCTGAGCACGGCGACGGTTGCCAGAGCCGGACGCGCCAGGGGCAACGCAATTTGCCACCAGATGCGCAGCGAACCGGCCCCATCGATGCGGGCAGCTTCGTCCAAATCCGGCGGAATGCTGCGGAAGAACTGGCGCAATAGAAACGCGCTGAACACAGACACCGCCGAAGGCGCAATCAGCGCCGCGTAGGAATCGTACCAGCCCAGCGCGCGAATCAGGATGAAAACAGGAATCAGCGTCACCTGACCGGGAATCATCAGCGTAGCGAGATAGAGCGCAAACAGAATATCGCGCCCGCGAAAGCGCAACCGGGCAAAAGCGAAGCCGGCCAGCGAGGACGTGAGCAAATTGAGCGTGACTGACGCTGTGGCGATAAAGACGCTGTTGAAGAACATGCGGTCAAAGCCGGCGATCCCAAACGCCTGGGCGTAGTTGCTCCACATCGGCTGGCGGGGAATCCAGATCACGGGATAAGCAAACACTTCAGCCGGCGATTTCAGCGACGTGCTCACCATCCAGGCGAAGGGGAGGAGCATCAACACAGCGCCGGCGGCTGTTAAGGCAAACACGATCGCGTCCGGCAGACTATAGCCGCGCCGGGGCTGCGCGGCGTCAGGTATTGCTCTCATAGTGCACCCATTTGCGTTGCAACTGCCACTGCGCCAGCGTCAGGGCAAAGATGGCAACAAACAGAACCCACGAAAGCGCCGCCCCTTTGCCCATGCGGAAATAGCTGAAGGCAGACTGATAGATGTACTGCACAACCGTCATGGTGGCGTAGCCAGGCCCGCCGCCGGTCATCACATACGACTCGCCAAACAACTGAAAAGCGCCGATGATAAGAATGATGGCAAGAAAGAAGATGGTGGGGCTGAGCATGGGCAGGGTGACGTGGCGAAAAGATTGCCAGCGGCCGGCTCCGTCAATTGCGGCCGCCTCATACAACACGCGCGGAATGGCTTGCAGGCCGGCCATGAAGATCACCGTTGTAAAGCCGCTGTTCTTCCACAACGTCAGGATGACCACCGCCCATCTGGCCCAGAAGCCGTTGTTGAACCAGTCCGGCGGCGCGAGCGGCGCATTCAGCCAACTGCCAACGCCCCACACCACGCTGCTGAACAGGCCATAGTTGCGATCAAAGACCCACTGAAAGATCATCGCGGCTGCGACGATCGTGGTGACCACCGGCATGTAGTAAATCGCGCGAAAGAGCGGCGCGCCGGGCAGCCGGCGTGTCAGCGCCAGCGCCAGCAGCAGACTCAGGGCCATTTGCAGCGGCACAATCGCAACGCAGAAAAAGACGGTATTGGCGGCGACCTCAGAGAAGATTAAGTCCTGCGTGAACAGATTGCGAAAATTTTTCAGGCCCACAAACACCGGCGGGGTGAGCAAATCCCACTCGTGCAGGCTGATGCCCAGCGAAAAGAGCACCGGCAACAGGCTGAACACAAACAACCCGATCAGGCTGGGCAACAGAAAGACATACCCCTCCCATTGTTGATCGGATCGCCAGCGAAAGGCTGTGAAGCGCGCGTGATTGTTCATAAGAAGCGAGTGGCCGGCGTTGACAAAAGCAACGCCGGCCAAATCAATGTCTGACTAGGGCCTGGGGTAGCCGTTTTGCTTGAGAAACTCGTTCACTTTCTGGCAGATGTCGCGCACGGTTGCCTCAGCTTCCGCTTCGCCGCCCCAGATGCGCTGCAAATTCGGCTCGATGATGAGATCGTTCATCTCGTCATACTCCGGAAAGTCGCCAAAAGTGAACAGGCGCACACTGCTGGCCTCGACAACGAAAGCAGCGCGGTTGTCCGGCTTGATCGGCAGTTTCAGGAAATCATCAGAATTCGCCACCGAGCGCAGGATGGGGAACATATCGCCGCGCCTGGTGTAGATCGCCTGGCCGCCCTCGCGCCCCTGCAGCCAGCTCAGAAAAGCCCAGGCTGCTTCCTTGTTCCTGGCTGCGCTGTTCATGACGAAACGCGCGCCGCCCACATTGTTAACGCGCGCGCCCCCTTTGGGAATCGGGATCGGCGCCACATCGTAGTCCATGCCGGCGGCGTTGAATGTCGGCGCGCGGGATGAGTTTTGAACGATCATGGCTACGCGGCCCTGCTGAAAGGCTGCCGCGTCGCCGCCGATCTGCTTGAGGTCAGCCGGCGTCATCGCCGCCTTGTCTCGAATCAGGCCGGCGAAGAAGGTGACGGCTTCCAGGCTGTTGGCATCTTCCAGCGCGCAGCGCGAGGGATTGCGCGGGTCGTCGAGGTAGCCGCCGTTCGTTTGCGCCAGCAGCATGCTCCACTTGCCGGTCTCCATGCCGATGCCCTGCTGGGCAATGCGGCCATTTGGCTCGATAATCGTCAGCTCGCGCGCGGCTTCGGCCCAATCGTCCCACGTCCAGTTCTCGTTCGGGTAGGCGGCGCCGGCCTTGTCGAACATCGCCTTGTTGTAGTACAGCAGGCGCAGATCCAAGTCGCGCTGCAGGCCGTAGATTTTACCGTTGACGCGCGCGCGCTCTATGACGGTCGGCCAGTAATCCGACAGATCGTAGTTTGTTTTGGCAATCCAGTCATCCAGCGGCTCCAGCACGCCGCTTTCCGCGTAGCGGTTGTAGTCCTGGCCCAGGAAGATCACGTCGGCCAGCGCGCCAGGATCGCCGGCAGCCACTAATGTCTTCAACCTGTCGTGATAGCCATCCCAGGGCGTATGCTCTATGTTGATCGTCACATTAGGATGGGCCGCCATGTAAGCGTCGGCCACTGCCTGATGGCTGGCCAGTTCCTCGGCGCTGCCCCACACCGACCAGCGCACCACAACCTTTTCGGCAGCCGCCGGGGCCGGCTGATCGCTGCCCGGCTGCGCTGCCGGTTCGACCGGCCTGACGCTGCACGCGCTTGCGGCCACCATCAGCGCCAGGCCGGCAGCAAGCGCCCTGATCCACAAAGATTTGTGTGTCATGAGTTAACCTCCAGACAGATTTCAAAAAACAGATGTCAAACAAAAACCCGATCATCTCGACCGGGCAGGGATGAATCGAAACAACGATCTGCGCGACATCAGGGACACCCCTGGGCGCGCTCAGGGCGCTCGAATCATGCTGTCACCTCCTTGCATCCGAGAAGGCTCTCAGATAGATTCAGGTCAGGGCAGGCGTCCTGGCTCTCGGCTCAGAAGTCAGAAGTCAGTAGTCAGTAGTCAGTAGTCAGTAGTTAGTAGTTAGTAGTTAGTAGTTAGAAGTCATTGATCTGACTACTGACTACTCTGTACTGACTACTTTTTGAGCGATTACAGTTGCGGGACAGCGCCGGCCTTGCACCGGCTTCCACCTTTACGCCCTGGCATCCGGGCCTTTCACATCCGCTTGCGCCGGATGATCGGGTCACCCTGACCGTCTATTCAATTTGGCGCAAGATTATACCCAAGAAATAAATTGCATCTTACGCTCCCATCAACCGCCGAATGGCCGGCAGGTCAACCGAGGCGGCCAGCGTGTCGGCCAGGCGGTCGTACTCGGCGTTGCGCAAGGCGCCCATCGCCGGCCCGTCAGACAACGCGCCCAGATCGGCCAGCCAGCGCCGGCGAAAAGCGTCGTTCTCGAACAGCCCATGCAGGTAGCTGCCCCACACGCGCCCATCTGCGCTCACGGCGCCATCGGGCGACCGAACAGGCTGGCCGTTGCGCGCCACAATCTCGCCAAACGGTGTGGCGCCGGGCAGCAGCATCGTTTCGCCAACGTGAATCTCATAGCCGCGCGCAGATTGACCATCGGGGAATCGCAAGATTGCCTGGCACGTCTGCTTCTCCGCTGCGAAGACGGTGACCGTCGGCAACAAGCCCAGCCCTGACACTGTCGATCCGGGTTCACTTTCAACGCCATGCGGATCGCTGACCTGCCGGCCCAGCATCTGGTATCCGCCGCATATCCCCACGACCACCGCGCCATTCTGATGAGCGCGCAGGATGGCCTGGTCAAGCGCAGTCTCGCGCAGCCAGGCCAGGTCGGCCAGCGTCGATTTGGTGCCGGGCAGAATGATGGCGTTTGGCCGGCCCAGGTCTTCAGCGCGCCCGACATACCGCGCGCGCGCCTGCGGTTCGGCCAGCAAGGGATCAAACTCGTCGAAGTTGGCGATGCGCGGAAGCTGAATAATCGCAATATCCACGCACGGGCTGCCGGTCTGCGCCACCGGCTGCGCCGCAGGCCGCTCGAGCGCAACCGCATCTTCTTCAGCGAGGCGCAAATTAGGGATGAAGGGAATTACGCCCAGCGTCGGCACATTAAAAGCGCGCGCTTGCAACATGCGCAGGCCATCGCCGAGCAGGGCCGGATCACCGCGAAACTTGTTGATGAGAAAGCCGCGAATCAGGGCGCGCTCGTCGGGTTCAAGCAAGAGCATCGTGCCGGCCAGCGCCGCGAACACGCCGCCCCGGTCGATGTCGCCGATCAACAAGCAGGGCGCATTGGCGAAACGCGCCATGCGCAGGTTGGCGATGTCGCCGGCCTTCAGGTTGATCTCGGCCGGGCTGCCCGCGCCCTCCAGAATAATCAGGTCGTAGCGCGCCGACAAACGCGCGTAAGCAGCCCGGACGTGCTCCCAAAGAAGCGACTTCCACTCCAGCCAATTGGCCGCTTCGATGTGGCCGGCCATGCAGCCATTCAACACAACCTGGCTGCGCCGGTTGCCCTCCGGCTTGAGCAGGACGGGGTTCATATCGGTGTGGGGGGCGATGCCGGCTGCCTCGGCCTGCATGATTTGCGCGCGCCCCATCTCGCCGCCTTCGGGCGTTACGCCGGCGTTGTTGCTCATGTTCTGCGCCTTGAACGGCGCCACGCGATAACCCATGCGGGCAAACAGGCGACAGAAGCCAGCCGTCAACAGACTTTTGCCGGCGCTGCTGTGTGTCCCCAGCAACATCAGATTACGCGCCTGTGACATGGCCCTCCCCCACCCCCGGCGCAACGCGACAGGCGGCGACAAAGCGCCGCGCCAGCTCCGGCTCGGCGGCAAAGTGCAGGTGCACGTAGGACGCCAGCAAATTGCCGAAGGCAAACCCTTCGGCGCGCGTCTCTTCAGCGGGCGAAAGTTCCGCGCGCGGCGCAATGTCATAGGCGCGCCATTCGGCGATGGCGTCGGGCGTCTCCCAGGTCGAATAATGAAACTCGTGCCCGCGCGCGGCGTGGCCGGCGGGCAACAAGAGTGTGTCGCGGCGCGCCACAACGCGCCGGTAGCCCATGCTCAAGCGCGACTGCATCCGCGCAATGCCGGGGACAAGGCCGGCCATCTCATGCGCGCGCCCCTGCAAATCCACCAGACGCTCTGTGAGGAGCATCAAACCGCCGCATTCAGCGTAAATCGGCAGGCCGGCCTGATGCGCGCGCCGCAGCGCCGCGCGCATGGCGAGATTCGATGCCAGTTGCTCGGCGTACAACTCAGGGTAGCCGCCGCCGATGTAAACGCCCTGCGCGCCGGCGGGCAAGTCAACATCGCGCAACGGGCTAAAGAAGACAATCTCTGCGCCGGCAGCCCGCAACAAGTCGAGATTGTCCTCGTAGTAGAAGCAAAACGCTTCATCCCGCGCCACAGCGATCCGAACGGGGGAAACAGGCGAAGGCGTTGCCGGCGTGAATACGTCATCCGATAATGGGCGCAGATCAAGGCCGGACAGCAAGGGTTGAAGCGCAGCCTGAACAGCATTCGCCAGCAGGCGATCCACATCGACATGCGCGCGCAGCAGCTCGGCGGCGCGGCGCGCAAACTGCGCCGCCTCAGCCTGGCGCTCCACGGCCGTGTGCAAGCCCAGATGTCGTTCAGGAACGCGCAGGGCTTCCGCGCGCGGCAGGCAGCCCAGCACCGGGATGCCGGTGGATTCAATCGCCTGGCGCGCCCATTCGGCATGGCGCGCGCCGCCGACGTAGTTGCAGATGACACCGGCGATTTTCAGCGCCGGATCAAACATCTGGCACCCCAGCGCAATTGCGCCGGCGCTGCGGGCCATGCGCGACACATCCATCACCAGAATGACCGGCGCGCCCAGCAATTTGGCGACTTCAGCCGTGCTGCCGCTCTCGCTGTCGCCCGCGTAGCCGTCGAAGAGACCCATGACGCCCTCGATGACGGCTACATCGGCGTCGGCAACGGCGCGATCAAAGAGCGCCCGCGCGCGCGCCGGGGAAACCATCCACGTGTCCAGATTGCGCGATGGGCGGCCACATGCCAGCGTGTGATACATCGGGTCGATGTAATCCGGCCCAACCATAACAGGCTGCACGCGCCGGGATTCGGCCAGCGCCGCCATCACGCCGACGGCGACGGTCGTCTTGCCGCAGCCGCTGCTGGGCGCGGCGACGACAATGCGCGGCAGAGGATTCAGCGTCGCCCTCATGTCGCAAACCCTCCCGCGCGCCGCCGGCGCACAATCACCCAGATCACGACCGGCGCGCCGATGAACGCTGTGACCGCGTTCAACGGCAGCACACCGGGCCGGCCAGGCAACTGGGCAACCACGTCAGCGACAATCGCCAGCGCAGCGCCCATGAGCGCGGCAGCCGGCAGAACCAGGCGATGATCCGACGTGCCCAGCAGCGCCCGGCACAGGTGCGGCGTCGCCACGCCCAGAAAAGCAACCGGGCCGCAGAACGCCACCACGCCGCCGGCCAGCAGCGACGCGCACCCAATCGCCGCCGCCCGCGCGCGCGCAACCGAAACGCCCATGCTGCGCGCATACGTTTCACCGAGCAGCAGCGCGTTCAGCGATTTCATCAGACCGAACGCAAGCCCCAGACCCAGCGTCACCGACAGCGCCAGAATCGGCAGTTGCGACCAGGTGACGGTGCTGAAACTGCCAAACGTCCACAGCACGTAAGCCTGCATCTGTTCAGCGATCGCGAAGTACACCAGCAGGCTGACCAGGGCATTGGTGGCGTAGCCGACCATGACGCCCAGCACAAGCAACGTTAATGTGTCGAGGTTGCGCGCAGCGATCAACAGCAGCGTCATCACCAGCGCGGCGCCGAGGCCGGCCGCCAGCGCGCGCCCGACATCCAGCGCAATCAGGCGATCGGCGGCGGCGCGCAGCCAGGGCGCGTTCAGAGCGGCGTAGGACGACGTTAACATGACGCCGGCCACGCCCAGACTCGCGCCCGCATTGACGCCCAGTGTAGACGGCCCGGCCAGCGGATTGCGGAACAAGGTCTGCATCAGCAGGCCGCTCACTGCCAGCGCCGCGCCGGCCAGGCTGGCCGTCAACGCGCGGGGCAGGCGAAAGTCGCGCACAATATCGGCCCAGGCCGGGCGAGCCGGCTGGCCGCCGGTCACAATCACCCACACCTGATCGAGCGGAATGACCACCGAGCCGACCGCAAGGCTGATGGATAACGCAGCCAGCGCCAGCGCCCGCCAGCGCGCGCGCCGACGTGTCCACGCCGGCGCGACGCGCGTTTCCGGCGCGGCAACAGCCGGCTGGGCCGGACGAGCCAACGGGCCGGTCTCAATCGTTGCCGGTGAGCGCAATCCCATGCGTTCCTTCAAATCAATCCCTTCAGACAATCACTTCAAACGATGGTAGTAAAAGGGCGTGTGATCGGGCAGCAGTTCCGGGTGCAGGATGGCAATCAAGTCGGCCAGCACAATGTCAGGATTCGCATGGCCGCTTTCGTTGTAGTCATTGCCGCCGGTGGGATTCAACCGCGCGTTGTTATTGAACACCCTGCCCTCGCGCACGGCGCGGAACTTGCTGTACCGCTCATCCGCCTGGGTCACCTGTTCGAGCGTCGTCCACGACTGGGACTGATTGAGCCAGATATCGGCCTCTGCGGCGCGTTCGAGCACCGCCTCAAAGCTCAACGGCACGCGGCTGTTCGAGTCGAGATCGCTCCACAGATAGTCGCCGCCGGCGTCGAGCACATAGCGCGCCAGATAGCTCTTCGCGCCGGGCATGTGCCACTTGCCGTCATCGTCAAAGCCCATGAACACGGTCGGGCGCTGCGCGACATTGCGCGCGATGGAAGCCATGCGCTCATAACGCGCCACAACCTCATCGAACAACGTCTCGGCCTGCGCTTCGCGATTGAAAAACAACGCCATGAACTTGATCCACTCGGCGCGGCCCAGCGGCGAATCTTCCATGAAGTCGGCGATCAACACCGGCTTCAGGCCGGCCTGCAACAAAACCGGGTAATTGTCCTTTTCCGGGTTGCCCAGGCCCAGCGTTGTCACGATGTCGGGCTGCAAATCAATCACGCGCTCGACATCCAGATCGGTATTGCGGCCCACTGAGGCGATCTGCTCAGCCTTGATGCGCGCCACGACGCTGGGCGTGTTGATGCGTCTGGGATCGCCCACGCCCACCAGTCTGTCCACCACACCCAGCCGATCGAGATAGGGGAGATGCGTTGTGTTGACGGCCACAATGCGCTCGACCGGCGTTTCAATCACCAGCGCGTCGCCGGCGTCAGCAGGGACCGGCGCGCCGCGCGGAATCAGCGCGTAGCGAAACACCTGGCCGGCCCCGCGCCAGGGCTTGAGCACTGTCACCAGCATATAGCCGGCGCGCTGTTCCACCGTGAACGCCTGGGCATAGCGCAGGGTGACGGCCGGGCGCGCCTCGGCAGCCGGCGTCGCGGCGCTTGTTTCCGGGGCCGGCTGCGCGGAGGGCGTCGGCTGCGGCGGCGACTGAACGATTGTCCTGATGCCCAGCGAACAGGCGCTGAGTGCCAGCGCAGCGCCGGCGCCCAGGGCCGCCAGCCGCAACGTGTTGAAGAAAGCAAATGGGGGTTTCATGGGTGCACACCTCAGACTAAAGAAGAATCGGATTGCGAATTGCGATCGTGTTGGAGAATGAGCAGAGACAAGTAATGAACGGGTTGGCCGCGCAGCGCGGCCACATCGCGCACCACGCGCGCCTGTGGCGTCGAGGCGCGCTCGACGAACACGGCATGGCAGGGCGCAGGCAGAGCGTCCAGCGCGTCGAGCCAGGCGTCCAGCGCGCGGTGCACTTTCAACAGCACTAGCGTGTCGAAGTCGCGCAACAGCGCCGGCAGGCGGCGCGCATCCTCGCCCGTGGCCGGCAACACGGCCAGCCGCTGATCGCCGTTCACCAGAGGCAGCGCCGCCTCAGCAGCGGCGGCGCTTATCGAGGTGACGCCCGGCACAATCTCCACCGCCGTGTCGGCCGACAGGCCGCGCAACAGGTAAATGAAGGTGCTGTGCAGCAGCGGATCGCCCTCGGTGACAAAAACGACGCGCCTGCCCTGCGCCAGATGCGCTTGCGCGCGCTCGACCGCCTCGGCGCGGTGTCGCTCGCGTTCGCGCAGGTCGCGGCTCATCGGGAAAAGCAGGCGCTCGACGCGCTGCGCGGGCCGCAACAGGCCGGCGATGGTGTTCAGCGCGTGACTGGGGCCGTCGGGTTGCGAAACCGGCGCGGCGATGACATCCGCCTGCTGAATGCAGCGCATCGCTTTTAAGGTGATTAAATCGGGATCACCCGGCCCCACGCCAACGCCGCACAGCAGGCCGCGAGGGTTGATCGTCAAGGGAGAAGACATGCTATCCGGCCTCTGTGTCCTCGCGCGCGGGAACACGCGCAGCAACAAGAAAAACAGGGTTGAGCGGCGCCAGACGGGTGGCGGCGCGGGCTGCTTCGTCGCCCACCGGCAGGGACTGGCCGCGCGCGACATTGACTTGAAGCAGATCGGGCGACAGGCCGGCCGAGCGCAACAGCCCCAGCGCCTCGCTCACGCGCTCCAGCGTCGCCAGGGAGATGACCAGGCGGGCATCCCCGCGCGCCCGGCGCAGGACTTCGGACACGATCTCAGGCATGGCGCCGCCCGTGCCGCCGATAAACACGGCATCCGGCGCAGGCAGGCCGGCCAGCGATGCCGGCGCGGCGCCCGCCACCACTGCCACATTCGCCGCGCCGTGTCGGGCGATGTTCTGGCGCAAATAAGCCAGGTTCTCCGCGTCGCGCTCGACGGCAAACACGCAACCGCGCCAGGCCAGGGCGGCCATCTCGATGCTGACGGCGCCGCTGCCGGCGCCAATGTCCCACACCACATCGGTTTCGCGCAGCGCCAGACGCGCCAGACTCAGGGCGCGCACTTCAGCTTTAGTGATCAGGCCGCGCCGGTGCGCGTAGGCGTCATCGGAGCGCAGCGCAAAAACGGAGTCGGGCCGCCAACCGGTCGGGCGAACGAGCAGCAGCACATTGAGCGGCGCAAACGCGCGGTTGACCAGATCGGATAGACGCGCATCGGTCAAACGCTGGTCGGGCGCGCCCAGATTCTCGGCGACGATGGCCCGGCAGTCTGGCAGGCCGGCGTCCAGCAGCGCCCGCGCAATGACCGCTGGCGTGCGCTCGGAATCAGTCAGGATGCCCATCACGCACGAACGACGCGCCCAGCCGATGACATGCGACAGAGGATGCGCATGCGCGCTGACCAGCGCAGCCTCGCTCCAGTCCAGCCCGGCAGCCGCAAACGCAGATTGAAGCGAGGTCACGTTCGGGATAATTTCCAGCTCATCGGGGCGGAAATGGCGCAGCAACGTTCCGGCGATGCCGTGAAAGCCGGGATCGCCGGACGCCAGAATCACCACGTGTGACCGGCCGCGCGCTCGCAGGCGAGCGATCACGTCATCCAAACGCGCGGTCAGCGGGATGCGTTGCGCGTCGGGCCGGCAAATGCCCAGCGCGTCGCATTCAGCCAGCCAGCGCGAGCCGGCGATCAGCCAGTCCGCCGTCTGCACGCGCGCGCGCAACGACGCTGACAGCGCCGCAACGCCCTGCACGCCCAGCCCGATTACCGTGATGCGCGACGCTTGAGCGGGATCACTCATGGATTGCGCTCATTTCCTTCGTCTGCGCGGGCAGTTGCGCGCGCATCGGCCAGCAGCGCGCCGCTCATGGCAAACAACAACACGCGCGCGCGCGCTTGCCGTTGGCACAGCAAAACAGTCTGCGCTGCCGCCAGGTCGGCAATGCGCTGCTCCAGGCCGGCGATACCGGCTTTTGCCAACAGCGTTTGCGCGTGATGGGCGGTGTTGGCCGAGCGGATGCGCGCCGCCAGCGCGTCATCCGCGCCCAGTTGCGCCGCGATCTCGGCCAGAAAATCAAAATCGACGCCGCCCTCTTCGACGTGGGTTTGCGGGCGCCCCTGCGCCAGCTTGGACAGCTTGCCGATCATGCCGGCGACGATCACCTCCTCGTACCCCAGCCGGCGGCATTGCGTCAGCGCGTATCCGATGTGATCGCCGACCTGGACATACCCCATGCGCGGCGGCAGATCGGCGTCATCGCTCAACGGCCCAAGCTTTTGGAAAGCGTAGTCTTCGCTGCGCGCGCCGGTAGTCAACACGGCCCGCCGCAGTTGATTGGCGCGCGCGGCCTTTAGCTCGGCGAAGATGCTGGCGCGCCAGGCCGGCTGAGAGAACGGCTTGACGATGCCGGTCGTGCCGAGAATCGAGATGCCGCCCAGAATGCCCAGGCGCGGGTTGAGCGTCTTTTCGGCCAGCGCCGCGCCGCCCGGCACGCTGATCGTCACACGCAACACCTGGCGCAGCGGAACAATCGCATCTTTGAAACCGTCGGCCAGGGCAGCCCGGACTGCCTGGGCGATGATGCGGCGCGGAACCGGGTTGATAGCCGGCTCGCCAACCGGCACAGGCAAGCCGGGGCGTGTGACAACGCCAACCCCCGGCCCGCCGGCGAGCACAATCGCCGGCGCGTCTGCGGCGGGCGGCCCGTCGAGCAGATCCCCTTCCCACATCACAGTCGCCTGAATCTCCGCGCCGTGCGTCACGTCGGGATCGTCGCCGGCGTCTTTGATCACACTGCACACAGCCTGATTCGCGCTCATGTCACACCGATGCACAGCAAAAAGAACGCCGGCGCGCGCCGGCAGGTCGATCACCACCTGCGACAGCGGCCGGCCGCTCAACAATGCGCGCACAGCCGACGCTGCCGCCGCCGCCGCGCACGCGCTGGTCGTAAATCCTTCGCGCAAAAGTTGCCTGGGCATCGCTCATATCAGGGGCCGGGGAATGGACAGCATGACATTGCAGGGCATGGTTCACGTGGCGCGTTGCGCCGCATCCGGGGCCGCGACTTGCGGCTCAATCGCCATGCGCAACAAGGCATTGACAATAGCTGCGGCAACCGTGGAACCGCCCTTGCGCCCGACGGTCGTGATGTGCGGGATGTCGCTTTGGGCCAGCGCAGCTTTGGACTCAGCGGCGTTGACAAATCCAACCGGCACGCCCACCACCAGCGCCGGCTGCGCGCCCTCGGCCTCGATCAGACGCATGACTTCGAGGAGCGCAGTGGGCGCATTGCCGATAACCGCGATGCCGCCTTTCAGCAACGCGGCGTTGCGCCGCATCCCCAGCGCCGAGCGGGTCAGGCCGGTCGTTTTGGCTGCCTCATACACGTCGGGGTGACGGATGTCGCACACAATGCGGCTGCCGACAACAGACGCCATGCCCTCGCCGATGCCGACCTGCGCCATCTGCACATCGGTGACGATGGGCGCGCCGCGCCGCAGCGCCTGAATGCCGGAGGGGATGGCCTGCGGATGAAAGCGCAACAGGTGGCGATATTCAAAGTCGGCTGTGGCGTGAATCACGCGCGTGACAATTTGCAGTTCCTGCGCGTTGAAGTCGTGTTCGCCCAGCTCCTGCTGAATGATGCGAAAGCTTTCGCGCTCAATGTCATGGGGTTGCATCGTCATCTTTGCTCCCGTCCAAATCGTATTTGGCGTCATAGCCGCGCGGCGTCACCATGCGCCCGGCATCAACGAATGTGGCGCTGTTGCCGACGACGAGAAGGGTGGACATGTCCACGGCTGCGGTCGGCAAGTCGGCCAGTTGAATGATGGAGACGCGCTGATCTGCGCGATAGGCGGCGCGCACAATCCCAACCGGCGTGTCCGGCTTGCGATGCCGCAACAGAATCTCACACGCCTGCTCAAACGGGCGCGTTCGCGCGCGTCCGCGCGGGTTATACAGACAAATCACCAGGTCAGCCTGCGCCAGCGCTTCCAGCCGGCTCAAAATCGTTTCAAGCGGAATGAGTTGATCGCTGAGGCTGACAGCCGCAAAGTCGGTCATCAGCGGCGCGCCCAGCAAAGCCGCCGCCGCATTGAACGCCGACACACCCGGCACAACGCTAACAGGAATATCACCTGGCGGCTCAGGGCGTGACGCCGCGTCGTGGCGCAGCATTTCAAAGACCAGGCCGGCCATGCCATACACGCCGGCATCGCCGCCCGAAACGAGCGCCACACGCCGGCCAGCGCGGGCCAGATCGATTGCGCGCCGGACGCGGGCCACTTCACTGCGCATGCCGCCGGCTTCGCGCAGGACATGTGGGGCGATGGATTCGATCAGCGCGAGATAGGGGCGATACCCCACCAGCACATCCGCCTGCTCCAGAGCGGCGCGGGCCGCCGGCGTCAGGTGATCGACATCGCCAGGCCCGATGCCCACCACAGTCAATGTGCCGGTCTGCGCATCCGTTGCGCGCTGCGTCGGCGCCGGCACGCGCTGGATGGCGACAGCAACGGTGACGTTGGGATATTTGCGCTTCTCGACAATCAGATCGCTCACGCCAGTTTCCGAGCGCGCGGCCAGCCACGCAGCCGGCTCGGCAACGCCGCTCACGCCCAACACCTGACGCGCCCAGGGGGAAGGATTCGGCATGGCATCAGCGCGATCGATCTCCCCGGTCGAGAAGACGCGCAACGGCCACGCCTTGCGCTCACATGCGGCCAGCAATCCCGGCTCCTGCGCCTTGTGCGCAATGGTCGCAACACACAGCACGCTCAGCGGCGACAGGCCGGCATCTTCCAGCGTCTGATCGATCGCGGCGCAGATTTCGTCCGCTGTAGCCCCCCGATTGCACCCCACACCAACCGCCAGGCAGGGCGGGTGATACACGACGGTAGGCAGGTCGATGACGGGCAGTTGGCGATGTGTGATGAGCAGCGCGGCTGACAAGCGCCGGCGCGATTCAAGCAGCGCCTCCCACGCATCGAAGCGCAGCAGATTGAACGGCAGAGGCTGCGTCGGACTCAGTCCGCGTTGCCACGACGTATCGCCGGCATCTTGAAACAGCCCGACCGGGTCGCCGTTGACCAGCGCGCCGATCACAGCCGTCATGCCATCGCCGCTCTGCAATCGCCAGCCGTGCTGAGCGCCCAGCAAATCCAGCGCGGGCAGAGACTGACCATCGCTGGCCGTCGTAATCACGGCTTGCCCGCCCAGCGCTTCGGCTACCTGTCGGGCCAGATGATTCGCGCCGCCGGCGTGTCCGCCGACCAGGCTGACGGCGAAGCGGCCCTGTTCATCCACCACCACCACGCCGGGATCATCGCGCTTGCTGGAGAGCAGCGGCCCCAGCTCGCGCACCACAATCCCGCTGGCCATGACACAGACCAGCGCGGAATGAGCGCGAAAGGCGCTGCGCAGCGTCTGACGGACGGATTCCGTACAGGGCACGCACTGGGCGCCGGGCGGAAGGGCCGGCGCAGCGGGCGCAAAGCGCGCCGGCGCGTACAACGTAGCGCCGGGCAGATGGGCGCTCAGCCGCAGGCCGGTTTGCGCGCCGGTGCGGGTCAGGGTCACAATTGCCACGCCGGCCTGACGAACAGGCGTCTGTTGCGCGAGGCCGTACAGATGCGAGCGCGCCGCGCCAACCGCTTGACCGAGCGCAGGGCTGACCACAACCAGCGCCTGATGCGTGACTTCGGCGGCCAGGCAACGCGCGCTAATATCGGCCAGCACACCGCGCACAATGCGCTCATCCGGCCAACTGGCGCGCTGCGCCACTGCAACCGGCGTTTCGGGCGCGTAGCCGGCGGCGCGCAATTCATCCACAATTTGATCGATCATGCCGGCGCTGAGAAAGATGACCAGGCCGGCGCGATGCGCGGCCAGGTCGCGCAAGCGTTCTGTGTCGGGCACAGGCGTGCGGCCAGGCAGCCGGGTGAAGATCACTGTCTGCGTGAGGCCGGGCGTGGTGTACTCAATGCCCAGCGCCGCAGCAGCGGCAAAGGCCGAACTGACGCCCGGCGTGATGCGCCAGGGTAACCCCAGCGCCCGGGCCGCTTGCAATTGCTCGTGAATTGCGCCAAAGATAGAAGGGTCGCCGGTGTGCAGGCGGGCCACGCGCTGGCCGGCCTGAACAGCAGCCTGCATCCGCGCAATCTGCTCCTCCAGCGTCATGCCGGCTGTGTCGAGCCGCAGCGCGTCGGGCCGGGCATGTTGCAACACCGCAGGGTTCACCAGAGAGCCGGCGTACAAAATAAGATCGGCTTCCGCGATCAGGCGGCGCGCTTTTAAGGTGAGCAGCTCAGGGTCGCCGGGGCCTGCGCCGATAAAGTCAATCACGCCCATGGGTGCGCCTCGCGCGCGCGTTGCTCGGCCACGTCAACCAGCCAGGCGCGCGGGGCGTCTCCGTGGACTGAGTCCGATGAGCCGGCCAGATATTCAGCGTGAATGACCGCCATATCCGGTTCGGCGGCGCGCGCGGAAGTCGCGCAAATATCATCGTAGACGCGGCCGGCAAAGAGCAGGTACGGCGCGACAACCACCTGCCGGGCGCCCAACTGCCGGCAGCGCGCAACGCCCTCGGCAACGGTAGGATGTTTGACCGCCTGGAAGGCATACTCGACCGCGCGCCAGGGAGCGCCCGACCGCAGCAGGCAGGCAAGGCGAGCGATCTCGCTGTTGCTGTCTTCTTCCAGGCTGCCCCGCCCCACCACCAACAGGGCAGTTTCTTCCGGCGACGCGCGATCAGGATGCGTCGCCAGCGCCTGCTCAACGCGCAGGCGCAGCAGGTCGATCAGACGCGGATGCGGGCCAAGCGGGACAGCATAGCGAAAAGTGACGCCGGGGTAGCGCTCGGCGCAGCGGCGCATGGCGTCGGGCGTGTCGGACTTGTAGTGGTCGCCGGCGCCCAGGAAAAGCGGCAGCACGGTCACGTCGCCTGCGCCGTGAACAGCTTCGGCAGACAAGGCCAGGCCGGTGTCCAGGTCGGGTTCGGCCAGCTCCAGAAAGCAAAGCTGAGCCGGCAGCGCCAGACGCTCCGCCAGGGCGCGCGCAAAGGCGCGCGATTGCGCCAGACCCTGCGCCGAACGGGTGCCATGCGCCACAATCGCCAGCGCCACAGGGCGCGCGGCGCGCGGAAAAGAAGAGCGCGAGTCGTTCATGGATTTTAACAACGTTAAAACTCGATGCCGGGCTGAGCGCGGATGCCCTGATCCTTATAGGGGTGCTTGACCTCAACCATCTCGGTCACCAGATCGGCATAGTCGATGAGCGCCTGCGGGGCGTAACGGCCGGTGATGATGAGATGCAAAGACGGCGGCTTGCGAGCCTTCAGCCAGTCAATCACCTCATCGGTGTTCAGCCAGCCATAGTGCAGCGTGTAGGTGAATTCATCCAGGATGAGCGCGTCGTACTGGCCGCCGGCGATGCGCTCCTGAGCCAGCGCCCAGCCGTGCCGGGCGCGGGCTACTGTTTCGTTCATGTCGCGGCTGGTCCAGGTGAACCCGTCGCCGGTAACGACCCAGTCGATGCCCAGCCGGCGGCCGGCCACAATCTCGCCGAAGCGGGCGTGTTCGCTTTTCACGAACTGGACAACGCCGACGCGCAGATCACGCCCCCAGGCGCGCAACAGCACGCCCAGCGCGGCGGTTGTTTTGCCTTTGCCGTTGCCGGTGTTGACGATCACCAGCCCGCGCGCGGGAGGGCGGGATGAGGAAGGAACCACGTCGTTGTGTGTCTGCATCATAAATACACTCCCGCAATCAATCCCTCTGTCAAACCGATGCGCGACTTGAGGATTGGATCGGCAAATACCTGGGCGGGGGAGTCGCACGCCGCCACTTGTCCCTGTTCCATCACCACAACCAGATCGGGCCAGCGTTGGGCCAGGCGCAGGTCATGGGTAGCCAGCAGAATCGTCATGCCGCGCTGCGCCAGATG
>CALBEF010000016.1 GCA_937927775.1 uncultured Anaerolineae bacterium | reverse complement strand
CCACGGGTGTGGCCGCGGGTTGGGCCGGCGTCGCCGGCTGGGCATTGGGCGGCACGACGATATCCACCACGATGGGCGTGTTGGTGACCGAGGGCACGATCGGCGCAACGCGAATGCCGGTCGGCGCATTGGCAGACGCAGCAGCGCATGCAACCAGAACAATGGGAACCAGCAGGGAGGCAATGCGCGTGGCAATCCGGCGGCGGCGCGACAAGCGGGCAGGTTGGTGAGTGCGGGTCAATTCAATTCAAGACCTCTACAGAGCTGAATGTTGAACGCGGATCACATCATCAAGAGCGGTTCCAATGCCGCGCGCCAGCCCGGCAATTGCGCGTCGATCGCCCGCTGTTGCGCTTCGGCGAAGTCAACCACGCCGCGCATGGTCGCCGAATCGAGATCGCCCGCTTCTGGCAAGCGCGCTTCCAGAAAGCGCAACGCAGCGCCGGCAGCAATATGCGCGTCGTTCACAGCGCCATAAGCATCCTGGGCAGCCACGCAGGCGGCCAGCACCTTTTCCACACGCTCCGCCGGCAACACCTCGCGCAGCGCATCGGTCAGGTAGCGCAGGCGCTTGATGGCAATGCGCAGGCGATGCAGGTTTTCGACGCTCGGCGCATCGGGCATCACGTCGAACGCTTTCACACGCGCCAGATGCTCGGCCTGAAGCGCGTCGATGGCATGGCGCAGCAGCCAGGGCTTGCCGAGTTTGGCCGGCCGGTCGTGCTGATCCGTTTGCGTGAACGCCAGCAGCGCCTCGAACCATGCTGCGTGCGCGGGGCCGGCGAGATAGTCGCAAACGCGCGCGCGCAAGGTTTCGCGCTCGGCCTGCCATGCAGCCATCAGGGCTTCGACGCCGGCAAGCGTTTCAGCGCCGGCCTCGCAGTCCTGGGTATAGTCCTCCAGCGCCGCCACCAGCACATCGTGTTCGCGCAGCGGGCGCAGGCAATCGGCCAGGCGCAGCAGCCCTTTGGTCAAGGGGCGCAGGCTCCTGGGTCGGTAATAGTCGCCGAAGGCGCGCAACGTGCTGCGCATCCGGCGCGTCGTCACGCGCAGACGGTGAATCAGGCGGGGCGAAACAACAGCGCCTTCGGCGGGCAGCCAGTCGTCTGGATCGATGCGGTCGAGCTGGTAGCGCAGGATGCGCCGGCCGGCGGCAGCCAGCGTGTCGTCCGGCGCAAGGCCGGGGCGGGTCATGCGCCCGGTCACATGCAAGGGCCGGAACAGCGTCCCCCACAGATCGGCCTTCTTTTCGGCGCGGGCGGCGTCCTCGTGGCTGTGCGGGCCTTTCACGCGCAGGCGGATGGGAGATTCGCCGGCGTCGATATCGACCGAGACGATGCGGGTGGATTGCGTCTGCGAGTAGTCCAGACCGTCGGCGATGCGCACCAGCGCGCTGAGCGCCAGCGCCTCCTGCTGTTGAGCGGGGTTCAGCGCCTGGAACAACGCTTCCGTCTCCGGGCGAACGGCCTTGCGATGAAAAGCGGCGATGCAGGCCAGCGTCAGGCGCTCGGCCTGCGTGAAGCCGGCCAATTGCGCGGCGGCGATGATGTCGCGGCCGGCGGTGTGATGATGGGCGGGGTCGATGGAGAGCGCCACATTGTGCAACAGGGCGCCGGCCTCGGCCAGCTCGCGCGCGCGGGGTGAAAGTTGATGCAGCGGATGCAGGGCGTCGAACAGGGCTATGGTCAATTGCGCGACGTGCGCCGCGTGCGCCGGATCGACGTGATACTGTTCGCAGAGAGCGGTGATGCTTTGCATGGCCGGACGCGGAGGGCATCCGCCGGACAATCATACCGCGCCTTGCCGGACAGCCGCCAGATTGCGGCCCGGCAGATCATAGGTGATGGCCGTCGTGTTCGAAAGCGCGTCCGTCACCCGCGTCAGGTTGCCGCGCAGGTCATAGGCATATTGCGTATAGTCCCGACATAGACAACGCCCTCCCGCAGGTTTGGAACCTGCGGGAGGCTATTATGCCGCCTGTGTATGGGTGGACGCATCACCTGAGCGTGCCGGCAATCTCACGGGCTGGTTCTGAACGACCAGGTGTAGCTGAAGGGCGCGCCGTTGTACGTGCCCGATATGGACACCACATAGGCCGTGTTGCGGGCCAGCGCGGCGCTGGGCGTGACCTTCACGCCTTTGTGTCCGGCATCCAGGCTGGTGGTTGCGGTATGCGCCACCGCCGCGCCATCGGTCGTTCTCAGGCTGGCGCCGGTCAGCGTTGGCGAAGGGCCCCAGTAGCGCCAGAAGATCGTGATGGCATAGTTGGTCGGCGGCACGTCGGTCTGACCAGAGGCCGGGTAACGCACCGGCCAGTTGGGGTAGGACGCATCGGCGGTCGAATTGAAGCGCGATAGCACGTCCAGGCCGGCGGCAGCGCGATTGTTGGCTGCGGTGTAGAAGCCGAAGCCGAACACCGGCGTAGTCGGATACAGCAACCACAACCGGTGCCCCACCGATCCCATCCAGCCCTCGATGGCGTGATAAGGCTGCCAGTAGGGTTGATAGAACGCGCCGCCCATCCAGGCGTTGCCGTTGCCGGCGCACACCTGCCCCTGTGGCGTGTACCAGGGATTGGCCGGGTCTTCCTGATGGGTCAGCACGTTGTTCTCGGCCATGTACCGGCCGTGCAGCCAGCAGTTGTTGTTCAGCGTGGCATCGAGGCTGACAGCCGGCGCGCCGGCCAGGGCGCGAAAATAGTTGATATAGGCCTGCGCGTTGTTTTTGTCGGGCGGGGGTGAGGGCAGTGCGGCTGGCGGCCGGCTCACTGTGGGCAGAAACGCGCGCGGCGACACAGCCGCGACCATCGAGGGGGACGGCGACCCGTCGGGTGACTCATCAGGCGACAAATCGCTTGACAGGTCGCCTGTCGAGAGGGGCGCCTCGGGCATGGGAGCAGGCAAATCAGCCGGCTGGGGCAATAACTCGGTGGACGGCTCGGGCTGTTGCGCCGGAGCCGGGCGAGCATGAAAGACAGCAACCACAACGGCCAGGGTTACCATCAGGCCAACCAGCCGGCCACGTTTCCAACGCGCATGTGTGTTCATTTGCACCTCCAGATGCGTCTGGCTTCGCGCAGGCAGCATCGTGAAAACAGAAGAGGGGGCGTCCCTGCGAACGCCCCCTCTTCCGTTGCGATTTATGTCCGTGGACAGTTTCAACCGTCCCGGCGTAATGTTTCTACCACACTTCCGTCTGACCCTATGATATCGATGATCATCGGCATCTGGCCCAGCGCATGCGTCGAGCACGACAGGCACGGGTCGTAGGCGCGCACAGCGGCTTCCACGCGGTTGAGCAGGCCCTCGCGCACCTTCTGGCCGCTGATGTAGGTCTTGGCCACGCT
>CALBEF010000015.1 GCA_937927775.1 uncultured Anaerolineae bacterium | reverse complement strand
ACCGGCCGGCCCATCGGGCGCGTCCGAAGCGTGCCGGCCATTTCCTGCGCGACTCTTTCCCGCGCGATCTTCGCGTACCGCTCGACCAGTTCGCTGCCGGCGCCGCGTCGATGATGCCGGACGGCAGCAATGACGGTCGTCCCTGTTCCCAGGAATGGGTCAAACACCCAGTCGCCTTCGTTCGTCATGGACAGCACCAGTCGTTCTATTAGCTCGACGGGGAACTGACAGGGATGTTCCGTCTTCTCCACATGGTTGCTTTTCACGTTCGGGATGATCCACACGTCGCCCGGATTCTTGCCCAGTGGATTGCTCGAATACTGTCCGGCCTTTGGGCCTTTGAAATGCTTTTTGCCGGGGTACTTTTGGGGAACCCTCACCGGATCAAGGTTGAACACGTAATCATCAGACCTGGTGAACCAGACGATCGTCTCATATCGCCCGGAAAATCGCTTTGAACAATGCAAGCCGTGCTCGAAATGCCAGATGATTCGGTTTCGCATCTTCAGCCCGTGTTGCCTGAATATCGGGTAAAGCGCGGTGTCGAGCGGGATGATCGAGCCGCCATCCACATAGTTGCCGACCTGCCAGCAGATGCTGCCGCGCGGCGAAAGCGCCCGAACGCATTCCCGAATCACGGCGGCCTGCTGCTCGAGATAAGTCTCAAGTCTTAGTTTCGCCTCATATTCCTTGCCCAGGTTGTATGGCGGGGAGGTGACAACCAGTTGCAGCGACTCATCCGGAATTTGCTTCAGAAAATCCAGACAGTCTCCTCGATAAATGACAGCCCTCGCTTCAGGCGTGAAGGCATCAACGATTCGTTCCGGCTCGGACATGGCTTGTAGGTTACCCCGTCTCGTCGCGCCGGTCAACCATCCCTCACAATGCGATAATCGGAGTGCATCCGCAGGAGGAGAGGATATGAAGATTGCCAAAGTCGAGACGTTGTGTTTGTCCCGGCCGCACGAACTGGAACGTCAGTGGGCCACGCACGTTTTCCGTGTGCTCAAGGCCGATTGCGCCATCGTGGTCATCACGACCGACGAAGGGCTGCAGGGCATCGGCGAGGCGTGCGCCTACGGCGTGCCCAGCCTGATTCGCGAGTGGGTGGACTGGCTCAGCCCGTTGTTGATCGACCGCGACCCGCGCGACCCCGGCATCGTCCCGCATCCCAATGGCCGCTCGGCCCGCTATGACTGCGCCGTGGCCGGCATCGACTGCGCGCTGTGGGACCTGCGCGGCAAGATCGAGGGCCGGCCGGTCAGCCATCTGCTCAAGCCCAATCCCCAGCATCGCGTCAAGCTGTACGCCTCCAGCGGCTGCCGTTATGACTGGCGCACCAATCCCAACCAGGTGATCGAGGAAACGCTGGGCTACCTCGACGACGGCTACGAGGCGTGCAAGGTGCGCCTCGGCACGCACTGGGCCTGGGATGGCGTGACCACCGATCGCTTCATCGGCCTCATGCGCGACCTGTCCTCGGCCGTCGATGGCCGGATGGAACTGATGGTCGACGGCAACCAGCGCCTGACCGAAGACCAGGCCATGGAGATCGCGCGCGAACTTGACCGGCTCGGCTTTGCCTGGTTCGAGGAGCCGATTCCGCAGGCCAACATCGATGGCTACGCCAAACTCAACTCGGCCGTCGATATACCCATCTCCGGCGGCGAGCAGTTCACCACCGTCGAGCAGTTTCGGCCCTATCTGGAGAAGCGCGCCTATGACATCGTGCAACCTGACATGGGCTGGTGCGGCCTGACCGAGGGCATGCGCATCGCCGAAATGGCCGACCGCTACGACATCGATGTTGTGCCCCACAACTGGCACAACGGACTGATGACGATGGCCAATGCCCACTACGTCGCCGCCCTGCCCCGCCCGCGCATCTGCGAGCTGTGCATGATCCAGGGGCCGCTGCAGTGGGACATCCTCGCCGACAAGCCGTTTATCAAGCACGGCTGGCTGGAGATTCCCGACAGGCCGGGGCTGGGTGTCTCGCTGTCGAAGAACCTCGAAGAGCGATTCCCCTACATCGAAGGTCACTACGCCGTTTCGGTCGAACGGTGATGGGATTGACGATTGACGATTGACGATTGAGCGATTGCCCAGATGGCTGTCATCCGTTGTCCGTTATCTGTTGTCTGTTGTCTGTTATCTGTTGTCTGTTGTCTGTTGTCTGTTGTCTGTGAGATGGGTCGATCTGTCTGCGCCGGATGCGCCGACCACACTGTCCGATCTTGCGCGCCATCCGCGTTTCAAAGGAGTGCGGGCGCAGATGCGGGCGCACCTGCGCGCGCAACTGCGCGCGCGGCCTGGACGCGCTGGCCGATCTGGGCCTGTCGTGCGATCTCTTGATGGGGCCGAATCACATCGAATCGGTTGTCGCGCTGGCGCGCTCCCATCCGCGCATTGTCTATGTGCTCGATCACTTCGCCGGCTTCCGTCTCGCGCCGGGGGCGCATGAAGCGTGGCGCCGGCAGGTCCAGCCGCTGGCCGATCTGCCAAATGTGACCTTGAAAGTGTCGGGCTATCTCACGGCCGCCGAGCCGCGCCCCTTGCAGGTCGAGACATTGCGCGCCTGGGTCGAGGCGGCGATGGATGTGTTCGGCGCGGGCCGGCTGATGTATGGCAGCGATTGGCCCGTGTGTTTGCAGGCCGGGCAATATGTGGATGGCGTCCATCCGTTGCGCGAGGCGACGGCGCATCTCAGCCCGGCGGCGCAAGCGTCCATCTGGGCCGGCGCGGCGACCCGCGTGTATCGGCTGGCGGTGAGTCGGCAGTAGCCAGTAGTCAGTAGTCACAGGACAGATCACAGAGGAGTGCCAACGTGTCAAACCTCAATCCTCAACCCTTGACCCTGAACGCTCAACCCTCAACTTCCAACCCGCACCGTTTTCTCGTGACCGGCGCGCTGGGCTGCATCGGCGCGTGGGTGGTGCGCAATCTGGTCAGAGAAGGAACGCCGGTGGCCGTGCTCGATCTGGCCAGCAACCCGCATCGCCTGCGCCTGATTCTGAGCGACGAGGAACTGGCGCGCGTGCAGTTCATCGCCGGCGACATCACCGATCTGGCGGCGGTCGAGGCGGCTTTCAAGCAGAGCGCCGCCACGCACGTGATTCATCTGGCCGGCCTGCAAGTGCCCTTCTGCAGGGCCGACCCGCCGCTGGGCGCGCGTGTCAACGTGGTGGGCACGGTCAATATCTTCGAGGCGGCCAAACGCGCCGGCCTGAAGCGCGTGGCCTACGCCAGCAGCATCGCCGTGTACGGGCTGAGCGATGAGTATCCTGAGGGGCCGATTCCGCACGACGCCCCGCTCAAACCGCGCAACCACTATGGCGTGTACAAGCAGGCCAACGAAGGCACGGCCCGCGTGTACTGGCTCGATGACGGCATCAGCAGTGTGGGCTTGCGAGCGTACACCGTCTACGGGCCGGGGCGCGACCAGGGCCTGACTTCCAGCCCGACCAAAGCGATGCTGGCCGCTGCAGCCGGCCGGCCGTTTCATATCAGCTTTGGCGGGCGGTGCGCCTATCAGTTCGCAGACGATGTGGCGCGCGCGTTCATCCATGCCGCGCGCGCGCCGTTCGAGGGCGCCGATGTGTTCAACCTGCGCGGCAGCGTGGCGCATATGCGCGAGGTGGTCGCGGCGATTGAGTCTGCCGCGCCGGAAGTGAAGGGCAAGATCACCTTCGATGACAAGCCATTGCCATTCCCAGAAGACATGGACGACGCCGCCTTTGTAACGGCGCTGGGGCGCATTCCCGAAACGCCGCTGGCCGACGGCGTGCGCCAGACGATTGACATCTTCCGCCGCGCCCTGGTCGAGGGCAAAATCACGGTTGGGAATTGACGATTGAGCGATTGACGAGCGATTGACGATTGACGATTGAGTGATTGACGATTGACGATTGACGATTGAGCGATTGCCCAGATGGCTGTCATCCGTTGTTCGTTATCTGTTGTCTGTGATCTGTCTTCTATCTTCTGACTACTGACTACTGACTACTGACGACTGACTACTGACTACTGACTACTGACTACTGACTACTGACGACTGACTACTGACTACTGACGACTCCCTACTGCGCCGGCGTGGCTGCGGTCACGTCGCCGAAGGTGTTGATCTTCAGCGTCCACCGGCTGCCGGGCGTGAACCGCTTGAACTCCTGTTCGCTGTCCGGCCAATACGTGTAGCGTTTGTCGTTGGACAGGAAGATCACCTGGTATTTCTCTGTTGTGTTGCCGGTGCGCTGGCCGGCTGCAACCGTTGCGTTCGGCCATTGTGGGTTGAGGTCTTCACCCCTGGCGACAATCGCATCGACCTGCTGCCATTCATTGATGCTGTAGCGGCACCAGTCGTCGAGCGCCTCGAACTGGCAATCCTGCACGACCCGCCCGGCGCCCGTGCCTTCGTCGATGGTGTAGGGTGTGCCGCACACCTTGCGCGAGCGGCTGGTCTCCTGATCCTGCACCGAGCGCACGCGCTCCTCGCAGCCGATGAGCCGGCCTTCAAAGGGAACTCGATTGCGCCAGTCCTGCTTCTCCACCGGGCGCTGCGCCAGGACAGCGATCGCGCGCTCCCACTTCATTCCTTGCACGGTGGCAGCCTGATCGGTGGTGCGGCCGGCGAGGAAGACGAAGAGCGCGCCGGCCAGACAGATCATCACAATCAATCCGATGGCGAAAGCGCCCAGCTTGCTGCTCTGGGCCGGCGCTTTGGTTGCCGGCGCGGATGGGAGCGTTTTGCCCAGCGCCCCGCCGCAGTTCTTGCATTTGAGGACGGTTGCCGGATTCGGCGTGCCGCAAAAGGGGCACTTCACATCGGGCACAGGCGCTGTGCTGAAGGCGCCGACCACGTCGCCTTTGGCGCGCGCTTCGGCGCCGGTCAGGTCGCCGCCGCAATTCCTGCAGACCGTCGCGCTGGAGACATTGCGCACACCACAGAACGGACAGGCCACATCCGGCCCCGCTTTGGCCTGCTCCAGCTTCTGCTTGTCGGTGATGAGCGTTTGCTGGGCCGGCGCCTCGAACTTCTGGTCCTTGCTCATGGCCGCCCCGCAGCCAGAGCAGACTTTCTGCATCCCCGGATTGCGGGTGCCGCAGAACTGGCACGTCCATTCCAACTCGGTATAGCCGACGGTCTCCTGAGGCATCTGTTTTACACTCCCGGAATCTTTGAGATTCCGGGAGTGTACCCTTTATTCGTAAGCCAGCGCCTCGCGCACACTGACCCGCGAGGCGTTGAGAGCCGGCGCCAGGCTGGCCGCCGCAGACACGGCCACGACTACGCCCAGCCAGATCATCACCCCCGGCCAGGAGAACACGTAGCTCAGCGGATTGCGCACAATCAGCGTTCCAATCGCGTCGCTCAGGAAGCGGCTGATCGGCGCGGCCAGCAGCGCGCCAAGCGCCCAGCTCAGCGCGCCGATGAACACCCCCTCGACGATGACGATGCGAATGATCGCGCCGGTCGAAGCGCCGATGGCGCGCATCACGCCGATCTCGCGCGTGCGCTCCAGCACGTTGATGCTCATGGTGCCGGTCAGGCCCAGCCCGCCCACCACCGCCAGCAGCAATGCCATGATGAGCAGAAAAGTCACCAGCAGCCCGAACTGATACTCGATATTGGCGCGGTCAGCCGATGTTGTGTTGACTGATGCGACGCGCATCCCGCGCTCCGTGAAGTGATCCTCCAGCGCCTGCGCGAGCTGCGTCTCATAGTCCGCGCCGTTCCCGCTGGTCACCACGAACACGCTGCTCGCGCGCCCCGGCTGGTTGACGACTGACGCATACCAGGGGTAGTTCATGTACACCGTGCGGCCGGTCAGCACGGCGCGCACCACGCCGACCACCTGCCACTGGCGTATTCGCCCGCGCATCTTGAGCATGACCGTGCTGCCCACCGTCACGTCGGGGTGGTCGTCGAGCCATTCGGTATTGACCACGATGGCGTCTGTGTCTTCCGGCCTCAGCCAGCGGCCCCGCAGCACGTCGGGCCGCAGCAGTTGCGTGCCGGCCCCCGGCGCGATGACGCTGAACCCGCGACTTTCGACCTGGTTACCCTCGGCATCCTCCAGAACGCGGCTGGCGCCATCAAACCCCCAGCTTTCGGCGTCCACCACGCCGGGCACATTCATCGCTTCGCTGGTCAGCTTGTCCACGTGATAGAAGCGCGGGAAGGACAGCGTGACGTTGTAGTTCCAGTAGCGGGCCGCGTCGGCCAGCGTGCGCTGGAGCGAGTCGCGCACGCTGTAGACTGAGACGAAGATCGCGCCGCTGAGAGTGAGCGTTGCCAGCGTCAGGGCCAGCCGGCCTTTGCGCCGGAAGGTGTTGCGCACCGAGAGCAATAGCGGGCGCGACAGGCCGCGCACGCGCTCGATGGCGCGATCGAGCAGGCCGGCGCCGAATTGCGCGCTATCCAGCCCATAGCTGCTGATGGCTTCGCGCACGGTGATTCTGGCGCCGCGCAGCACGGGCCACGCGGCGGCCAGCACCGGCACCGCCAGCGCCACCGCGAACTGCATGCCGTACACGCTGAAGGGCGGCCTGTAGTTCACGCCGTCGAAGTTCATCAGGCCGGCCGCGAACTGGGTCAGGGCGAATGCGCCCGCTGACCCCAGCGGCAACGCAACCAGCAGCGACAGCGCGCCAAAGATCAGCACCATACCCAGATACATGCCGGCAATCTGGCGCGTCCGCGCGCCAACAGCCTTCATCACCCCGATTTGGCGGATGTGCTGGGCCAGCAGCGCCGACACCATGTTGACGATGAGAAACGCGCTGGCGAACAGCGACAGCCCGCCCAGCACACCCAGAATCAACAGGATGGATTGAATGGCATTGTCGGCCGGGTGCTTGCCGGGGTCGGGGATGCTGATGCTGCCAACCGATTTTCCATCGCGCTCCAGGCGCTCCCTGATGCGGTCGGCGATGGACTGGATGCGCAACCGGTCGGGCGTCTCGTCGGCGACTCTGATGAGCAGGCGGTTATACGCGCGCGGCTGGCCGAGCCATTCCATCGTGTCGAAGGTGACATACCCGTTGAAAAACGAGCCAAAGCCGGGCGGGGGCGATTGAATGTCGTAGGCTGCGCCGGCCAGGCGCATCGTGCGCGCCGTGCCGTCCGGCAGCTCAATCGTGAGCAGGTCGCCTACCGTCAGCCCCAGAGCGGCCAGCGAGGATTGCTCCAGCGCCAGTTCGCGCTTTGGAGGCGGCCAGGCGCCGCGTTTTGGCTCGATCCGGCTGATCTGAATCGCGTTGAAGTCCGGCAGGGCCAGCAGGCGCAGGTTGTGGCGCCGGGTATCCTGGCGCAGCCGCACCGAGAACAGGCGGCGCCCTTCGGCCTGGCTCACCTCCGGCATCAGCCGCACAGCGCGCACAAAGTCCTCGCCAAAGCTGCTGGACAGGGTGGCATGGGCCGGATTGCTGTCGAGGTAGATGCGCGTCGCTTCGCGCGTCAGAACGGCCTGCGTGCTGTTGATGGTGCCAAACGCAAACAGACCGACCGCAATCGATAACGCCACCAGCAACGTGCGCGTCTTGTTGTTCCACACATCGCGCAGAACTTTGCGCCAGCGCGTCGAAAACATGCTACCTGCCCTGCGCCACCTGAGCCAGCAGTGTCAGCGCAATCAGCCCGGCCATGAACAGGGCGACGTTGAGCGACTGTTTGGACAGGGAATTGCTGTCCATGATCTCGCCATTGGACAGCTCTGGTTTGGGGCCGGGCATCGCCGAGGCGTAGAGCCGCTCGAAGGGATTGACTGCCTTGTACACCGGGCACAGGAACCACGCCAGGATCGCGCCGCCGATGAATCCGCCCAGGTGACCGAAGTTGTCGATGCTGCTGCCGGGGCTGAGGCCGATGATGACGTTGACTAGCAGGGTCATACCCAGGCTGATCAGACGCTGCTGACCGAAGCCGCCCAGCATGTCGCGGTGCTTGTAGAAGTAGACCGCCAGCGCGCCAAATGCCCCGAACAGCGAGGTTGATGCGCCGGCGGACAGGCCCTGCGTTAACATGAAGCTCAGCACAGCGCCGCTGATGCCAGACAGCAGGTACAGCGCGATGAATCGTCTGTGGCCGAACAGCGCTTCCACCTCGGCGCCCAGCAGGTATAACGCGTACGAGTTCACGCCCAGATGCAGAATGCCGATGTGCAGGAAATTGGCGGTGAACAGGCGCCAGTACTCGCCGCTGGCGACGAGCGGGGCGAAGTTGGCGCCGAATCGCACCAGATTGGCGGCGTTGGTGCTGCCGCCCGTCAACTCCATCGCGATGAAGACGATCACGTTGATGGCCAGGAAGACGTAGGCCCAGCGCGGGCGGACCGTCGGAATTCGGACGCGCACCGGACGCGGACTGGCCGGCGGCGGTTGGGTTTGAGGCTCCGAAGGATTCGTGATCATTTACAGGGTGACCGGGCTGCTGTCAACCCGGCAATGCTCGGCGGTGATGATGGCAACTACCTGATCGACCGCTGCTTCGATCTGGTTGTCGCAATTCCTCACGACGTACTTGAACTCGCACAGGCGCTTCATTTCTTCGCGGGCAGTGGCGATCCGGCGCGCCAGACCATCGGCCGTCTCGGTTTTGCGGGCGACCAGACGCCGGATCAACTCCTCCTCGGAGGCCGGCGCAATAAAGATGGTGATGGCGTTGGGCACGATGCGCCGGATTTTCTCCGCGCCCTGAACGTCGATGCGCATCAGCACGTCTTTGCCGCTGGCCAGCGCGCGCCGCACCTGGTCTTTGGGAATGCCTTTGTAATCGCCATACACCAGGCTGTGCTCGAGCAACTCATCGGCGCGAATCAGCGCGTCGAATTGCTCATGTGTCACGAAGAAATAGTCGCGGCCATCCACTTCACTGGGCCGGCGGGGCCGGGTTGTCATGGTGACGACGAAGGCGTAGTCGTGCCCCCGTTCGCGCAGCCGTTGCAGCAGGGTGTCTTTGCCGACTCCCGAAGGGCCTGAGATCACAACGAGCAGCGGTGTGGGCGTGAAGGTGTACAGATCGGCGGCAGATTTGGTCCCGTTGGGTGACGTTTGCATGTCGCAGTGAGGCGCATTCTACCCCACGGGTCGGATGATTGGCGCCTGGGAGGCGTCGTTCGCGCGCCGCCCAAACGCGCGCGTCACAGCAGGCTTTGATGGTATATTCTCGCGCGTGCTTCTGAAACGCAGGATCGTGTGGGCCATGCTGGCCCTGTTTGCGCTGAGCGTCGGCGCCAGCGTCTTTGGGTACCTCTGGGGGCGCGACTACGTGGCCAACCAGCTCAAAGACCTGCCGCCCTTCTACGCGCCAACTCCGGCGCCGGCTGCGGCTGCGCAGGCCGGCCTGCCGGAAGCGCCGGCCGCCCCGCGCGCCTGGGACGGCAAGGAGCGCGTCAACCTGCTGCTGATGGGCATCGATCAGCGCGACGGCGAATCCGAGCCGGCCTATCGCACCGACACGATGATGGTGCTGACGCTCGATCCGCTGACACTCGACGCCGGCGTGCTGTCCATCCCGCGCGACCTGTGGGTGCCCATCCCCGGCTTCGACAACGGGCGGATCAACACCGCCAACTTCCTGGGCGACGCCTATGACTACCCCGGCGGCGGGCCGGCGCTGGCCGTCAAAACCGTAGAGCAGATGCTGGGCGTGCCGATTCACTTCTACGCCCGCGTCAACTTCACCGCTTTTGAAGACATGGTCGACCGCATCGGCGGCATCGACATCGATGTGCCCTACGACATCTATGACCCCAACTACCCGACCAGCGACTACCGCACCGAAGTGTTCAGCATCACGCGCGGGTTGCATCACATGGACGGCGAGCTGGCGCTCAAGTTCGCTCGCACGCGCTATACCCTGCCCAACGGCGACTTCGACCGCGCGCGCAACCAGCAACTCGTGCTGAAAGCGATCAAGGACAAGCTCAGGGAGCCGCAGGTGCTTTTGTCGCTGTTCGCCAGCGCGCCGGAAATCGTGGCCCGGCTGAGCGCGTCGGTGAAAACCAACTTATCGATCGAGCAGATGCAACAACTGGCCGCGCTGGCCGTTCAGGTGGACAGCGAGCAGATCAAGACGGCGGTGCTCGATCAAAACTACACCGAATTTGCCACGACGCTGACGGACCCGCCCCAGCAGGTGCAGATTCCGATCCGCGCGCAGATCGCCCGGCTGCGCGACACGTTCTTCAGCGTCAGGCCCGACGCAGCCGGTCAGAATAACGCATCTCCAGCGCAGGCCGACGGGCAACGCTAAACCGGCTCGGCCTCACGCGCAATCAGGTCGCGCAACGCCTGCGTCAAAGCGCGCGTCACCGCTCCCGGCCGGCCATCGCCGATGGGTCGCCCGTCAATCTGCGTCACCGGCAACACCTCGCGCGACACGCTGGTGATGAAGCACTCGCTGACGCGCGGCAGATCAGATATGTGAATGGCGCTTGTCTGCACTATCAACGCAGGCAAAACACGCGCAGCCAGCTCGAGCACGATCGCTTGTGTCACCCCGATCAACGCCCGTTCCTGTTCGGTGCGCAAGGCGCCATCGAGGACAGCAAAGAAGTTGCTGCTCAGCCCTTCCAGAATAGCCCCATCGTCTGCCACCATCAGCCCCTCGTGGACGCCCGGCGGCAACGCCTGATACACCTGACCGGCCTGCGCGATGAACGCTGTGCGCTTGGCGTGCGGATTGTCGCGGCGCAACGCGACGGTGGCGCAGGCCACGCCGCGCTCGTGCCATTCTGAAGGATAGGGCGTGAAAGGCTCGATCGACACAAAGAAGCGCGCCGGCGCGCCGGAGGATTCGGGCGCGGCCAGCGTCAGCCGGAAACGCGACTCGGCAAAGCCGGCCTCGCGCAGGGCCGCCGCCACGCCGCGCCTGGCTTGCGCGTCTGTCAGCAACGCCCCATCGTCGGCCAACCCGATCGACTCGCGCAAGCGCCGGACGTGCTGGCTCAAGCGCAACACGCGGTTGCCGCCGTATGTGCGAAAAGTGGTGTATGCGCCGGCCGGCAACTCCGCCGACGCCGCGCGCATATCGGCATACTCACCGAGACGGATCAGCGCGTCGTTGGTACACTCGAATGTGATGACCATCGCAAAGAGTGTAGCACGGCGACCATGAGGCCGGCTTCCATCGCCCTGAGCTGCGCTGCCGCCCTGGCCGGCCTGACACTGGTTGTAGCGAGCGGCCAGCCTGTGCCGGGTGAGATCGATCTGGTTCGATGGGTGGTCGGGTTGCGCAATGAGCCGTTGACAGCGTTCATCCAGGCGCTGACGTTCATCACCTCGGCCGCGCCGGCATTGCTCATGACACTCGCGCTCAGCGGGGTCGAGCTGCTGCGCCATTTTCGACGCAACGCATCCGCCACATCGCTGCCCGAACGGGCGCGCGCAACGGGCGCGCGCAGCAGCCGGCTCATTCGCCTATTGGCCAACGCTGGCTTACGCTGGCGCGCTCATCTGCAACATTGTCCTGCGCGTCGCCATTGGCCGGCTGCCGCCTGAGGTAGACTACCTGCCGCATGTCCTGCCGGAGTTGCGCGCCGATTTTCAACGCTTCGCGTTTCCGAGCGGTCACGCCGGCGCAGCCGTTGTGGCCTATGGGTCGGCGGCGATCATGATCGCCGGCCGCCGGCTTTGGGCGCGGCGCCTGGCCTGGGCGATCGCGGGCGCTATCATCGCCGGAACCGGCTTTGGGCGCGTGTACCTGGGCGTTCACTGGCCGACCGATGTGGCTGGCGGGTTCCTGCTGGCCGGCATGTGGCTTGCGCTCAGCATTCACATGCGAAACAACGCGGCGCAACGCGGCGGCTTATCCAGGCTCAACACAACATGATGCGCGAATCACTCAATCAATACTTTCAAATCTGCGTGCCGCTGATCGAGCGCGAGATGCGGCAGGTCATCGAACAGTTGCGCGGAACGCGCGGCCGGCAACCGGCCACGCTCGCCACCATGCTCAACTATCATCTCGGTTTCGCCGGCGTGGACGGCAGCCCCGTCCACGCCAACACCGGCAAGCGCATCCGGCCGGTGCTCACCCTGCTTGCCTGTGAAGCAAGCGGCGGCGAGATGGAAAGCGCGCTGCCGGCAGCGGCTGCCATTGAGCTGCTGCACAACTTCTCTCTGATCCACGACGACATCGAGGACCGCGACGAGTTGCGGCGAGGCCGGCCCACGCTGTGGAAGATCTGGGGCGAGGCCAAAGCCATCAACGCCGGCGATGCGATGTTCGCTCTGGCGCACATTGCGCTGGAGAACACCGCCGAGCGGGGCGTGGAAACAGGCCGGGTCATGCGCGCCTTGCGCCTGTTCGACATCACCTGTGGCGCCCTCACGATGGGCCAGCACATGGACATCGAATTCGAGCACCGCGCCGATGTCACTGCTGCCGACTACCTGGCGATGATCGAAGGCAAGACGGCCGCCCTTATCCGCGCCGCGTGTGAGATCGGGGCCATCATGGCCGGCGCAGACGACCATCGCGCCGCTCAACTCGGCGAGTTCGGGCGCTGGCTGGGCATCGCGTTTCAGGTGCAGGACGACGTGCTCGGCATCTGGGGCGACCCGGCCCTGACCGGCAAACAGGACAGCGACCTGGCGCACGGCAAGAAAACGCTGCCGGTGTTGCACGCCGCCGATCAGGATCAGGAGGTGCGACAACGATACATGCGCCGCCGGCCCAGCGATCCCGTGGAGCTGGCCGAGTTGCGCGCGCTGATCGAGGCGCGCGGCGGGCGCGCATATGCCGAGCAGGCCGCCCGCGACGCGCATGACAAGTCGCTGGCTGCGTTAAACGCTGCGCAACTGAGCGGCCAGGCCGGCGACATGTTGCGCGCTCTGGCAGAGAGCCTGCTGGGCCGGCAGATGTGAGAGGGTAACAGGGTAACAGGGTGACAGGGTGAGCAGGTGAGAACCTGACCAACCTGACCAACCCTGAAGAACCTGACCAACCTGACCAACCTGAACACTATGTTCGCGCAGATCAATGATCTCAACCTGTTCTACGAAGAACGCGGCGATCGCCAGGCGCAGCCGATCCTGTTTCTGCATGGGTTTCCGTTCGATCACAGCATGTGGCAGCGCCAGATGGATGCGCTCAGCCAGACACACCGCTGCATCGCGCCGGACTTGCGCGGTCACGGTCAGACAACGCGCCGGAGCGCCTCCGGCGGGAACGCAAACGCTCCGGTCACAATAGAGCAGATGGCTGACGATGTGATCGGCTTGTTGGATCATCTGGGGGTGGAGCGGGCAACGGTGTGCGGCCTGTCTATGGGCGGATATATCGCCTTCGTGCTGTGGCGCAGGCACGCGCGGCGCATCAGCCGGCTGATCCTGGCCGACACCAAAGCCGGCGCCGACAGCGAGGAAGCGCGCCAGAATCGCTATCGGCTGGCCGAGCTGGTCAAAGCCAAAGGGGCCAGCGCCGCCGCCGACGCCATGCTGCCTCGCCTGTTTGCGCCGGGCAACCTCGGCGGGCCGGCTGCGCGCCACATCCGCCAGATCATCGAGCGCACGCCGCCGGATCAGATCGCGGACACCCTGTGCGCGCTGGCAGCGCGCCCCGATTCAACCGGCCTGCTCGACACCATCACCGTCCCCTGCCTGGTTATCGTCGGCGAACACGACGCCGTGACGCCCAAAGCAGATGCCGAACTGATTTGCCGGCGCGCGCCCGGCGCGCAACCGCCGGTTGTGATCCCCAACGCAGGACACCTCAGCCCGCTCGAAAACCCGGCCGCCTTCAACCAGGCCATCGCCGCGTTTCTGGGTCAGGTGGCGTGACGTGTTGCGTATTCCGTATTGCGTATTCCGTATTGCGTATTCCGTATTGCGTGTTGCGTCTTCTGTCGTCTGTGATCTGTCGTCTGACTACTGACGACTGGCTACTGGCTACTGACTACTGACGACTGACGACTGCCTCCTGCCCCATGCGTGTAGAAACATTTGTCGAGGCCAACAAGGCCAACTGGGAATTGCTGGCCGCGCTGGTGGAGCGGGCAGCCGGGAATGGCATTCGCCGGCTGACGCAGGCCGAGCTGGAACAACTGGGCGAGCTGTACCGCATCGCCACATCCGACTTCGCGCTGGCGCAGCGCGACTTCGCCGGCCATCCGGTGGTCAGCTATCTCAACCAACTGGTGGCTAAAACACACGGCGTCGTTTATCGTGGCCGGCCCTCGGCAGCATGGAACGCCATCGAGTTCTTCACCGTCACCTTCCCGCGCACCTTTCGCAAGCTGGCGCCGTTCACGGTGGCGGCTTTTCTGATCCTCATGATCCCGGCTGTCATCAATGGCATTCTGATCGCGCGCGACCCGGACGCGCTGGAATGGACGCTGGGCGAAGAGGCCAAAGAACTCATCCCGCTGCTCGAACGCGGCCGGCTGTGGATCGACGACACACTCACCGAAGATGAGCGCCCGGCAACATCGGCGTTCATCATGACGAACAACATCCAGGTCAGCCTGCTGGCGTTCGCCGGCGGGGCCAGCGCCGGCCTGCTGACGCTCTACGTGCTGGTGATCAACGGCCTGAGCCTGGGCGGGCTGATGGGGCTGACGTTCTATTACGGTCTGGGCTGGCGCCTGACCAACTTTGTCATCGGCCACGGCGTGATCGAGATGACGGTGATCTTCATGACTGCCGGGGCCGGCCTGCGCATCGGATGGGCCATCCTGCGGCCGGGGCCGGTGTCGCGCAAGGACGCTCTGTTTCTGGCGACGCGCGAGGCATTCACGCTGGCGATCGGGGCCGCGCCGTTGCTCGTTGTCGCCGGCCTGATCGAAGCGTTCATCTCACCGTTGTTCAATCCGCTGTACAGCATCCTGGCCGCCGCGCTCAGCGGGGCGCTCATGTACGGCTGGCTGCTCCTGGGCGGGCGGGTGAAGGCGGCGCAGGGTGACAGGGTGACAGGGTGGCAGGGTGACAAGGTGACAAGGTGACAAGGTGAGGGGGTGAATCGTCAATCGTCAATCCCCCAATCGTCAATCGTCAATCCCCCAATCGTCAATCGTCAATCCAAAATCGTCACAGCATTCCCCTGCCCTTGATCTCCAGATAGCGATTGATGACGGCGGCGGAAAGTTGGGACGCCGGCACGTCGAGCGTCATAGCGCCCTGCATCTCAAGCCGTTGTAGCGTAGCCCGCCGGTCGTCGAGCAAACGCTGAGCAACGATGCGTTCGTAGGCGGCAGCCTCGTTGTCGGGGATGCGCTCGCTCAGCGCCTTGAGCGCCGGGTCGCTGATCGTCACCACCAGCGGCAGGTGCGGCGGTCGCAACCCCACCACGCCCGATGCCAGCCGCTGCATGGACACGCCGCCGGTCAGATCGGTGAACACGACAACCAGCGCGCGCCGGCGCTGCTTCGATTTAAGGTAACTGAGCGCCCGGCCAAAATCCGGCTCCACCGGCTGCGCCTCCACGCGATACAGCCAGTCCAGCATGCGATGGAAATGCGCGCGGCCGGCCCTGGGTTCAAGGTAATGCGTCACCTGATCGGCGAACGTCATCATGCCCACACGGTCGCCCTTGCCCAGCACAACATAGCTGAATAGCAGCACCGCGTTGATGACGTAATCCAGCCGGTTCATCTCGCCCACCGGCGCGTTCATCATGCGCCCCACATCGAAAGCGACAAAAATAGTCTGGCTGCGCTCGGACTCGAACTCCATCGTGATCGGCCTGTGCCGGCGGGCGGTGGCCTTCCACGAAATGTGGCGATAGTCGTCGTCGGGCTGGTAGTCGCGCAGGCGCTCGAACTCGCGGCCTTCGCCGAACTTGCGCGCCGCGCGCAAGCCGATATCCTGCAGGCGATTGCTGCGCAACAACAGGTCGTACTTGCGCACCTCGATAATGTTGGGGTAAACCTGCACAGGCGCTGTCAAATCGAGCCGGCGCTGCTGCCACGTCAGCCCCAGCGGGCCGAGCCAGCGCAGGGTGACGCGCTCGAAGTGATAGTCACCCCGTCGCAGAGGATGCACGGTGTACTGAAAGGACTGCGTCGCGCGCGCAGGCAGGGCAGCGCGAAAGATCGGCGGGCCGGCCTGGTTCTGCCCGCTGCGCAGCGCCGGGTACAGCCATTCGTCGGGCGGTTCGTCGCGCAATTGAATGATGGTGTCACGCGCGCCGCGATGCTGCGCCACAAGCGTCACCACGTTATCGGCGTCGAGCGACAGGCGTTGATCGTGCCGGCGCTCGACATGAAACGCTTCGGGTGGATCGCTCAGCCGGCGTTCAAGCAACACCAGGCCAGCAATGGCGGCGGCATAGAGCGCGGCAGCCACCGCAAAGGCCGGGGTGAACTCGGCCAGCGCAAGCAGAGCCGGCGCGCCCAGCGCAAGCAACAGCAATCTTACCGTTGGCATCGGGGGAGGATCAGCGCGGCACTTCGACCCGCGCCAGCAAACGCGCAATCACTTTGTCCGCGTCAAGCCCTTCCACTTCCGTCTCGGGGCGCAGGATGATGCGATGGCGCAAGACGGGCGGCGCAAACTGTTTGATGTCATCGGGGCGCACGTAGTCGCGGCCCTGCAAGGCCGCATACGTCTTAGCTGTCAATAGAAGGGCAATGCCGGCGCGCGGGCTGCCGCCCAAAATCAAGTCCGGCGACTTGCGGCTGGCGTCCATCAACCGGGTGACGTAGTCCAGAATGCCATCCTCAACTGTGATGGCCTGGATGGCGCGCCGGGCGTCCGCGAAGTCGGCAGGGGAGAGGACGGGCATCAGGCCGGCTTCGTCGAGCCGGCGCGCATCGAAGCCGGTGTGGTAGCGGCGCAGAATCTCATTCTCCGCGTTCGGCGGCGGATAGGTCACGCGCACCTTCATCAGGAAGCGATCCAGTTGCGCCTCGGGCAGGGGGTACGTGCCTTCGTATTCGACCGGGTTTTGCGTCGCCAGCACCATGAACGGTTCGGGCAGCGGGTTCAACTCGCCTTCGATGGTGACCTGGCGCTCTTCCATCGCTTCGAGCAGAGCGGATTGCGTCTTGGCCGGCGCGCGGTTGATTTCATCGGCCAGCAGAATCTGGGTGAAGATCGGCCCGCGCCGCAGCGTGAACGCGCCGGTTTGGATATTGAACACGCTGGTGCCGATGATGTCTGAAGGCATCAGGTCGGGCGTGAACTGCACGCGCTTGAAGTCGGCGCGGATGAGCCGGGAGAGCGTCCTGGCCATGAGCGTCTTGGCCGTGCCGGGCACGCCTTCCAGCAGCACATGGCCGGCGCTGAACAGCGCAACCACAAGCTGCTCGAACGCTTCCTCCTGCCCGACGATGGCTTTGGCCGCCTCGGTCTTGATTTGTTGGTAGAGAGATGGCAGATTCATTGGGAGCTAATGGTACTCGCAGGTCTGCAGGGCAAGCCACTGGCTTGCTCTACGAATCGGATGCCGGCGCAGATGCCGCCAGCGCCTCCGCCTTCAAAGATAAGTCGAGATGCTCCGTGCGCGCGCGCACGTCCAGATAATTCATCACGCCAAAAGCGGCCGTGAGCGGGAAAGCCAGCACACCGGACATGCCGGCCAGAGCCGCCAGACACACCCAGCCCAGCAAACCGACCAGGCTGTTGATGTCCCAGGTGAATGGCACAAAGAGTGTCAGCAGCAGAGCAGGGATGCCGATCACCCCCGCGCGCACACTCCACAAAATGAGGAAGCGCAACGCAAGCTGGCCGGCGCTGCGCGCGCCCAATTGCGCGCTGCGCCGCAGCGCAGCCAGGGCGCCGACCTGCTCGAACATCAGGGCCGGCAGCGCGCACACCAGCAGGCCGGCAAGCAGCGCCAGGCCGCCCCCCATCAACAATGCGGCCGGCACAATCCACGCGCCGTGCAAGTTAATCACCCACAGTCCCCGCAAGACAGATAACGCAAAGACGAACAGGGAATATGCGCCAAACAGAAAAGCGACTTCTCCGGCGGCGGGAATCAGGCGAATCGCGCTGATGACCCACAACGCGCGCCTGCGCGCCAGGCTGACGCGCAGGCTGTCTTTCCAGGCAGCCGGCCGGCCCAGACTGCGCTGAAGATAGAGATGGGTCAGCGCGCCTTCGGCAACCAGCGCGGCCAGACCCAGCGCGGCAGCAGCCAGCAGGCTGGCCGTGAAGAGCGCCATGCGCAGCGTTTCGCCGGGAGACTGGACGACCGGTGACGACGGCCACAGCCAGTACACCAGCGCGCCCAGCGCAATCGGAGAAGCCAGCGCAAAGCCGGCCAAAGCAGCATTGCCCAGCAACGCAATCGCAAACAGACCAAGCAAAAACGCCACGCGATCAAACAAGGCAAACGCAATCACAGCCACCAGGCCCTGCGCGCCGACTGAGACGCTGGCCAGCAGGAGCGACGGGCTGAGGTCGCGGCGATAGACATGAAAGCACTTGTCGAGCAGCGCGCCGGTTCCGCGCAACAGCGGCGCAAAGCGCTCGACGGCATACGCCCGCGAGACGTTCATTCTGACTCAGGCAGCAGCGCGCGCAGGCGCGGGTTGTCGAGCACACGCCGGCGCTCCTCCGGGTCAGGCTCCAGGCGCAGATACTCGGCCATCATGCGCCGCGCTTCGCTCAGGTTGTTGCGGTCGCGCTGCAACAACGCCAGGTTGTAGGCAATATCCGGGTCGGAGGGAGATAACTGGCGCGCCCGGCCCAGCGCATCGAGCGCGCCGTCGTAGTCGCCGATTTCCTTATAGGCCAGCCCCAGTTCGTTCAGCAGGTCGGCTGAGGGGCCTTGCGTGCGAATGCGATTGAATAACAGGCTGATGCGCTGGCCCGGTGGCATGGAGCGATCAATGCGGGTTGGAAAGGCTGACAGCGTTTGAGCGGACGCGGACGCGACAACCGGCGCGGCAGATTCAGCCGCTGAAAGTTGCGGTTGCGGCTCGGCCCCAACACGCGAGCCAAAGTCCTGCGCCGGGCTGCTCACCTGCTTCGGCTGCGCCGGCGCAAGCTGCGCCGCGCGCAACTGAAGATCGAGCTGCTCTTTGCGCACGCGCAGGTCGAGATAGTTCACCGTGACATAGATAACGTTGAGCGGCGTCACCAGCACATTGCCGACGATGCCAAAAATCAGCGAGCCGGCAAAACCGAGCACCGTCAGGGTCGATGCATCGCCGCCTGCGGCGGCGCTAACGGCGCCGGCGAACACCAGCAGCGTCAGACCGAACAGCGGCAACTGCACGACAACAAACTGCATCAGCCAGAAGATCAGCAGACGGCCAAACAACCGCCAGCGGAAGCCCCTTGTCAGCGCGTAGCTGCGGCGAATGGACTGCAAAGCGTCGGCGCCTTCGCCCACAATCGCCGGCTCGCTCAGGTTCCAGGCCACCCACAGCCACACCGCAGCGACAATCCCCACAAGCGTTAGCGGCAGACAGAGCGCCGTCAGGCCGGCGGTCAGCGCCAGGCCGCCGCCAGCGTCGTCAAAGGCCGAGCTGACGCCCAGAGAGGCAGCCAGCAACAAACCGTACAAACCGATGACAGCCGGCAGCGCGCACACAGATACCACGATGGTGCGGATGGCCCACGCCGCCCACAGCGCGCCCCAGCGTGGCAGGGTGGCGCGATACGAATCGCGCCACGAGGGCGCGCGGCCCAGCGCGCGCTCGATGACGTTGTGTGTCAACGCGCCGCCCATCCACGGCGCGAACACGCCACCGATGAGCGCCAGACCACTGGCGCACAGCGAGACCAGCGACGCGCCCAGCATCGTTGTCATCACATCCGTCATGGCTGCCTGATCGACTTCGACCATGCCGATTGGCGCGACAAGCTGCACAATCGACGCGCTATTGCTGATCATGGTGAGCGCCATGAGCGGCCCCATGACCACCAGCGTGATGGCAATCAACGTCCCGAAGTGGCTGCGATACAGACTGAAAGTGATGTCGAGCAGCTCGCCAATACTGCGGGCGCGAATGTCAATGGAAGGAGAAGCGATATATGTCATGCAAGCTCATCAGAACAAACACCCGCTCGGGCAGGCATTCGACAGCAAGTGCCGGGGGCAGTTCGCAGCCGATGCCCGCGATTGCGATTGACAATTGCCATGCCAGCTCGACGCGTTTTATCAAGTCGGCAGGCGCGTCAGAAAACTGGCGGACATGGCTGAGTATAATCGCTGAGTGAATTGATTGAGGGTAAGTGCTCATGGTTCAGCAAAAATCAATCGGGTTGTCTGTAAGTTCATCTCATCAGCAGACGAATGTCCTCGGCATTCTCTCCGTTGTGATGTTGTTCGTCGCGTTGATCCTGGTGTTCGCCGTTGCGCCGCGCGCGCAGGTCGAAGCCGGCGGCGACGTGCAACGCATCTTCTACTTCCATTTGGCGTCAGCCCTGATCGGCTTCGGCGCGTGGATCGTGACGGCTGTTGCCGGCATTCGCTACTTGCGCACGCGCGACTTCCAACACGATCGCCTGGCCCTGGCCTCGGCAGAGATCGGCACTGTGTTCATCGCCATGGTGCTGCTGAGCGGGATGCTGTGGGCGCGGCCGGTGTGGAACACCTTCTGGACCTGGGACTTCAAGCTCACCCTCAGCGCCCTGCAGTTTCTGATGTATGTCGCCTATCTGATGTTGCGCTCCGGCATCGATGACCCCAACCGGCGCGCGCGCTTTGCCGCCGTGTATGGCATCGTCGGCGCGCTCACCGTGCCGCTCAACTTTCTGGTCAGCCGCGTGTTGCAGAGCGTTCACCCGGCCGTGTTCGGCCCCAGCGTCAATGCCACGCAGCAGGGCGGCTTCGGCGTGCCCACTGAAATGACCCTGATCCTGCTGTTCTGCCTGGTGACATTCGCCGTGCTCTATCTGTACCTCGTGCGGGTCCGCATTGGGTTGCAGGAACGCGCCGATGCGCTGAACGCGCGCCGGGCGGAATTGCTCTCGCAGTAAACAACCATGCTTTTTGAAGGCAACCTGATCTACCTCGTCGCAGCCTATGTTGTTTTTCTGGGAGGACTGGCGCTGTATGCGATCTCGCTGGCCGTGCGCCGGCGCAACCTGGAGCGCGACGAGCGCGCGCTCGAGCAGATGGCGCGGGAGATCAAAGACGAAACGCGCAACACGTAATACGCAACACGCAATACGCAATACGCAATACGCAACACGCAATACGCAACACGCAACACATATTGTGTGCTGCACAGGGAACGAGCAATGGCACAACAAGTGAGCGCAGCGCCGAGCGTGGGAGCACGGCCATACAACCGGCTGGCGACCTTTGTTCAGGGCCTGTTTTTCGTGACCGGCTTCGGCACGTTCATCATCGGCTTCCTCGGTCTGGCCAGCACCGCGCTGGGCGATGTGTTCTTCGACCTGCGCCAGGCGATCAGCGTCATCGGCGGCATTGCCATGATTCTGTTCGGCCTGTTCACGCTGCGCCTCCTCAAAATCCCCATTCTGTACAGCGACACACGCCGGCAGATCAAGCCGGCTGCCTCGAAAGGCGCGAGCGTCGCCCAGTCCTACCTCACCGGCCTGGCCTTTGCCGCCGGCTGGACGCCCTGCATCGGCCCTTTCCTGGGCGCCATCCTCACCCTCAGCGTCACCAGCGAACTGGGCACGCGGCTGCTGCTGCTGGTCGCTTACACACTGGGTCTGGGCGTGCCGTTTCTGCTGGTCGCCCTGCTCGCCGACCGCATGACGCCCCTGCTGGCCAAACTGAAGCGCAACATGCGCATCGTTGAGATCGTCAGCGGGTTGCTGTTGATCGGCATCGGCGTGTTGCTCATCTCCGGCCAGATGCTGGAGGTCACGCGCGCGCTGGCCGCCACGACTTTCAGCCCGGAAGAAGCCGTGCTGGGATCAGGCACAGGGGCAGCGCCGACCATCTTCATTGCCGGCATCGCCGGCTTCCTGTCATTCGCCTCGCCGTGCGTGCTGCCGCTGATCCCCGCCTACATCGGCTTCATCAGCGGCTGGGCGGTCAACAACGCCGGCAAGTCGGCCTGACCGCTTGTGTTCGGCGCTCACCGACGCGCTTCAAGGTGAGCCGGCGCCGCGCGAGGCCGGAACCTTGCGCAGCGCCGGATGCCATGCACGGGAATCGAAGCGGGATCAGCGCGCGTGCCCCTGCCGGCGGCGCGCACAGGTAGAATCAGACAGGCGAGGTGACACATGAGCCAAATCCGGTGGCAGGAGCGAAATGTTGTCGCGCCCGGACATTTGGCGCGGCTGCGCCACCTTGTGCGCGAGTTTCTGCGCCCCTGGCGGGTCAGCGTCTATCTGTTCGGCTCGTATGCGCGCGACGAGCAGTGGCCGTCGTCAGACGTGGACATCGCCATCGAGCCGCACGAGCCGCTGCCGGCGGACACGATCAGCCGGCTGCGCGAGAGGGTCGAAGAAAGCGACATTCCCTATCGGGTTGACATCGTGGATTTGAGCGAGACGGACGCGCTGTTTCGCGCCCGCGTCCTGAGTGAAGGCATCCCATGGAACGCTGTCGAGAACGACTCGCCATCGCTGGCCGGGCACTGAGCAGCCTGGAAGAGATTCTGGCCCTCGTCGAGCCGGCCACAATCGTGCGCGACGCCGCCATTCAGCGTTTTGAATACACGCACGAAACCGTGTGGAAAGCCGCTCAATGCTACCTGCGCGAGGTCGAAGGGCTGGATATCGGATCACCCAAAGGGGTGGTCAGGGCATGCAGACAGGCCGGCATCCTGGGGGAAGACGACGCAGCTCTGGCGCTGCGCATGACTGATGATCGCAACCTGACCGCGCATACCTATAACGAGGCGCTGGCGCTGGCGATCTTCAGCCGGCTGCCCGACTATGCGCGCCTGATGCGCCGGTGGCTGAACGCCATGCGCGCGCAGGCCGGCGCGTGAGCGTCCCCTCTCAGCCGGCGCAGGCAGCGCGAAGACTTCTCTGGCGCGCGCACCACGACGGATAAGCTTCGCCAATCGCCAACCATCTGGCAGCACAGGCAGAGTCGCAGGGCAAGCCGCCGGGCTTGCCCTGTACGGCGCGAGCGAAGAAAAGGCCTTCGTCCGCATGGAGGAGTATTTCCGGCCTGCTCTGTGCTCACTCCCGCACGAACCGCGCCCAATCCCCGGCCCGCAACAACGCCGGCCGGCTTTCATTCAGCGGGTCAAACAGGCGCAGCGCCGTGCGCCCGATGATGTGCCAGCCGCCCGGCAAGTCAGCCGGATAGATGCCGGCCATGCCGGCCGCGATCGCCACCGACCCCGCCGGCACACGCGCGCGCGGCGTGTCACGCCGGGCAATGCGCAGCGCCGGCGGCAGCGGCCCCAGATACGGAAAGCCGTGCGCAAACCCGACCATCATCACGCGCCAGGGTTGCGCGCGCAGCGCCGCAACGACTGCCTGCGCCGAAAGGCCCAACAGTTCAGCCACCGCCGCCAAATCAGGGCCGGCCTCGCCCCCAAACTGAACCGGGATGTCGATCACGGCATTCGCTGAACCGACAGCATATAAGCCCATCACAGCCAGCGGGGGCAGATTGCGCGTCAGCGTCGCAATGCGCGCCTGCAAATCGCGGCGCGCGATCACCAGCGGATCAAAGCGCGTTAACACCGAGTCAATGCCGGGCGTCACTCCTTCAACACCCGCGATGCTTTGCGCCTCGATCTCCCGGCTGAGCGCCAGCGCATAGCGATTCGCCAGATCAATGTCCGGCGCAACAGCCTGCGCCAAAAGCGCCGCCTCGCCCAGCGGCGCAAAACGCCATGCCTCAGACATGCAACTCCAGCAGGGGCGTCACCACTACCCCGCCCTGTTCCAGCGCATGGCGCAACCGTTCAGCGCGCGCCGCTGCGCCCGGCGTGTCGCCGTGAACGCACAGCGTGTCGGCCTCCAGCCACACACAAGCGCCGTCCCAGCTTGTCACCTCGCCGCGCAACGCGATGCTCAGGGCCTGCGCTACGCCGCGCGCCACATCTTCGATCAAGGCGCCGGGCAAATGCCGCGCGCGCAATGACCCATCCGCCTCGTAGGCGCGATCAACAAACGCCTCGCGCGCCACGCGCAAGCCAGCGGCCTGCCCGGCCTCGATCATCTGCGACCCCGCGAGGCCAACCAGAATCAGCCGGCGGTCGAAGGCAGCTACCGCGCCGGCAATCGCATCCGCAATCTCGCGGTCGCCGGCAGCGCGGTTGTACAGCGCGCCGTGCGGCTTGACGTGCGCCAGCCGCACGCCTTCCGCGCGCGCCAGCGCATCCAGCGCGCCCAGTTGCGCCAGCACGCTGTTGGCAATCTCATCAGGGGACAGGGGCAACGCGCGCCGGCCAAAGCCTTGCAGATCGGGATAGCCAGGATGCGCGCCGGCGCTCACGCCCAGCTCGCGGCACAGGCGCAGGGTGCGACGCATCACGCTGGGATCGCCGGCGTGCGCGCCGCATGCAATGTTGGCCGAGGTGACATGGCGCAGCACGGCAGCGTCATCGCCCAGCGTCCACACGCCGAAGCTCTCGCCACAATCCACATTCAAATCCATGCGCATGTCATGCCTGACTCGCCCGGCGCCACAAGATGCCGCGTTGCGGCGCAAACAAATAAGCCAGCGCAAACAGCAGCGTAGCCACCAGCACGATCGCCGCGCCCGACGCCACGTTCAGATAATAGCTGAGATACAGGCCGGCCAGCCCCGAAAACGCGCCGATCAACGCCGCGATCAGCATCATCGTCGGCAGGCGGCGCGTCAAAAGCTGCGCGGTCGCCGCCGGCGTCACCAGCATGGCTGCCACCAGCCCCACACCCACCGTCTGCAACGACACCACGATCGTCAGCGCCAGCAGCACCAGCATGGCCGCGCGCAACAACTCCACCGGCCAGCGCAGCGTCGCAGCCAGCACCGTGTCGAACGAGATCAGCAAAAACGGCTTGTACAAAACCGCAATCGCCGCCAGCACCAGCGCCCCCAGGCCGGCCATCAGCCACAAATCCGATACGCTGACGCCCAGCACGTCGCCAAACAAAATATGCGTCAGATCCACCGCAAACGTGCGCGCCGTGCTCATCAGAAAAACGCCCAGCGCCAGCGCAGCGGCAAAGAAGATGCCGATAGCCGTGTCCTCTTTGATCAAGCCGCCCCGCGAGATCGCGCCGATACCCAGCGCCACCAGCACCGCCGCCACGAGCGCGCCGACCAGCAAATCGCCCCTGAGCAGATATGCCACCGCCACGCCCGGCAAAATAGCGTGCGCCAGCGCGTCGCCCATGAACGCCATCGAGCGCAGCACCACATAGCAACCGATCACCGCGCACACCACGCCCACCAGCACGGCGGCGGCCATGCCGCGCAACATGAACTCGTAGCGCAACGGCTCCAGCAACCCGCCCCATCCGGCCATCTACGCCTCCTCCAACACACGATGAGCCGGCGGCGGACAACACTGATCGACCACCCATGCCCCATCCGGCAACATCAACACCTGGCCGCCAAAGGCATCTGCCAATCTGACGGGCGTGAACACTTTGTCCGGCGCGCCATAGGCGATCAGGCGACGATTGAGCAACATCACGCGCTCGAAGCGGCTGGCCGCCAGACGCAGATCATGCGTCGAGATGAGCGCCGTCACGCCGGCCTGCTTCAACTCGTCCAGCAGATCGAGAATAGCCTGCTGCGTCCCCGCATCCACGCCGGTGAACGGCTCATCCATGATGAGCAGGTGCGGCTGCTGGGCCAGCGCGCGGGCCAGAAAGACGCGCTGCTGCTGGCCGCCCGACAATTCACCGATAGCGCGGCGCGCCAGGCTGGCCATGCCCACCTGTTCCAGACTGCGCCAGACAACTTCGCGGTCAGCGCGGCCGGCCGGCTTCAGCCAGCCCAGCCGGCCATAACGCCCCATCATCACCACGTCGAAGACCGTGACCGGGAAGTTCCAGTCCACGTCTTCACGCTGCGGCACATAGGCCGCGCACGCCTTATTCGCGCCGGGCGGCGCGCCATGCACGCGCAGCCGGCCTTCGGCAACCGGCAACAACCCCACCAGCGCCTTGAACAGGGTGGACTTGCCGGCCCCATTCGGCCCAACCACCGCCACATGCGCGCCCCCGGCGATTTCCACCGTCACATCTTCCAACGCAGGCGCGGCGCGCCGGTGATAGCGCACGGTGACATGTTCCAGCGCCAGATGCGCCGACGCGCCGTCCTCAAAACTCATACTCACTCCTTTTTGTCAGACAACCCTCCCGCGGGTTCGGAACCTGCGCGAGGGTCAGCCCCGCTTAAGGTCGCAGCGCCTCCACGATAGCGCGCGTGTTGTACCGCATCATGTCGATATAGCTGGGCGCCGGGCCGCCTGCGTCGGTGATCGAGTGACTGTACAGCTCCGTCACCACCCGAATGCCCGTCTCCTGCGCCAGTTGCTCGGCCAGTTTGGGATTGGCGCCGGTCTCCAGGAAGATGGCTTTCACACCGGCTTCCTTCACCCGATCGGCCAGGCGCGCCAACTGTTGCGCCGACGGTTGCGCCATCGGACTGATGTTCGGCACAACCGTTCCGATCACCTGAAAACCATAGCGATCGGCAAAGTAGCCGAAGCTCTCGTGGTTGGTGACCAGCTTGCGCTGATCGGGCGGGATTTGCGCCACCTCTTCAGCAATCCAGGCATCCAGCTCCTTCAACAGGGCGATATAGGCTTCCGCGTTCGCGGCATAGGTTGCAGCCCCTGCCGGGTCTGCCTGGCTCAGCGCGTCGCGGATATTCTCAACATACGTCACAACCAGGGTGGGGTCAAGCCAGAAGTGCGGGTCGCCGTGATCGTGGTGATGATGCGCGCCGGCCGGCCCAAACACCACGAATGCCTCGGCCTGTGTCCATTCCGAAAGCGCCAGCACATACTCGCCGGCCTGCAATTCCATCTGCGCCGCGCGCGTCAGGCCGGCGCAGTCCAGATCGAACGTCTCTTCGACTTCGACCGGTTCGCTCTGGCCGGCCGGTGTCACGGCAAACTGGCCCTGCGGCAGGGCAAGCAGATAATCCCCCGTCTCGGCCACTTCCAGTCGGACAAAGCCGGCGAATGTTGCGCCCTGGGCCGGCAGGATCACCTCAAAGCGCTCCAGGCTATGCATGTGTTGATGCTCGCCTTCCTTTTCGTGATCGTGGTCGCCTTCCTTTGCATGCTCGTGGCCCCCTTCTTTCACGTCTTCTTCGTGGTCATGCGCCTCGCCAAGCAACGGCGCAGCGGCGACATCGGCGGCGGCTTCGACGGCTTCCGCGTGGGCGTGATCGGGCGCCTGTGCGCACAACGCCTCGGCGCGTTCTTCGGGCGACATGACCGCTTCTTCACCCTCGCGCGCTTCGCGGCTGGTCAGGCCGGCGGAAGCCTCCACTACTGCGCGCGCGCCGCCGGCGCTCTTCAACAAATCCTCCAGGGTTGGAACGAGGTCGGCTCCGTTCACGATCAGCAGATCGCTATCCACCACGGCTGCCACATCGCGCGGCGTCGGCTGATAGCCGTGCGGATCGATGCCGGCAGGAATGAGCGCCTGAACGGTCAGCCGATCGCCGGCCACGTTTTGCGCAATATCGGCAAGGAAGTTCTCCAGCACCACCACCCGCGCCGTAGCCGGCGCCGGGGCGGATGTGGCCGCTGGCTCCTGCGCAGGTGGCGCCGCCGGCGTGTCCGGCTGTGTTGTCACCTGTTGCTGTGTGGCGGGCTGCGGCGCCGGTGGGGCCGCGCAGGCCGTCATCAACAGGAGCGCGCTTCCCAGCGCGCCACACAGAACCCTGGGCCATCGTATGTCTTTCATCAGATACACCTCCAAATCCTTTGGCAGGCCGATGCAAACGCGACGCCGGCCTGCGTCTTATTGAGAAACATTCTCATTTTATATCAACCCCGCCTCGTCCTGCTTTGCCGCTCTCCCGTTCTCCCGCTCCCCGCCTATAATCCATGCGTCATCCACCATGCCACAATCAACAAACCCCACGTTTCTGGTTATCGGACTGAACCCGACGCTGGATGTCGTCATGCGCATGCGCGCGCCGGCGTTCGGCCAGCTCAACATCGCCGACAAGTCGGCAGCCTTTCCATCCGGCAAAGCCATGAACCTGGCGCGCTACCTTGCGCAACTGGGCAACGACACCCTGCTGCTGGGGTTCATCGGCCGCGACGAGGCGCATCATTTCACCGCCACCGTCGAAGGCAGCGGCGCCCGGCAGCAATTCACCCTCCTCGACGCGCCCACCCGCATCAACGTCAAGATCATCGACAGCGACACCGGCCAGGACACCGAGTTCAACATGCGCGGCGCGCGCGTCACGCCCGAGCAGCTTGCCGCCGTCGAGTCCAACATCCACGCCGCGCTGCCCCGCGCGCGGGCGATTGCCTTCACCGGCAGCCTGCCGCCAGGTGTGCCGGCCGACATCTACGCGCGCTGGATTCGGCAGGCCAGGCAGGCCGGCGTGCCGGCGGCGCTCGACGCCAGCGGCGAGCGGCTGCGGCTTGGCCTGGCCGAACATCCCTGGCTGGTCAAAGTGAACTGGTTCGAGTTGTCGCAGCAGGTAGACGAGCGCTCCGTGACCCAGGCGCGCGCGATTGCCCTGCTGCGCGCGTGGATCGCAGGCGGGACGGAGATCGCCGTCGTGACACGCGCCGACCGCGTGATCCTGACCACTGCCGAGGGCGTGTGGCAGGCCACAACACCGCGCCAGGTGGCGCAGAACCCCGTAGGCGCCGGCGATGCGCTGATGGCCGGCCTGATGCACGGCTGGGCGCGCGCGCTGCCGCCAGATGAATTGCTGCGCCAGGCCTGCGCGATAGCCGTGTCCAGCGTGCTTTGCATGGACCCGGGCAGCTTTGCGCCCGCCGACTACGAGGCAATCCTGCCGCAGATCGGGATTGAACAGGTTGAAGGTTGAAGGCTGAAGGCTGATGAGCATTTTCAAAGCCTGTGACATCCGGGGCCGGTATGGCAGCGAGCTGTTCGACGCCGACGGCGCGCGCCTGGGGCTGGCGCTGGCGGAGCAACTCGCCCCGGCCGAAGTGATTGTGGCCGGCGACGGGCGCCTGTCCACGCCGGCGCTCAAGCAGGAATTAATCAGGGGATTGTTGGAGGGCGGGTGCAACGTGGTCGATATCGGCATGACGCCCACTCCTGTCTTCTATTTCGCGCGCCATCATCTCGGCATCGTGCCCGGCGTCATGGTGACGGCATCGCACAACCCGGCGCAGGACAATGGGTTTAAGGTTGCGCTGGGCGAACTGCCGGTCACGCCCGATGACATCCGCAGTCTGGCGGCGCGCATGGCATCGGGGGCGCTGAAGCCGGCGCAACAGCCCGGCGCATTGCGCGCGGTCGATATTCTGCCCGCTTACATCGCTGACGCCCGCGCCCGCGCGCCCGACCTGGCCGGCATGCGCGTGGTGGCCGATTGCGCCAATGGCATGTGCTCGCTGACAGCCCGCGCCGTTTGGCAAACCACCGGGGCCGAAGCGTCTTTCCTTTACGACACGGTCGATGGCGCGTTCCCCAACCACCCGCCCGACCCATCCGTCTTTAAGAATCTTAAATCATTGTGCCGGGCGGTTGTCGAGCGACAGGCCGCCCTGGGCGTGGGCTACGACGGCGACGGCGACCGCGCCGTGTTTGTGGACGAGAAGGGCAGGCCGCTGCCGGCAGACAAGGCCATCGCGCTGTTCGCAGGCCGCGCGCTGGCCGCCGGCCCCGCTCCCATCGTCTACGACCAGAAGTGCTCGCTGCTTGTCGCCGAAGCTATCCGCGCGCGCGGCGGGCAACCGGTCATGGAGAAGTCAGGCCACACGTTCATCAAGACCGCCTTTCTGCGACTGGGCGCGCCCTACGCCGGCGAGATCAGCGGCCACCACTTCTTCCGCGAGCCTGGCGGCGACGACGGCCTGATCGCCTCGCTCTATATGGCCGACCTCGTGCGCCGATCGGGAGAGGGGCTTGCGGCGCTGGCAGACGCTATTCCAACCTACCCCATCACGCCGGAGATTCGCCTGAAGATGGACGCTGTCGGTGTCAGCCGGGTGATCGAGATGCTGGCCGGCAGTCTGGCGGGCGAAGCGGCGCTCAGCATGACCGATGGCTTGCGCGTCGAATACCCGGACGCCTGGGGCCTGGCGCGCCAATCAGTCACCGAATCGGCCCTGACGCTGCGCTTTGAAGGCAGGAGCGAGGAGGCCTTGCGCCGGATCATGGGGCGTTTCGAGGCGGCGGCTCCTGATCTGGCCGGGCGTCTCACACAGCCGGCGATGGAGGCAACATGATCGAAGTCGTCATCGGCGTCGATGTGGGCACGCAGGGCGCGCGCGCTTTGGCTGTCACGCCGGCCGGCGCAGTCGCAGCGTCTGCCGAGCAGAAATTCGCGCCGGCGATGCGCGATCTTCCCGCCGGCTGGTTCGAGCAGGACGCGCTGGACTGGTGGCGCGCAGCATCCGCGTGTCTGCGACAGGCTGTTGGGGCGTTGCCACCCGGCGCTCAGGTGGCCGGCGTCTCCGTCGATTCCACTTCCGGCACGATCCTGCCCGTGGACGCGCGCGGCGAGCCGCTTCATCCCGCGCTGATGTACAACGATGCGCGCAGCCAGCCGTATGTGGCCGAAGTGCGGCAGGCCGGCCGGCACATTGAAGCAAAGTTGGGCTATGCCTTCGGCGCGTCGTTTGGATTGCCCAAGATGGTGTGGCTCGCGCGCGAGAAGCCTGAACTGATGGCCCGCACAAGCAAGTTCATTCACGCCACCGACTTCATCGTTGGGCGATTGACCGGCGACTATGGCGTGACCAACTTCAGCGACGCGCTGAAGAGCGGCTACGATTTGATCGCGCAGGAGTGGCCGGCGTTCATCGAGCGCGAGCTTGGCCTGCCACTGTCCCGCCTGCCGCGCGTGACGGCGCCGGGCGCGCGCATCGCGGCCGTTACACAAAGGGCGGCAGATGAAACCAGCCTGCCGCCGGGAACGCCTGTGTTCAGCGGCGCCACCGACGGCACAGCCTCACAGATCGCCTCCGGCGCAGTCGAGCCGGGCGCGTGGAACACGTCGCTGGGCACCACACTGGTGGTCAAAGGCATCACCGAGCAGTTGCTCATCGACCCGCTGGGCCGCATCTATTCGCATCGCCATCCTGAAGGATGGTGGATGCCGGGCGGGGCCAGCAACACCGGCGCAGAATGGATCGTGCGCGAATATGCCGGCCGCGACCTCAGGGCGCTCGACGCTGCCGCCGAGAAGCGCCTGCCCACGGCATTGATCCGCTATCCGCTGGCGCGCGCCGGCGAGCGGTTCCCATTCACCCAGCCGCGCGCAACCGGCTTTATAACCGGTGAAACCGGCGGTGAAGATGAGATCGACCGGTTTGCCGCCGGCCTGGAGGGAACCGCGCTGCTCGAACGCCTGGCATACGACACGCTGCAAGAGATCGGCGCAACGGTGGGGCCGCGCATTCACACCACCGGCGGGGGCAGCAAATCGCTGGTCTGGCTGAAGGTGCGCGCCAGCGCGCTCGATCGGGCGCTGGTTCGCCCGGCGGTGAGCGACACTGCCATGGGCGTCGCGCTGCTGGCCGCTGCCGGCGCCTGGCATGGCAGCCTGAGCGCGGCCGCGCGGGCGATGGTCAGGCCGGAGATCGTTGTGGAGCCGGATCAGCGTCTGAAGCAAGCCTACGATGCGCGCTACACCGAGTTCTGCGCGGCGCTGCGGCAGCGCGGCTATCTGCCATAGCGCGGGATATAGCTCCTGCAAACTCAGCGGCTCACATCACGCGCCGCCGGCGCGTCGCAATTTGCAGGGCAAGCCGCCCGGCTTGCCCCGTCGGGTATGACGCAGAAAAGTGGGCGCCTGCTCGATACCATCAGTGCTGTTCTATGCTCTGGATGCCCGCTTGCGCGGGCATGACGGAGGACAACCTTTGCGCGCAGACACGAATCGCGCCATATAGCGCAGCGCAAGATGCAAAAAGCCGGACAGGGCTTGCGCGCCCTGCCCGGCTGATTGAATGCCCCCAGAGGGACTCGAACCCCCAGCCTGCGGATTAGAAGTCCGTCGCTCTATCCACTTGAGCTATGGGGGCCATTGCTTAATCGGCAACCGGCCGAATGCCATTGTACACGGCGCGGCCGCTCAACTGCGCCAGCACTTCAGCGGGCTTGCGGCCCATCCGTTCGGCCAGCTCAACGGCCGTCAGGGGACGATTGCGGTTGAGCAGAAAGATGCGAAAAGCCGCCTCGAAGACGGGCGTGCGCGGCGTGACAAAGCCGGGATCAGAGGCGCTCTCCGTCTGGATAATGTGCGCCATGCGGTCGATGCGCTCCACTTCGCCGGTCATCTCGTCCACATAGTCAAACATCTCGGAGGTGTTGTCGCCCAGCCTGTCCTGCTGCTCAGGCGTCAGGCATTTGTACACCAGCACGCGCACATCCTGGCCGTTTTTCTCGAACCAGGAGTAGTCGATGTGGAACCTGGTGTTTTCGGTGGGTCGGAAGAGCTTCATCGCGTTTCACTCAAGTGCCAGTAGCTGTCGCCAACAGACTGGTATGCCCCGCTGGACGAGAGCGCGGAGAACACAGCCATCGGCGACGCCCGGGTGATGACGTTGACCACTGCGTACAGGGTGCTGGCGTGAACATTACCCTGCGGGCTGAGCTTGGCAATCTCCGGGAACGCCTCACGAACGGCCTGCGCCACATCGCGGGGATGCTCGCCCCGCAGATTTGACAGCGCCGAGACACTATCGCAGAACACCGACATCAGTTCATCGAACTCGCAGCCGACAGCGCGCTGGGCTGTTTCGAGCCGCAGGTGGCCGTCGCGGTTGGTGGCAAAGCGCACCCATTCGCGCTTGGGCCGGTGACGTTTGCAATCGATGATGAACACGTTGTCGGCCGGCCCGCGCGCTATTTCGATGTAGGCGCCGGCCGGCAGATCGTTGGCCTCGTACCAGTCGCCCAGCCCGCAAATGTAGCGCCCATCTTTCACCAGCCAGACGAGAAATTCGCGGCCGTTGGCGCGATCGCGGAACGTGACGGGCACGCGCGGCTTGTTCACCTTCGGCAACACTGCCGCCAGCCGGCGCGACCATCCCAGCGTGCCGGCCAGTCGATGCGGGAAGGTCAGCACAACCTGGGCCGAGGCGGGCGCATCCTGGCCCTCTGCGATATCCGGCTCGCCGGCCATTTCCAACTCGTCGTCCAGCGCCGCCGCCAGCGCCTTCAGATCGTCGTTCACGGCAACCGGCCCGCCGGCGAACGTTACCGCGCGGAGCGCCGGCGGCATCGCGCGCACTTCGGGCGGCTCGAGCCGGCGCAGGAACCAGCTTGGCTCCTCGGACAGGCTGACATCGTCGAATCGCTCGTCGCGCGCCAGGGCTGTGTTCAGCGAGATCTCCTGCAAGCTGCCGGCAATATCCGGCGGCAGGCCCAGTTCGCCCAAAATGACCGACGCGGTGAGCGGCCCGCCATTAGCCACGTCGAGCACCGCTTCAGCCAGATTGAGATGGCCGACGTTGACTTCGGCCATCAGGGCGCGCAGGAACCAGTCGTTGGTGATGCGCAGGAAATCGGGATGTTGCTCCAGCGCCGCATCTATGGCGCCGGCAACCACATCTCCGTACAACTCATACAACTGTTCTGGCGACAACGCATTCTGGTCATCGCTGAGCGACAACAAGACAGCGTCGTCGTTGAGCCGGTGCGGCAGCGCGTAGTTGGACGCAAACTCACGCCGGGCGCCGCCGGCCATCTCAACGAGGATGACATCAAACCCCATGGCATCCGGGTTGTGTCCGGGACGCGAGGCAATCACGCGCCCGGTCTCGAACCCCAGCGCCGGGAAACTCAACTCCTCGCCAATGGCGTATTTCTTCCTGGGTTGATAAATCGTTCGATCTGCCAGGTTGCGACGCAACGCGGCATTCTCGGCCTCCACACGATGCCGAATGACAGCCAGTGCCAACTCGCTCGCCGGCTTCGGAACAGCCGTCTCGAGCAGGAAATTTGACAGGTAATCCACGTCGCCAGGAGTGAGTTGGAACGCGGACCAGTATTCTGGCTTCTGAGTCTGTCGATGGATCACTAGTACCAGAACCTTTCCAGCAATTTAGCGCACGGATTATACCTGAGCGATCCGCTCATCCCACATTCGCTCCGCGATCGGCCGGCGCGTTGAGCATGACAACGCCAAGAAGCCGCGCGCGCGCGCGCTCCAGCACATCCTTTGCGGCCTGCGCCTGCTCGCGACGGGTCTTGCCGGCTTCGATGACAAGCAATGCGCCGCCGGTCTGCGACGCGAGCAGCGCCGCGTCGCTCGCCGAGAGCACAGGCGGCGTGTCGAAAATCACCATATCGGCCAGCGTTTCGAGTTGCTGGATCAGCCGGGTCATGCGGCTGGAACTGAGCGCATCGGAGGGCACAACCGGCAGTTTGCCGCTGGACAGGACAGACAGGCCGTCCACACCGGTCGGCTGCAAGACCTGCTCGATTGGGGCGGCGTTCAGCGCGTCGAGCAGGCCGGCCGCATTGTCAAGCCCGAACAGCGCGTGCAGGCGCGGCTGCCTCAGGTCGGCGTCCACCAGAATCACGCGCTTCTCGGCCTGCGCAAGCACCACGCCCAGGTTGGCCGCCGCCGTTGTTTTGTCCTCCCGTGAAGACGGCGACGTGATAACGATCGACGTCAGCGGCGCATCGAGCGCGGCGAAATGCAGGTTGGCGCGCAACGTGCGATAGGCTTCGGCGGCCGGCGACTGTGGCCGGCTCAGGGTGATGAGGGTGTTGATAGTCATGTCTCACCTGGGATGGCGCCGATCACGCTCAGGCCCAGCCTGCGCTCGGCGTCGGATTGGGTGCGCAGGACGCCAGCCTGCGACCACTCCAGCGCGACAACAATCAGCAGCCCGACCAGACCGCCGAGCAGCGCGCCGGCGATCACGTTCACGCTGGTGCGGGGCGTGTCCTGGTGGTACTGCGGATCATCGCCCATGATGGCATCGACGCGGTCCTCGCGGCGCAGCTTGGCGTTTTCGCGGTTGCGCCAGTCCACGAACAACTGCGCCCACGCCCTGGAGATGCGATTGGCGGTGTCGCCGTCGTAGTCGCGCACCTCGATGGTCACGGCATAGCGCGCGCCGTCGCTGGCGACGCGCGTGCTGCCGAAGATGCGCTCCGGCGGATAGTCAAGTTGAAGCTGCTCGCGCACAATATCAGCGTAGCGCCGGGTGAAGATGATGCCGATGTACGAATCGATCAACTGCTTGGCCGACTGGCTCAGGCCGAAATCGGGCCGCGCCGGCTGGATGATCAATTCCATCGTTGACTTGTAAACCGGCGCCTGCAACCGGCTGAACGCAAACGCGCTCACGGCAGCGATGACCGCTACCAGCAGCACGATCCAGCCGCGCCGGCGCGCAATGTGGAAATAGTCCTGGAAATCCATGGGAGTCATTGAGTCATTGAGTCATTGAGTCATTGAGTCATTGACGATTGACGATTGGGCAGACACTCATCATCTGTTGTCTGTGATCTGTTGTCTGTGATCTGTCATCTGTGCGATGGAATCTGGCCGATCACGCGCAGGCCGGCCCGTTCCAGATCGCGCCGATCGCGCACCATCGGATCGAGAAAGTGCGCAGCGAATGCCAGCGCAACGCCGGCTGCCAGCGCGACGGCGACACGCGCAATCAGATCGAGCCGCTCTCGCAGAGGCGGAGCAGCCGGCACGGGAGTTGGCCGATCGAGCAGCCTGACCGGCGAACCGGGGGCTTCGGCCAGTTGCGGCCAGTATGCCGCGCTGTTCTCGCTCAGCTCGGCAGCAATCGCCCCGGCCAGTTCCACAGCCTGCGCGGCGTCGGGCCAGTTCAGATAGACCACAAAAATGCTCTGCGCGTGATCCGACGCAATCGCGCCCTGAATCTGGCCGGCGGGAATCGTCTGTCCGGCGGCCGCCATACGCGCCGACACCGCCTCGGCAAAGACGCCGGTGCGCACCACATCCTTCAGGCCGTTGGTCAGGTACTCGGATGTCAGCCACTCGTAGTAGCGGTCATAGGTATACACGCCGGGCGCGCGTTCGGGCAACAGGCCGGTCGAGAAACGCATCGCCACCTGATAGGACACCGCCGGCGGGCGATAGCTGATCGCCGTGATGGCAGCCACTACAACTACGGGCAGCAGCGCCAACCACCACCACCTGAGCAACACGCGCGCGTAATCGATGAGGCGCATCACAGCATATCCTCGCGCCCGGCCTGTTTCAGCGCGTCCACAATCGCCTTGACCTCCTGCGCGCGATCCAGCGGACAGATCAGCAGGGCGTCTGGCGTGTCGATGACTGCCATGTCGCGCAGGCCGATTGTCGCAATCAACCGCCGGCCGCCGCGCACCAGCGAACCGCGCGTGTCCAGACCAACGTGATCGCCGATGACGATATTTCCATCCGCGTCGCGGGGCAATACGGCCAGCAACGATGCCCAGCTCCCGATGTCGGTCCAGTCCATATCGACGGGCACGACCGCAAGATTCTCCGCGCCTTCCATGAGCGCGTAGTCCAGCGAGATGCGCGGCGCTGCCTGCCAGACACTATCCAATACCGCGCCGTAGTGCGGCGCGCCAATGGCATGGGCAAGTTCGCGCAGGCCGGCGGCAAACTCCGGCATCTGACGCTCAAACTCGCGCCACGCCGTCTGGCATGTCATCACAAACATGCCGCTGTTCCATGAGAAGCGGCCGTCGCGCAACCAGGCCTCGGCGGTTTCACGATCCGGCTTCTCGCGGAAACGCAGCGCGCGAAAGGCCCGGTGATGCCGGCGTATGCCCAGCGACTCGCCGCGCTCGATGTAGCCGTAGCCGGTCGCGGGATAGGCCGGCTTGACGCCCAGGGTGACAATGGCGCCGTCGCGCGCGATGTCCTCGGCCGTCTCCAGCGCGCGACGGAATTCATCCACCCGGCCGATGTAGTGATCGGCGGAGAGAATCGCAAGCGTGGCTTGCGGATCGCGCCGGCTGATGTGAGCCAGTCCCAATCCCACAGCCGGCCCGCTGTCTTTCGGCCCCGGCTCGATCACGTAGTTCTGCGCGGGAATGTCCGGCATCTGCGCCCGGCAGAGCGCCGCCATCTGCGCATTCGTCACAACGTGGATGCGCTCATGTGGGATCAACGGCAACACGCGATCCACCGTGATCTGAAAAGTGGATCGGTCGCCGATCAACGGCAGCGATTGCTTCGGGCTGGCCTTGCGACTGAGCGGCCACAGGCGCGTGCCGCTTCCGCCGGCCATAATCAATGCATGCAACATAGCGATTTATTTCAGCAGCCCTAGTCTACCCTGTACGGCGGTCGCGCCTCGCGCGCGAGCACAAAGCTGGTTCCGCCGGCCTGCCGCACCATGCCCTTCAGTTCCATCATCGCCAGCGTGGCAGTCACCACTTCCGCCGGCAGCGCCAGTTCGCGCACCAGTTCGTCGGCCCGCACCGGCTCGTGCGACAGCCGGGCCAGCAGCGCACGTTCCGTTTCGTCTTCGGGCAAAGCTGCCTGCGCCTCCACATGCTCGGCAACGGCGCTGAGGTTCAGCTCCTCCAGAATGTCGCCGGTCTCGATCACCAGCTTGGCGCCTTTCTGAATCAAACGATTTGCGCCACGGCTGGAGCGATTCAGAATATTGCCCGGCACGGCAAACACTTCGCGGCCCTGCTCGGCGGCAAAGTTGGCGGTGATGAGCGCCCCGCTTTGCTCGTCTGCTTCGACCACAATCGCGCCCAGGCTGAGGCCGCTGATGATGCGGTTGCGCGGCGGGAAGTTGCCGGCTTCGGGCTGGGTGCCGGGCGGATAGTCGCTCACCAGCGCGCCGCGCTCGGCGATCTGCGCCGCAAGTTTGCGATGATCGGGCGGATAGACCACATCGACGCCGCACCCCAGCACCGCGATCGTGCGTCCGCCGGCATCCAGCGCGGCCTGATGCGCCACGGCGTCGATGCCACGCGCCAGCCCGCTGACAATCGTGATGCGATTGCGCGCGAGATCACCGGCCAGCATCTCAGCAACCTCGCGGCCGTACACCGTTGCGCGGCGCGTGCCCACAATCGCCACCGCCCACGCGTCGGCGTCGAGGATGGCGCCGCGCACATACAGCACCGGCGGCGGATCGTCAATCTGGCGGAGCAGACGGGGGTAGCCTTCATCGACCCAGGTCAGCGCCACGATGCCGGCCCGCTCCACCGCCTCCAACTCGCGTTGGGGAACGATCGTCCTGCGCGCAGCGACCAGCGCATCGACCGACTTCTGATCCAGCCCGGCGCCGGCAAGCTGCAACTCGCCGGCCTGCCAGGCGTCGGCCAGCGAGCCGAAGCGCGAGAGCAACAGGCGCAAGCGCACCGGCCCGATTCCTTTGACCCGGCTGAAAGCGAGATAGAACGGCTTGTCGTCAGAAAACTCAGCCATGCGAACCGCCCGGCGCCGCGACGCGCCGAGGAACGGGTCATAGTCCCTGCGGAACAGTGACGGTCACAACGCGGTTGAGCAGATCGACGCTCTGGACAACCCCCTCGATGGCCGGCAGGAGCGTCTCTTTGGCGTCCGGCGCCTCTTTAACCACGTACACATCGTTGGCGCCGGTGGCGAGGACTTCGTAGATCTCGCCCAGCGGCGCGCCGTCCGATGTGACCACGCGCAGGCCGATCAACTCATGCGGGTAGTAACGGCCTGACTCCAGCGCCGGCAGGTCTTTTGCGCGCACCAGCAGGATCGCCCCGCGCAGCAACTCGGCGTCGTTGCGCGTGGCAACTCCTTCGAGCTTGTAGAGAATCACATCCTGATGCGGCCGGCGCGCTTCGACCTTGAAGGCGCGACGGGCGGATTGACCGTCGAGCGCCAGATAGACGCGACGGACGGACAACAGAGCTGTCAGATACTCAGGGGGGACCTGCGCGCGGATCTCGCCGGCGATGCCATGCGGACGAGTGACCAGCCCGATCTCGATCAGACCATCGGCAGTGACTTTGTAATCCGGCGCGCGTGTGCGGGGCATGGGTGATGCAGGGCGAGTGAACAACTCGCCCTACATGATTTTCAGCGTGGCGTGCTCGCCCGTGCGCGTGGCGGCGGCGCGAATCAGCACACGCAACGCGTTGGCGATCTTGCCGTCCTTCCCGATGACGCGCCCCGTCTCATCTGGCGCGACGGCGAGTTTGTAGATCTTCATGGCGCGGTCGCGGGACACAGTAACGCGCACGGCATCAGTGTCATCTACGAGTGAGCGGGCGATATACTCGATCAGGTCCTGCATACAGCGCCTCATGCTTTGGGCCGGCCTGGTTCATGCAGCCGGCTGTCGGCCGATGTGACCACCACTGCCAAACGTCTGTCGCCCGGCGTATCTTTCGAGCGACAAGAGCCAGCATCATTCGGGCCTGGTGGCTTTGGAGCCGGGCACCATGCCGATGCGCGTGCGCGGGCTGGGTTCGGCAGTTGCCGCCGCCTGCGACGCGGCTTCAGCCAGCAGCACATCGGGGGCTTCACCCTTCATCAGCCGCTCGTACCGGGCAATGGTGCCGGTCTTGCGGAACAACTGGGCCACCGAGTCGCTGGGCTGCGCGCCCACTTTCATCCAGTACAGCGCGCGATCCTCGGCAACCTTGACCGTTTCGGGATTGGTGCGCGGATTGTAGGTGCCGATGATCTCGATGAACGCCCCGTCGCGCGGCGCTTCCTTGTCCGCGACGACGATGCGGTAGCTCGGCTGATGCCTGGATCCCATTCTGCGAAGTCGAATTCGTACCATGTAGTTCTTATCTCCCGTAGTTCAGAAAGACGAAAATCGTCAAGCCTTTAATGTGTGAGTTGCGCGGGGCAATTGTACTGGAAACCCCATCCGGCCACACGCGCCAGGCGCGCTGTTCATCGCCGGCCCATCAATCCGCCCAGCCCTCGCATACGGGGGTTGTTGGAAAGCTGCTTCATCAGCGTCTGGGCGTCGCGGAACTGCTTGAGAAGCTGATTAACTTCCTGCACTTCCGTCCCGCTGCCTTTGGCGACCCGGCGCTTGCGAGAGGCGTTGAGCAGATCGGGGCGCCGCCGCTCCTCGCGCGTCATCGAGTTGATGATGGCCTCGACGCGCTTCATCTGCCGGTCGGTCATTTCCGGCGTCAGTTCCCTGCTGATCTGCTTGAAGCCCGGAATCATGGCGAGCAGGTCGTTCAGCGGCCCCATCTTCTTGATTTGCTTGATTTGATTGAGGAAGTCTTCGAGGTCGAACCTGGCGCTGAGCATTTTCTCGGCGGCTTTGGCAGCCTCGGCTTCATCGAAGCTGGCCTGCGCCTTCTCGATGAGGGTCAGCACATCGCCCATACCCAGAATGCGCGAGGCCAGCCGGTCGGGGTGGAACGGCTCGAAGGCGTCGGGCTTTTCGCCGGTGGCGAGGAACTTGATCGGCACGCCAGTGACGGCGCGCATACTGATGGCCGCGCCGCCGCGCGCGTCGCCGTCCACTTTGGTCAGGATCAGGCCGGTGAGGCCCAGCCGCTTGTTGAAGGCGTCGGCAATGTTGACAGCTTCCTGGCCGGTCATGGCGTCGGCGACCAGGAGCACTTCGCGCGGTTTGGTGAGCGTCTTCACCTGCTCGACTTCGGCCATCATGGCGTCGTCGATCTGCAAGCGTCCGGCGGTATCGAGGATCACCACATCATAGGCCGACTGGATGGCTTTGGCCAGGGCGTTTTTGCAGATCTGGGGCGGAGGCGTTTTGGCGCCCTCGGAATAGACCGGGATGCTCAGTTGTTTGCCGAGTTGTTCGAGCTGGGTAATGGCCGCCGGGCGGTAAGTGTCGGCAGCGACAAGCATAGGGCGCGCGCCGTTGTTGCGCAAGCGCAGCGCGAGCTTGGCCGCCGTGGTTGTTTTGCCGGAGCCTTGCAGGCCGACCAGCATGATGACGCGCGGGGCCGGCCCGCCGAGGTCGAGCTTGCCGCCCTCTCCCAGCGTCGCCAGCAATTCCTCGTGCACGATCTTGACGACGGCCTGGCCGGGCGTCAGGCTTTTGTGCACCTCGGCGCCAACAGCCCGTTCGCGCACGCGCGCAAGGAAGTCCCTGACCACCTTGAAGTTGACGTCGGCTTCGAGCAGCGCCACGCGCACCTCGCGCAGGGCGACATCGACATCGCCCTCGGTGAGAATGCCGCGTTTGTTCAGCCGGTCAAAGACAGCTTGCAGTTTGTCGCTCAGGTTCTCAAACATAGTGACTCGGCCCGCCGCAAACGGGCGGATAAAAGCGGGGTATTCTAACCTGTGGCGGGAATGCGCGTCAAGCGCGGGCCGCGTTTTTGCGTTGCGCGTTTCAGGTTTCAGCGCATGCCAACTTCGCCAGAATTTGCCCCAACATCAATCACACCCTCACGGCGCACATGCTAGAATCATCGCGCAGTTTCCCCGCATCGGGGCGGTGGCGGAACTGGCAGACGCCGGAGACTTAAAATCTCTTGCTGGCGACCCCAGCGTGTGGGTTCGAGTCCCACCCGCCCCACTCGTTTGTCTCTTTCAACAGTGCTCCGAGGTGTGACGCCGGCATGATATTGATTCGCGCCTGGGCGGCCTGTAGCCGGTTGATGCACAGCGGACTCGTGAAGTGCGCGCCCTGATCGCTGTTCCAGATCTCCGGCGTCGCAACGGCCAGGGCCCGCTCCACGGCGTTCATCACGAAATCCATCTCCAGGGTCTGATCGAGTGCCCAGGCAACGACATAGCGCGAATACCAGTCCAGCACGGCCACCAGGTACAACCACCCACCTCGAAGCCGGATATAGGTGATATCAATCCCGAAGACCTGATTCGGTCGGCTGATCGACATGCCCCGCAACAGATACGGAAAAATGCCTGCTTTCGCCCGTCGTTTGCTCAGATTCGGCCCCGGCGAGATACCGGCGATACCCATCTCCCGCATGTGCCGCTGCACCGCCTTGCGATTGATCGGCCCTGGCCTCTCAGGATCGTGACTCAACAGCCAGGCGATCTTGCGCGAGCCGAGGAATGGATGCGCCGTGTACAACTCGTCGATGCGGTGCTTGATGGCTACTTCCTCGGCGCTGACTGGCACGGGCTGATAGTACAGGCTCGTCCGATTCAGGCTCAGCAACTCGGCCTGAGCCGTGATGGACAGACCCTCACCCGACCAGTCGATCAGACTGACTCGGTCAGCGCGGCTCCACGTCGAGGCCATATTTTTTGCGAAGCCAGGCCAACTGCGTCGTTAGCCGGCCGATTTCGCTATACAGTTCCTCCAGCCGTCGCTCGTAGTCTGCCTTGACCCGTTCGATGGCTTTGTGCTCATCCTCGAACAAGCTGGGCAGTCCTTTCAGAACCGTTGACTTCCATTGGCTGAGCTGGGTGGCCGCCACTTCGTACTCGGCCGCGAGCTGACTCAGCGTCTTCTCACCGGCCAACAGCTCACGCGCGACTTGTGCCTTGAACGTGCTCGTGAATCGCTTCTTCATCCGGTCTTCACTCTACCTGATTTGAGGCGATCCGACTGTCCGAATTCTGGGGTCCACTATAAAGACATAGCCGGTGGGGTTTATGCCCAGAATGGCCTTATCCTCTACGGTGCTGATCCACACCCACGCGCGCGACTCAGCCGGGCTGCTGTCTTTGCTGAAGTCGCGGCCATCACCATGCACGATGACAGGGCCGGCAGAGACCGTGGACGGCTTGATGAACAGAGCAAAGCAGATGGCCGAGCCGAAGTTTGGCGGCGGTGCCGGGCAGTGTCCTGTTGGGTCGCCATAACGCAAGGGATTGTTGAGGACATAGGCATAGCGATTGAAGCTCTGTGGAGTGGTTGAGTCTGGCACCACCGTATCCGCGCTGACAAAGCGGCCCGCCCCCGGCGCATACATGCGCGCGTTGTAGTCGTACAGCCCGATCGCCGGCAGTTCGCGCTGCCCCGTATAGCGCCGGTCCGTCGGCGTCACACCCCATGCCCAGCGCGTCTCGCCAAACGGCAGATAGCGCAACTCGGCCACGCTTTCGCTTCGCTCAGGGCAAGCTTCTGCCCGCTCACATTCGTCGTGGCGGTGGCAGACCGTAGCCACGCGCTGCCCAGGCGATACCCTCACAATCGGCAGATGCGTCGAACGATTGCCTGTCATCGCAATACGCCCCACAGACGCGCTACACCACTTGCGTCTCCCACGGCGAGCGCGCGTCCGTCCGGGCTGAACGCAATGGCATACACCGGCGCGTCTGTCTTCTCCATCAGCCTGCGCCTGCCGGCCACATCCCATATCTGCCAGCCATTCACGCTGCCCACCGCCATCAGTTCCCCGTCCGGGCTGAAGCTGATGGCCGCCACCTTGCCGGCTTTGTTCCCCACAGATGTCTGCATGTGGCGCGGGTATCCTTCCGCCTGAAGATTCCACACCGTCACTTCCGTGCCTCGCACCTCGGCCAGCCAGCGCCGGCGCGGGTCAAACGCCAGCGCCAGCGGGGTTGCGCCGATGTCGCCGGCCGGCTGCAGGATGCGATTCCCGAACGATTTCGGCTCCGGATATGCGGGCGGGTGAAAGGGAAGGATGATGACCTTGCCCGACTGATCGACGGCGGCAAGCAGTTCCCCTGCCGCGTCCAGCGCGATCACATCATAGTCGTCTTCTTCTGCCTGCCGGTCGAGGTTGACGTAGCCATCACAGACCTGCTGCAATGCATGGCTGTAGCACGACAGATTCTTCATGCCGAGCGGCGTATCGCTGACCATGGCCCATATTGACAAAGTCCAGACTCCATCCGGAGTCAACAAAACACGAGTATCCAAGAAACCGCTGCCATACATATTCAGCTCGGTGAGCGCTTCGTAGACCAACTCGCCTGTGGTTACATCCCACACCCGGTGTCCCAGACGATCCACGCCGAAGCGATGTCTCTCCCAGTCCACGCCGGCTGCGCCGACAGCAACCTGCTTCCTGTCCCGATCAAAACTGACCGCCCCCAGTCCAACCGGCCCAACTCCCATCGTCTGGCGCAACACTATCCTGCCCTTCTCCAGCCTCCAGCGCTTCAACGTGCTCGAACGCGCTCCAACCGTCAGCATCTCCTGACCATCTGGGGTGAACTCGACCGCAGCAAGCGTGTCTCCCGCGCCATGCTCGACCTGCCCCAGTTCGTTCAGCCCGCTCGCGTTCTCCCGGCTTAGCGGCGCGCTGTCGAATACAGATGTCGTGGCCGGTTGCGCTGCCGGCAACAGCCCAATCGGCGGTGGCCTCAGCATGGCGCAGCCGCCTGCAACCATGACACATGCCAGCGTGACCATTGATCTCATCCGTGATGATCTGCTCATCTTGCGCCTCAGTGATCGCCTTGACTCAGCCGGCTACGGCAGTCCAAACTGAAAGCCGCTGATGTTGCTCCAAGTAGACGAGACCTGACCGCTCGCGTCATACGTTTGGGCATACTGGAACGCGCCATAAAAATAGCTGAGCTCCGCCGAAGCGCGCGTCCATTGAGAGTGGTCGTTGCTGGGCGCAACTGCCAAAGCCTGAACCGCAGGCGGGTAGTCGATATTGCGCCATTCACCGCCCGCATACACCCTGGGAGTAACATCATGGTTGCGGTGAGGCTCATTCTGCGGGAAAGCGCGTGATTGTGGCTCTTCTGCATCCTGATACTCTACAGGCTGACCGGCAGCGCCGGCCAGCGTCATCAGAATGGCATCGGGGCTGATGCCGTTTATCGCCGCCAGCATGCCGACGTAGTTGGAGGGCATATCCTGGTTGGCGAATCCTGAGCGGATGAACTGCGCGGATTCATACTCGCGGGCATAGTCCAGGAAGATGCCCATCGCCACAGCAGCCCATTGTCCCTGCGGCAAACCGCCTGCGACACGATAGGTGATCCTGAGCGCGCTACCGCCGCCCAACGATGATTCGATTGGCAGGGCGAATTGTCTGCTCATACCCGCCTCGCGTTGGAATCGATCCCACAAGCCCTGTTGTCCGCCGGGGTTGGGGAAGTTGCGCAGGTGTTTGGTGTCAAAGCAGCCAAAACCGCGCACACAGGCGTATTGAGCGTTGCGGTTGCCCGTGACTCTGGCAGGGCTGCCTGGCCCACCGGGCATGCCGCAATAGTCATCCAGACAATGGCCGGTGGGGTCGGTATGGCGCAACGGATTGTTGACCACATAGGCATAGCGGTTGAACTGTTGTGGATTCCCCGGCCCCGGCACCACCGTGTCCGCGCTGACAAACCGGCCCGCCGCCGGCCAGTACATGCACGCGTGCGGTCGCAGACCGCGTAGTCGTACAGCCCCACACCCGCCAGCTCGCGCTGCCCCGTATAGCGTCGATCCGTCGGCGTCACACCCCACGCCCAGCGCGTCTCGCCGAACGGCAGATAGCGCAACTCCGCCACCTTCGTGCCGGTGATGCTCGTCGTCAGGCTGGCCGAACCCAAGTGGTCGCCGTGCAGCCCCGCAATCTGACGACTGGCGACTGACAACTGACTACTTTTCGCCAGCTTGTTCTCCACGTCCCACTCCTGCGTGTACGTGATGCGCTGGCTTCCGCTGATCTCCACCCGAGCGCAGCCGAAGGGTTGCCATTACTGGTCATACCACGCTCGCTGATCGCGTTGTAGCCGCACGTCTCGGTGTGCGCGCTCAGCACCACTATCATGATCACATTGTGTTCCGCCGAGCCTTAGAAATCAGACGCCGCACCAACCAAACCAAACCATGAAAACCACACCCCAACACCGGAATCGTCACAACCATGAAAAGGAATCCCCAGGGATGGGTTGGGCAGTTAATATATCGCGAGCACTGAAACAAAGCCGGTTCCACATAATCGATCCATGCAAGCACAACGTATATTCCCAGGATGGCACCAACGATACCCGCCGGTATTGACATCTGCCACCGCGCCCCCAGGTGGTGACCACACCATCCGATGACAGCGCCGCTGGCCAGCGCATGCAACCCAACGAGTGCCATCAATGCGTACCAGGTACCTGAGGATAAAAATGCGCCCATGCCAACGAGGCCAAAGAAGGGAAGCGTGATCAGTGACACTGAGACTGCGCTTGCAACGAAATGCCTGAGCATCTTTTCCTCAACCGAAAACCGATCAGCAAGGCCTGCCGGGAAGACAAATAGCGTCTTCTCGAGGCAGGCCATGCATCAAATCAAAGATTTTCTGTGCGGTGTGTAACGGCTTCTTCAAGAAGTCATACGCTTCTATCGCATTCAAGTCGTGTGGGTTGCCGCGTAGCGCCAGCCGCTGAAAGATCGTCTGCGCCCGGCCTTTGCCGTTGTGGTAGTACGCCTCCGCCCACGGAAAGCCGTCCCGCTCGCCATACGCCACATACCCGCCCGCCTTCTCATCCGGCTCAAAGATGATCGAGCCGTTGATATGTGGCGCAATGTCTCGCAGAATGCCGGATAACACCAGGTCATACGACACCTCAATCACTCCTGTGTCGCTTCGCTTCACCTCCAACTTGTTGTCTGCCGCTGGCGATACCCAGGCAATATGATCTCCCAAAACATAGCCAGTGGGGTTCATACCCAGGATGACCTTCTCCTCCTCTAGAGTGCTGATCCACACCCACGCGCGCGACTCAGCCGGGCTGCTGTCTTTGCTGAAGTCGCGGCCATCACCATGCACGATGACAGGGCCGGCAGAGACCGTGGACGGCTTGATGAACAGAGC
>CALBEF010000014.1 GCA_937927775.1 uncultured Anaerolineae bacterium | reverse complement strand
GGAAGAGGCCCTGCTCAACACGTATCTGACGCAGGATCAGTTGCCCGACTACGACGCCATCATCACAGAGGACGACACGCCGGTGGACAACATCTACTCGGAGAAACAACAACGCCTGTTGACCGAATCGCTGTACACCTCGTGGACAGGGCCGACCGGAGACGGGCGGTTTCTGGCGCTTGCCAACGTTGGGCTGTTCTACTCGGTGCGCGAGCCGCCGCTGGTTCCCGACGTGTTGTTGAGCGTTGGGGTGCAGGCGCCGCCGGAGTTGTGGGAGAAGCGCCATCGCTCGTATTTTGTGTGGGAATACGGCAAGCCGCCGGATGTGGTGATCGAGATTGTGTCGAATCGCAAGGGTGGTGAAGCGGATGAGAAGCCGGCGCTCTATGCCGGTATCGGCGTCTCGTACTATGTGATTCTTGACCCCGACGAGCATCTGCGCAGTGGCGTGTTGCGCGCGTTCGAGTTGCGCCCGACCGGCTATGAGAGGATGACGGATCTGCGCCTTGCCAGCGTTGGGCTGGGGCTGACGTTGTGGCGCGGCAGGTATGAGGGCGCGGAAGACCTGTGGCTGCGCTGGTGCGATCCAAGTGGCAATTTGATCCTCACCGGCGCCGAACGCGCCGAGGCTGAGCGCGCTCGCGCTGAACAGGCAGAACGCCAGCGCGACGAACTGGCTGCGCAACTCGAGATCGAGCGCCGGCGCATCGCGGCGTTGCTGCGCGCGCAAAATCCATCAGCGACCGGCGCAGACTGATCCTTCCGGCGCATGTCCCGGCCGGAGCAATTCGGCGCTGTGCGCAGCGCGTCAATTTGCGTTGCGCGCAACGCTCGGCGAAGCGGGCCTGCGCCGGCGCGCTTGAGTAACACCATGAATCAGCAGCCTGTGAGCGAGCAGATGAGAGAGCAGGTTCGCAAGTCGATCCTGTCCTATGCCATCTTTCGCCCGGAGAGCGCCCTGGTCATTGCGCTGACGATGGGCATGGTCGCGCTGGCTCTGTTCAACTTCCCCTGGTTCCCCGGCGAGTGGTGGATGTGGGCGCTGTTTGGCGCAGCCGGCGAGGCAGCCATCATCCTCAGCACCCTCCGCGACAGCAGGTTCCACCGTTACGTGCTGGACAGGATGTTCTACGACCGGTACGACGTGAAAAAGCTGCGCAACCCCGAACTGCGTCAGAAGCTGTCCAAAGCGCTGGAATACCGCGAGTTGCTGATCAAGGAGATCGAGCGCAAGGACGATCCTGTATTGGACGACTATCTGATGGACATGACCCGCAAGCTGGAGGACTGGATCGCCCAGGTGTACCAGCTTGCGCAGCGGCTCGACGCCTATGAGCAGGACGCCATCATCGCCCGCGATCTGGAGGCAGTGCCGCGCGATCTGGAGAAATTCAAGGCGCTGCTTGTCAGGGAACAGGAAGCGGTTGTTCGGGCAGAACTGGAAAAGACGATTAGCATCAAACAGACGCAATGGGACACGCTGCGCAATCTGCGCGACACCATGGCGACGGCCCGGCTGCAACTCGAGAATACGCTGTCGACCATCGGCACGGTGTACATGCAGGTGGTGCTGATCGGCTCGAAGGATGTCAAGAGTTCGCGCGCGCAGCGGTTGCAGGCCGATATGACCGAACAGGTGCGGGCGTTGCAGGACACCAGCGCCGCCAGGGAAGAGGTGTACGAGTATTCAGCCAGGCTGGTGAGACAGGGCGGCCGGGTGACAGGGTGACAAGGTGACAGGGTGACAGGGTGACAGGGTGACAAAATGCGGATGAATCAAACCCGTGTGATTTTCTTCCTGATCGTCGGCGTGGCGCTCATCGTGCTGTGCGCGGCGATCGTCTTCAATCAGTTTATAGGGCCGGCGCTCACGGCAACGCCCACGCCGGCGGTGGCCGGCGGCACACGGTCGCCGCAGACGCCTTCTATGCCCCGGATCACTTCGCCGGCTGCGATCTACGGCCTTGCGCCGGAGGGCAAGGCCGACCTGCCCACCTATATCTGCGGCGCGGACGCATTTGGCAGCTACTTTACCCTTCAGCAAATGCAGATGTCCGGCAAGGATATCGAGCACGGTTTCCGGCTGGGCATCGTGCCCTTCCAGCTCAACAACCTGCCCGAATACAACATCGCAGAGGAACAGCGCGCTGCCCTGCTTGAGACCGGCCAGTGGGACTGCCTGCTCACCACGCTGGACGCAGTGGCGCTGGGCAGCCCTGGCATCGTCACGGCCATCGTCGATGAGAGCGCCGGCGCCGACCAGTTCTGGGTGCGCGGCATCAACACCATCAACGATTTGAAGGGCAAGCGCATCACGTTCTCGCGCGGCAGCATCGGCGAGTACTTTGTCTATTACGTGCTGTCGATCGCCCGCCTGAATCCCCGTTTCGACGTGACGCTCGTGCCGCGCGACAGTGTGGCGGAGGCCGTTCAGGCTTTCAACGATGGGCAGGCCGACGCCGTGTCGGGCTGGGAGCCGGACATCTACGAAGCGAAGAATAGCGGGGGCGTGTCGCTGCTCAGTTCCGCCCAGTTGCGCATCGGCATCGATGTGATCGTGACCTCGCGCCAGTCCATCTCGGCGCGACCCGATCAGGTGCAGGCGTTCCACGATGCCTGGTTCGACACGCTCAAGGCGCAAGTGGAGAACTTTGACGCTGCGGCGGCGCACATCGCGCGATGGGGGCGCAACGACTGGACTTTGATATACCCGGAGACCGCCGCTGCTGATCTGCGGGGCTGGCTGGCCAGCATCGCGCAGGCCGACCTGGGCGATAACGCCTTCGTCATGCGCGACCCGGCCCCGTTGATCAGCCGGCTCGACATTGCCCGGCGCGTGTGGGCGGCAGCCGGCGCAAACGTGCCCAAAGACGATGTTGCCGATTTGGTCAACACCGGCTTTGTCGCCCGCTCTGCCGCTCAGCCGAAGTTGCAGGCCAACGGCAATCCGATCAACAACACCTTCTCCATTTCCGCGAAGCTTGATCTGTCCGGTGTGGACACCGGCGACACCGAGACGCTGGCCGTGCTGCCGTGCCGGCGCTTCTCGTTCGTGCCAGAGTCAACCGAGCTGACCCTCGAATCGCGGCGCATTCTCGATGATTGCGTCGTGCCGACGTTGCAGCAGAGCGTCGGCCTGTACCTGCGCGTGAAAGGTTCGGCGGCCTGGCCGGGGCCGAAAGGCGCGTACACCAAAGAGGACATTTTGCAATTCGCCGAGGCGCGCGCGCAATCGGTGGTGGATTACCTGGTCTCGCAAAACATCGACCGCACCCGCTTCATTGTCGAGGCGACTTTGCCGCCCGAAGCGCACTGGGAGACCGAAGACGCCGAAGTGCAGGCCGAGGATCGCTACGTCGAGATGACGCTGATCACGGTTGGCCGCTGATGCGGTTG
>CALBEF010000013.1 GCA_937927775.1 uncultured Anaerolineae bacterium | reverse complement strand
CACGATGAGCGCCAGGCCGACGGCAACTTCGGCGGCCGCGACAGTCATGATGAAAAACACAAACATCTGGCCGTCGAGCTGGCCCCATTGCCGGGCGAAAGCGACCAGGGCCAGGTTGGCCGAGTTGAGCATCAACTCGATCGACATGAAGATCATCAAAGCGTTGCGGCGGGCCAGCACGCCGATCACGCCCAGCGCAAACAGAATGGCCGACAGAAGCACGTAGGGCGTCACAGTGTCCATCATTAGTTGATTCTCCGCATTTGCAGCGCCAGAACTCTCAGGCCGGCCTTACTTGTCCCGGGTGAGCACGACTGCGCCGATCATGGCCGCCAGCAGCACAATGGCGATGACTTCAAAAGGCAGCAGGTAGCTGTTGATCAATGTTTTGCCGATGTTGAGCGGGCCGGCGTCAATGGCCTGGGCGACTGCCGGGACCGCGCTCGCGCGCGTGGCAAACACATAGACTGCCTGGACAATCAGCACAACCGCCAGCACGATCGCCAGCGGGCGTTGCCAGCGCATGGCGGCTGCCTCCGGCTCGCGGCCCAGTCGCTCGGCGCCCAGCAGCATGATGACAAAGAGAAACAGCACCATGATCGCGCCGGCATACACGCTCACCTGCACCACCGCCAGAAACGGCGCGTTCAGCAGCAGATACAGCACGGCCACGGCCCCGAAGTTTGTGATGAGAAACAGGGCGGCGTACAGGGCGCTGCGGCTGAATAACATGCCCAGCGCCGCTGCGACAGCGACCAGCGCGATGATGAGGAAAAGCAAAAAGTCCGGTGACATGTCGATTTTGGATTCTGGATTTTGGATTTGGGATTGCGTCGATTGAGCGATTCGCCCAATGACTCAATGACTCAATGACTCAATGACTCAATGACTCAATCACTCAATCACTCAATGACTCAATCGCTCAATCGGTGATGGGCGGGAACGGCAGAATGGCGCGGTCGTACTTGCCGGCCGGCGTTTGCTGTGGCGTGGCCGGCGCGCCGGCCGGCGGCGGCTCCAGCAGCATGTCCTTGACGTAGATCATCCCGTCGCGCGTGTAGCCGGTGGGAAATTCGATCGGCTCCAGCACGATGGCGTTGGTTGGGCAGGCGTCTTCGCAATAGCCGCAGAAGATGCAGCGCAGCATGTTGATCTCGTAGGTTTTGGCGTAGCGTTCGCCGGGCGAGTAACGCTCCTCGTTGGTGTTCTCGGCCGCTTCGACATAGATTGCGTCAGCCGGGCAGGCTGCCGCGCACAGGGCGCAGCCAATGCACTTTTCCAGGCCGTCGTCGTAACGCTTGAGGTGATGACGCCCGCGAAAGCGCGCCGACATCGGCTTCGTCTGCTCAGGATACTGAACCGTGACCGGTTTGCGAAACAGCGTCTTCAGCACCGTGGCAAAACCGACCGGTATTTTCGTCACAACTGCGACAACCTTATCCGTAATCGACATACCCAATCACCCAATGGCCAAATGACTCAATCGCTCAATTTACTTGTAGCCGGGGACGCCGGCAACAATAAGCAGCGCCGTGACCACCACGTTTACCAGTCCGACGGGCAGCAGCACTTTCCAGCCAAACCCCATCAGTTTGTCGTAGCGGAAGCGGGGCAGCGTCGCGCGCACCCACACCATGACCAGCAGACAGGCCAGCACCTTGATCGCAAAGTACACCAGCGAGAGAACCGGCGCCTCATTCACAAACGGCCCGGACCAGCCGCCCAGGAAGAACGTGACGAACAGCGCGCTCATGCCGATCATCTTGACATACTCGGACATGTAAAACAGCGCGAACTTCATGCCGCCGTATTCAGTCATGAAGCCGGCGGTCAACTCCTGCTCCGCCTCTACCAGATCGAACGGCGCGCGGGCCAGCTCGGCCAGCGCCGTGATGGCGAAGATGACCGCCGCAACCGGCTGGCGGAAGATCAGCCAGCCCAGAATGTTGCCAGGCTGCTGGTATGCCACGATGTCGTTCAGGCTGGCGCTGGACGCCATCATGATGACAGAGAGCACGGCCAGGCCCAGCCCCAGCTCATAGGAGATGACCTGCGCCGACGCGCGCAACCCGCCCAGCAGCGCATACTTGTTGTTCGACGACCAGCCGGCCAGAATCATGCCGTAGATGCCCACGCCGAGCACCGCCATCACATACAGCGCGCCGACGTTGATGTTCGACGCGAGTTGGAAGGCCGGATCGCTGCCGAAGGGGATCACGGCAAACAGCACCAGCGCCGGTATCACTGCCACGACGGGCGCCAGAAAGTACACCAGCACATCCGCGTTGGCTGGCGTGATGCTCTCCTTGAAAATCAACTTGATGCCGTCGGCTACTGGCTGAAGCAGCCCGAAGGGGCCGGCGCGGTTTGGCCCGATGCGCGCCTGCAGCCGGCTGATGAACTTGCGCTCGACCCAGGTCATGTAGGCAAATCCGGCCAGGGCCACCACCAGGATTCCCACAGACTTCACCAACGCTTCGAGTATTGGATTCATGGCGCGTGTTGCGTATTGCGTATTGCGTATTGCGTGTTCCGTGTTGCGTATTTGGATGCGATCAGGGAATGACGGGGATGGTGTCGGAGCGGATGATGTGCCCGGTCAGCACGCCGCTGCGGCGGATCAGCTCGCCATCCTGATAAAGCCTTCGGGATGGGCGACTGAGCGCGTCGATCGACGGCTCCGGCGCGGGCAACCACTCGACTTGCGGCGTGAAGCCCGTTTTCTCCACGCCGGCGGGATAACGCGCGCCCAACCCGCCGGTGTTGTCGTAGACCGTGCCACCGTAGTACAGGTCAGCCCGGCCCATCGGCGGCCACTGCTCGACCGTCTGGCTGAGCAATGGGTACGACAGGCCGGCATAGCCGGGCACTGTAGCCGTCAAATCGGCGAAGATGGATTCCGCGCCGCTGTAGCGCCATCCTGCGCCGAGCCGTCTGGCAACCTCCTGGATGATCCACCAGTCAGGTTTGGCCTGGCCCAGCGGCGGGAGCGCGCGATAGAAACGCTGCACACGGCGGTCGCCGCTGGTGAAAGTCCCATCGCGCTCGGCGAAACTTAGCGCCGGCAACACCACATCGGCCCGGGCGGCCAGATCGGTGAGGAACAAGTCCTGAACGATTGTGAAGCGCGCTTTTGGCGTGTCGTCCGGGTTGCCCACGCCAATCAGCCAGGCGACATCCACCTGTTCAGGCAACTCAGCCGCAGCCCCGACCATGTCGCACACACCTTGAGTGTTGGCGTGCAGATAAAGGGGCAACAAGCCGCTGTTAGGTTTGCCGGCATGGCCGGCGAGGATCAACAGATTGGCCAGGCTGCGGGCCAGCGAACGCGCGCCGGCTTCGTTCAGCTTCTCATCGCCAAACACAATCAGCAGATTGCGCGCGCCCTTGAGTTGCTCCAAATCAAGCAGAGGCGCGTCCTGCGTATCGCGTATTGCGTATTGCGTATTGGGTGCTGCGTCCTGCGCTCTGTGCTCTGTGATCTGTGATCTGATCTGCGCTTCGGCCCACTGGGCGGCCTGTCCGATCTCATAGCGGGCAATGCGCGAGGCATAGCGGTCGAGTTTGGCGCTGTCGAAATGCGCGACGATGAGCGTCGCGCCGCGTTCGACAATCGCCTGGCGCAGGCGCAGGAACCACACCGGCGCGCTTTCTTCCAGATCGCCATTGACGATGAGGATGACATCGCCCTTGCCGAGCGTCTTGAAGTCGGCGGTGGCGCCGATGCCGTAGTCGCGGGCGATGTCGGCATAGGCAGCCGGCACGCGCGGCGAGACGAACACGCCGGCCTGCCGACGATCAGCGCGTCCCAGTGTGTCACGGAATAGCTGCGCAAACAGGAAAGCGTCTTCGTTGGGGATGCGGTCGCCGATCACGCCGGCCACTGCTGCGCCCGCGCCCAGCTTGCCGGCGACGCGCGTCAACGCCTCTTCCCAGCTTGTCTCGACCAGTTGGCCGCTGGCGTCCCGAACCAGGGGGATCTTCAGGCGGTCTGCGGCGCGCGTGAAATGGTGGACAAAACGGCCCTTGTCGCACATCCAGATTTCGTTGACCTGCTCGTTCTGGCGCGGCATGACGCGCTTGATCTCGTAGCCGCCCGTGCGCGTCTCCAGGCGCGTGTTGAGCGTGATGTTGCAGCCGACCGGGCAGTGCAGGCACACGCTCTGGCTGCTGGCCAGCTCCCAGGGCCGGGCCTTGAAGCGGAAGTCGGCCGTGGTCAGCGCCCCGACCGGGCAGATGTCGGTGGTGTTGCCGCTGAAATACGAATCGAACGGCGGGTCGCTGAACGTGACGATCTCCATGTGCCGGCCGCGCTCGTGAAACTGAAGCACGGGGTCGCCGGCCACATCGTCCTGAAATCGCACACAACGTCCGCACTGGATGCACCGCTCGCGGTCGAGGAAGATCAGGTCGCCCAGCGGCACATGCTTGTCGTTGCGCTGCTTGGCCTCGTAATCGAACCGGCTCATGCCCGGCCCGTAGCCCATGGTGAGGTTTTGCAACGGGCACTCGCCGCCCTTGTCGCAGACAGGACAGTCAAGCGGGTGGCTGGTGAGCAGAAACTCCAGAATGTCCTCGCGCGCGTCGGCCACCTGCGGGGTGTTCGTGCGCACCGACATGCCCTCGCTCACCGTTGTGGTGCAGGCGGTTTGCAGCTTGGGCATCCAGGCGATGACCACATTGCCGGCGTCGTCCTTCACCACCTGCTTTGTGGCCGGGTCAACCCTGGGCGTGCCGACTTCGACCAGGCACATCCGGCACATGCCGACCGGCTTCAGCTTGGGGTGATAACAGAACACCGGAATATCAATGCCCAGCTTCTTGGCCGCATCAACGATCACCGTGCCTTTCGGCACGGCGACCGCTCGTCCATCGATTGTGAGATTAACCAGGTCAGCCATTGAACCTACTTTTTGCTCTCCAACACCATCACGTCGTATGGCAAGGCGACGGCGATTTCGGCCACCTTGCGATACACATTCACTTTGCCGATCACGCGCACCCGCGCGCCCGGCGTCAGTTTGTCTCCCGCCGGAATGCGCTCGCGCACTGCGTTGAACAGGGTCACGCGGCGCGGGCCGCTGCCGTCATCCACGATCAACTTCACGCCGGACTTGAACGGCTCGACTTTGGCGATCGTGCCGGAAATGACCACCCGCTCGCCCTGCCGCGCCGTGATTCGGCCCGTTGTTTGCGTCAGCGCGGGCGGCGGCGCAATGATCGCGCCGATTTGCACATCCGACAGTCTGGCCGGCGCCAGTTCGAGCGCGCCCTTGTACTGATTCAGCTTGCCGGTCATTGTAACCAGCGCGCCGACATTCAGCCGGGCCGGCGCGTCGATCTCATCATACAGCCGCGTGAACAGCGTCACCGGCAGCGCGCCGGTCGCGTCCGAAATCACGAACTTGAAGCCGGCGGAAAAGTTGCTCGTGTCGCTGACCACGCCACTGATCGCCACCACCGCGCCGACATCTTTGGCGCTGATTTGCCCGATCGGCGTCACCGGACGGCCGGCGGCCCACACAACACCCGCGCCCACGAGCGCAGCCAGCGCGCTCAACCCGATGGCAGTGAAGCGCGTCTTCATTTCGACTCGCCTCCTGCGTCGGCGTCGCCGGCTGCGACATACACATCGTGCGGCAGGGCCGGCACGATCTCAATGCCCACGCGCCGCCTGGCGCGCACACGCCCGACGATGCTCACGCGCTGGCCGACCCACAACTGCTCCTGTCGCGGGATGCGCCGCGCCACGACATCGTACAGATGCACCTTCTGCGCGCCGGTGTCATCGTAGATCAGCAAATACGCGCCATCGCGGGCCGGCGTGATGTCGGCAATCCAGCCTTCAACCCACACCACCGCATTGTGGTCGTTGCCATTCATGCCGCCCAGCGCGTACTTGCGCCAGTTGCGTTTGGCCCATTTGACCACTTTCACGTCGCTGCCCCGTTTGGGCACAATCTCGATCTGCCCGCGATAGACATCGACCTGGCCGGTCACGCGGATCACTGCGCCGACGTTGATGTGATACGTGTCGTAGATGTGATCCCAGTCGCTGGCCCAGATCAACACAACCACCTGCGCCGACCCGTCGTTGATGTGCAACTTGAAGCCGGACGAGAAATTCTCCGTGTCAACCACCGCGCCCTCAACGGTGAGGGTCTTACCCTCGTCTGTTGGGCTAATGTCTCCCAACGGCACAATCGGCGGCGGCTGCCCGCCGGCAGCATTCGCGCCAGGCAGAGACAACGGCAACGCAAGCAAAACGGCCACAAACGACAGCGTGAGGTTGCGCAAGTTCATGTGTCTCCTGTATCGGATATGGGAACGCATCCACATCCGCACACCTCATTAGTCGCGCGCAGCCATCATCATCTGCCGCTATAACCGGATACGATTGATCTCCTTTCAGAACTTCAAGCCAGAATTGCAATACTGTCAGCCACTCGAAAAACGAGCTCAGACGTTGTGCGCGTGATTACGCACCGGCGAGCGCCCCGGACTCCGAGACCCACTTCTCGTATTCGGGCCGGAAGTGTTTGAGCGTGCTCAGAATCGGGCTGGTGGCAAACTCGCCCAACAGACAGAAACATTTGCCGGCCATGCTGTTGGCGACCTCGGCCAGCATGTCCACATCGTGCAGGGAGCCTTTCCCGCTGATGATCTTGTCGTACAGATTCATCGCCCAGTGCGTGCCTTCGCGGCACGGCGTGCATTTGCCGCACGACTCGTGCTTGAAGAAGCGCACCATCTTGCGCGCCGCCCAGACGATGTCCACGGTGTCGTCGAGGATGACGAAGGACGCCGAGCCGAGCAGCGAGCCGGCCGCCTGCATACTTTCGTAGTCGAGCTTTGTGTCGAGCGCGCTGGCCGGCAGAATGGGCGCCGACGACCCCGCCGGCAAGACACCCTTGACCGGACGGTTGTTAATTGTCCCGCCGGCCATCTCGATCAACTCGCGGATGGTGTGCTGGCCCAGCGGCAGCTCGTAGTTGCCCGGCTTGTTCACCCGCCCGCTGACACAGAAGATTTTGGTGCCGGGGCTTTTCTCGGTGCCGAACTGGCGGTACCACTGCGCGCCGTTCAACACGATGGGCGGCACATTGGCCAGCGTCTCCACATTGTTGATGACGGTTGGCTTGGCGTACAACCCTTGCACAGCGGGGAAGGGCGGGCGCAGGCGCGGCTGGCCCAGTTGCCCTTCAAGCGACGACAGGAGCGCGGTTTCCTCGCCGCAGATGTACGCGCCGGCTCCCAGGTGAATGTGAATGTCCAGGTTGTAGCCCGTGCCCAGAATGTTCCTGCCCAGCAGGCCGGCGGCATACGCTTCGTCAATTGCCTTTTGCAATGTCCGCGATGGCTCCAGGAATTCGCCGCGCAGGTAGATATAAGCCGTGTTGGCCTGCACGGCGTAGGCGCACAGGGCAGTGCCTTCGATGACCTGGTGCGGATTGTTGTCAAGAAGCTGATGATCCTTGAACGTGCCGGCTTCGCTTTCGTCGCCGTTGACAACGACGTACTTGGGGAAGATGTCTCTGGGGATGAAGCTCCACTTCAGGCCGGCGGGGAAGCCGGCGCCGCCGCGCCCGCGCAGGCCGGAATCCTTGACAACCGCGACCACTTCTTCCGGCTTCATGTCGGTGAGCGCCCTGCGCCAGGCCGCGTAGCCGTCGTTGGCCTCATACACCGCCAGTTCGCGGATATTCGGCGCATCCAGATCGCGCAACAATACATGCTTGTCCATCACTTGCCGTCTCGTTCTCTTAACTCGTCGATCATCTGGTCAAAACTTTCCGGCGTCAGCGCATAGCGATATTCGGTGTTCACCTGGGCCACCGGCGCGCGGTCGCAGGCGGCGATGCACATGACGGTGCGCAGGGTGAACTTGCCGTCCGGGGTGGTCTGGCCGGCCTTGACGCCCAGTTTGCGCTCGCAGTGGCTCACAAATTCGTCCGCGCCGCGCAGCGCGCAGGGCAGGTCATCGCACACGTCGATCACATACTGGCCGGTCGGCTCTTCGTAGAACATGGTGTAGAAGCCGACGATGGACTTGACCTCGGTCGGGTCCAGCCCCAGAATCTCCGCCACCTCGCGGATGGCGCTGTCGTCGCAGTAGCCGTATTCCTCCTGCGCGATATACAGCAGCGGCATGACGGCGCTGCGCCTGCTGGGATATTTCGCCAGCGTCTTCTCGATGTCGGGTGCGCGTTTTTCCTTGAGCATAGTGATCTCAAATTCCGCACAGTTCACACACTAACTTGCAAAGTGCTTCGCTGTAACCTGCTCGAAGAAGGTCTGGACAATTCTCTCAACTTTGTGAGCAACCACCTTTCCATTGCGATTGCGAGCCACAAAAGTCTCATCTCGCATCTTGTATCCAATTTCGACGATGTCAGGCACGTTGGGCGCATCGATGTTCTCAAGCCGCTCATAGTAGAAAGATCCTGGCGGTTCTTCTCGCGCCACCAGGACCGTAACATCCACTCCCTCTTTGCTCATTAGCGGGGAAGCAGAGCCAAAGAAGAACAAGTAACGCACGACTTTGTGCGCCGCGCGAAAATCTATGCGAAAGAACCAGGTCTTTTTTGCTGAGTGGCCCTTGCTTAGGCTCAAGTACTTTTCAAACTCAAGTTCCCCAAACTCTCTCACCTGAATTCGCACGAGTGGCAAACTTTGATTCACCATGTCTGCCAACTGCGCAACCTGAGCCTCGAACAACTCCATCGCGCGTCTCCAAACCTCGTATTTGTTTTTTGAAGTCGCGAGTTCATTCGCCCCTAGTCTTGCAGCAAGCGACTGAGCCCACTCCAGTCTCTCTCTCTGCTCCTGAGCAGCAGACTCATATTCCTCCAGACTTTCAGTGAGGCAATCGATGACGAGAGCAAGAAAGAGAGAAAGATTGCTGCTCTGTGATTCCTCAAGGGCATCGTAATATCGCTGCCGATCTTCACGAGTGATGATGGCAATTGGATACCCATAACGCATCAGCACAAGATTCATGAGCAGCCTGGCTACACGGCCATTCCCGTCAATAAATGGATGGATCGTTACGAACCAGGTGTGCGCAACAGCCGCATAAAGCAGACCCTCTTGCGTCCCCAATGCTGGAGACGTGGTTACGGCAGCCAACCAGTTGCAGAATTGCAGCATTTGTGGACCGACATCCTCAGCAGGCGGTGGCGCATATTTTGATCCGGAGATGACCACTGTCACGCGGCGGTAGCGGCCAGCTTCTTCATCATTGATGCCTTTGAGCACAAATGCGTGCATCTGCCTTATATCTGTTTCTGTAATCGGCTTATCCGCGCAACTTGCCATATCCTCCAAAAAGTCCAAAGCTTCTGAGAGATTTCTTGCTTCTGCCTGGTCGCGCAATGGTTTGCCGGTGAGGGTCAATCCTTGTTGCACAACAAGTTCTGTCTCTCCTACATTGAGAGTGTTTCCCTCAATTGCATTCGAATTGTAGATATTCTTGATCTTAAAATACCGTCTCAGGTTGCCTAATACTTCGGGCGTGAGCCTGCCAGTGCTGCGTAGACTTTGGACCCGCGCCGCGATCTCTGCGATGCTATCAGCGAGGCCAATTGCGTAGCAATAGGGAGTCGAAGGAATATCAATCAGTTCATCCTTGGCGTGTAGCTGAGTGTCCATTGAAATCAAAACGGCGCGCTCCCGGCCCAGTAGCCCGCACTGGATATCAGCGATCCACTTCGCCCAGCACAATGTCGATTGAGCCGACGATGGCTACCATGTCTGCGATCAGGCAGCCCCGGCTCATCCTGGGCAGCGCCTGCAGGTTGCACAGCGACGGCGCGCGGAAATGCACCCGGCGCGGCTTCGGCCCGCCGTTCGCGGAAATGTAACAGCCAAACTCGCCCTTGCCGCTCTCCACGGCGAAGTAGGCTTCGCCTTCGGGCACGGAGAATCCTTCCGTCCACAGCTTGAAGTGATGGATGAGCGACTCCATCGAATAGGCGATCTCGTGCTTGGGCGGCGGCGCGATCTTGCGGTTGTCCACCATCACCGGGCCGGCCGGCAGACGCTTCATCGCCTGCTCAATGATCTTCAGGCTCTGATGGAACTCTTCCATCCGGCAGCGATAGCGGTCGTACACGTCGCCATTCGAGCCGACCGGCACGCTGAACTCGAACTGGTCGTAGCTGCTGTAGGGATACGCCTTGCGCACGTCGTAGTTGACGCCGCTGCCGCGCAGTGAAGGGCCGGTCATGCCATAGGCGATGGCGTCCTCTTTGCCGATGACGCCGATGCCCACGGTGCGCTCTTTCCACATCGGGTTGTCTTTCAGCAGTTTCTCGTACTCCAGCAGGCGCTCCGGGAAAACGTCCAGGATTTTCTGGACAAGATCGGTGAAGCCCGGAGGAATGTCGCGCCACAGGCCGCCCACGCGGAAATAGCTGGTCATCATGCGCGCGCCGGCCACCAGCTCGTACACGTCCAGGATCATCTCGCGCTCGCGCATGCAGTACAGGAACACGCTCATCGCGCCGATGTCCAGCGCGTGGGTGCCCAGCCACACCAGATGGCTGTTCATGCGCGTCAATTCGAGCAGAATGACGCGAATGTACTGCGCGCGCAACGGCACTTCCAGATCGAGAAGCTTCTCAACACAGCCGACGTAGGCCAGGTTGTTCGACAGCGGGGCGAGATAGTCGATGCGGTCGGTGAGCGGAATGCCTTTGCTGTAGGTCTTGCCTTCGTGCGTCTTTTCGATGCCGGTGTGCAGAAAGCCGATATCCGGGATGCAACTGACAATGGTTTCGCCGTCCAGCTCCAGCAGCAGGCGCAGCACACCGTGCGTGGAGGGGTGCTGCGGCCCCATGTTCAGCAGCATTGTCTCGCCGGTGAAGGCGCGCGGGGTGACCAGCTTCTTCAGTTGCTCGAGCGTGATGTCCAACTGCGCGTTGGATTCGGTCAGCACGCTCTCCGGCGCTTCGTGAAGGGTGGGGTTATTCGCGGGCATAGGGTTTGTCGGCGTCAATGCGCCGGCGGTTGAACGAGAACGCGACTTCCTCGACCGTCACCGGCACTTCCTTCAGCAAGGGATGTCCTTCGTAGCCGGCCGGCATCAGAATGCGCCGCAGGTCGGGATGCCCCTCGAACGTCACGCCAAACAGGTCGTAAATCTCGCGCTCCAGCCAGTTGGCGCTGAGGTACACGGCGCACGCCGAGGGGATCGTTTTGTCGTGCTCGCTCAAAAAGACCTTGACCCGCAGCCGCATCGTCCGCGAGAGCGAGTTGAGCTGGTAGACGATGGCGAAGCGCGGCTCCTGCGGGAAGTAGTCCACGCACGTCTCGTCAACGAGCATCTCGAATCGCGCCTGATTGCGCAGATACGTCAGCGCTTCGATCAGGCGCTCGCGCGTGGTGACGAGCGTCACTTCGCCGTGCGCCACAACAGTTTCGATCACTGCGTCGCCCAGGTCGGCCACAATGCCCGAAAAGTCAGGAAGTGAAACCAGCGTATCCGGCATATCGACAACCAGTAATCTGCAATCGCAAATCCAAAATCCAAAATCCAAAATCGTCACTGCCACTTCTTCAGCGGCTCCTGCTTGATCTTGTCCTGGAGCTTGAGGATGCCTTCGATGAGTGTTTCGGGCCGGGGCGGGCAACCGGCCACGTACACATCCACGGGCACGATCTCGTCCACGCCCTGCACGATGGCGTAGTTATTGAACACGCCCCCGCAGGATGCGCAGTCGCCCATGGCGATCACCCATTTCGGATCCGGCATCTGGTCGTACAGCGTGCGCAGCACCGGGGCCATCTTGCGGCTGACGCGGCCGGCCACAATCATCAAATCCGACTGGCGCGGGCTGGCCCGCATCAACTCCATGCCGAAGCGCGACAGGTCATAGCGGCTGGCCTGCGTGCTCATCATCTCGATGGCGCAACACGCCAGGCCAAACAACATCGGCCAGATCGCGTTTGAACGCGCCCAGCCGACTGCCTTTTCCAGCGAGGTCGTCACCACCCCCATATCGCCAAGTTTCTGTTCCAGACCCATGCTCTTGCCTTTAGGGTTCTTAAGGTTTGTAAAGTTCTTAAGGTTCGTAAGGTTTGCGGAGTTCGCAAAGTCGCGCTCTTGTCCCGTCTTGAATGAACCTTGCCAACCTGATGAACCTTATGAACCTTACCAACCTTACGAACCTTACCAACCCTGCGAACTCACTGTTTGTCCATCGTCTCCCACTCGAAGGCGCCCTTTTTCCACAACCACACGTCGCCCAGGAGCAGCACGACTATAAATACGAACAGGGCAAAGAATCCTGTCCAGCCCAGATCGCGCAATGCCGCGGCGAGCGAGAACAGAAAGATCACCTCGACATCGAACAGGATAAACAAGACGGCAATGAGATAAAAGCGCACCGGCAGCCGGCGCTGCGCTGCGCCGATCGCCATCATGCCGCTTTCGTAGGGCGCCTGCTTGCGAGCCAGCTTCGCGCGGCGTCGGGGGCCGAACAGGATGGAAATGAGCACGATGAGGATCGCCAGCGCGACGGACAGCGCAAACAGCACCAGGATCGACCAGTACTCCGACACCTTGCTACTCCATCATCGAGCCAGGCCGGCCTGCCGGCCTGAAAAGTTTGCGCATTTTATCACAAACACCTTTGCCAACCAGGCGTCCGCTACTCGTCCCATCGCTATAATTCCGGCCATGCCAGCGCCCCTTGCCGGCCTGATCGACGCGGCCTGGCAACGCCGGGCTGCTTTGCACAGCGCGCCCCACACCACCGCCTACCGGCTCATCAACCGCGCCGCCGATGGTTTCCCCGATCTGGCCGTAGATCGTTACGGCGATGCGCTGGTCGCGCACGTGTACAGCGCGGGCGCTGTCGTCGATCCGCCGATGCGTGTTTTGCGCCTGCTGGCCGAACGCGCCGGCGCGCAAAGCGTCTACGTGAAGTACCGGCCGGCGCAGGCCAACGCGCTCGATGAAAACCTGCGCGCCAATCTGGCTCCCGCGACGCCGGTTCTCGGTCAGGCCGTCGAGCGCATCACGGCTCTTGAAAACGGACTGCGCTTCGAGATTCGCCCCGGCGACGGGTTGAACCCCGGCCTGTTCCCCGACATGCGCGAGGTGCGCGCCTGGGTGCGATCGGTGTCGGCTGGCAAGACCGTGCTGAACACGTTTGCCTACACCTGCGGCTTCGGCGTCGCGGCGCTGGTGGGAGGCGCGGCGCGCGCGCTCAACCTCGATATCTCGCGGCGCATCCTCGACTGGGGCGAGCGCAACTACACGCTGAACGGCCTGCACGCGGTGAAAACCGACTTTGTGGCCGGCGACGTGTTCGACTGGCTGCGCCGTTTCGCCCGGCGCGGGCAGCGCTTTGACATCGTCATTCTTGATCCGCCCAGCTTCTCCACCACGCGCGCGTCGCGCTTTTCGGTCGAGCGTGATATGGCCGGCCTGGTCGCGCTGGCGGCCGCAGCGACCCAGCCGGGCGGCTGGCTCGTGGCAGCCACCAATCACCACCAGATCAGCCCACGCGCTTTTCGCGCGCGGGTCAATGAAGGCCTGGCACAGACCAGCGCGCGCATCGTTCGGACGCTCCACGAACCGGAGACGGATTTTCCCGTCGCCGCCGGCGCGCAGCCTTACCTCAAGGTGCTGATCTGTCAGATTGCGCCAGCGCCGCGTACAACAGGACGCCGCTTGCCACAGAAAGATTGAGCGAGCTGACCCGGCCCTGCATCGGCAGCCGCGCCAGTTGATGACACACGGCCTTCTGAGCGTCGGATAGTCCCTCGCGTTCGCTGCCCATCAACAAGATCAGCGGGCGCGTGTAGTCGGCCTGGCGGTAATCGACTGCGCCGCGCGCCGACGCGCCCACGATGCGATAGTCATGCCGGCGCGCCCAGCTTGCGAACTCGTCGAACGTCGCCGTCGCCACCGGATGCCAGAACAACGCGCCCATGCTGGCGCGGATGCAGGTCGGGTGCCAGGGATCGGTTGCCGCGTCGATGAGGATGAGCGCGCCGGCCCCGACCGCGTCCATCGTGCGCAGAATCGAACCGACATTGCCGGGATCCTGCGGGGCGACCAGCGCAACGGCCAGATCGACGCTGGCCGGCGGCAACGCTGCCAGCTCAGTCTTGCGCTGACGGGCGATTGCCACAATCCCCTGCGGGCTGTCCTTGTCGGCGACGGACTCGAACACATCGGCGCTCAGCGCCAGACAGGGCACGCCGCGCGCGGCTTGTTCCCGGATGAACGCCAGCGCAAAGGGGCTGGCGAGCTGGTCAGGGGCATAGGCGATCGCGTCGAGCGCGATACCGGCTGCAGCAGCCTCGCTCACGTGCCGGACGCCCTCGATCAGACACAGACCGCTGCTGTCGCGCTCCTTGCGCTGGCGCAGCGCGCGCATCTGTTTGACACGCGCGTTGCTTCGGCTGGTGATGAGCGACGTATTCACCGACGAACACGCTATAACGATTCGCGCCTCTGGCTCAGCCAGCGCTTAAACGAACGCTGGCTTTCGCCAGACGGCTTGCCAAGAATGAGACCCTCGACGCTGATATCTTCATCCAAGTCGGGCCAGTGAATGCCCTCACCGCTTCCGATCAGGCGCCAGTTGTTGCGTTCCTCCGGCGTGCCATGCCACAATCGGGGATACCATGCCAGCGGCACTGAGAGGGTGCGTCCGTCGGACAGGTCCACAATCAGAGCATCATCCGTGACATTGACATTCTGAGCCTTGACCGCAGGAATCTCAGTCAACAAAATACTCATCCCAACCTCGCAACAGCGCATCCCGGTTTTCTTCCACAAGCTGCTGGATTCGATTGATCTCTGCGCGACCAAATCCACCGCTGGATTGAAGTCGGACAGGATTCAGCCAGAACTTGGCCTTATTATCCTCGCGTTCCACATGCCCATGTGGCGGCTCATCGCGATCCACTGCGTAGAAAAAGAATCGATACGGACCAGTTCTGAGGACGGTAGGCATTTCGGCAAGTCCGGAATTTCGTTGCGCGCCGGCTTTATCGTTCCACTTCCAGAATTTCCACGGGATGCAGCGGCGTGCGCCCGCCCAGTTGCTCGATTTGCTCGCGGCAGGAAGTGCCGGGCGCGACGATCAGCGTCTCGGCGGGGGCGCTGCGCACCGCCGGCAACAGTGATAGCTCGCCGACCTTGCGCGACACCTCAAAATGCTCGGCTTCATAGCCGAACGCGCCGGCCATGCCGCAGCACGTCGAATCGACCTCTTTCACGCGATAGCCGGCCATTGTCATGGCCTGCTTCATGCCCTGCGTGCCCCAGCCGGCCTTCTGGTGGCAGTGGCCGTGAACCAGCACATCGGTGTTGTTCGGGAAGCGCCGGCTCAGGCTGAAGCCGCGCTCGCCGCCGGCTGCCTCGCGCGCCAGAAAGTCCTCGACGCCCATGAAGGCGTCGGCCACGGCTGTAGTGTCATCGCCGGGCAGCATGTCCAGATAGTCATCCTTGAACATGGCGATGCAGCTCGGCTCCAGACCCAGAATCGGCAGGCCCTGCTTCGCCAACGGCGCCAGCGTCCTGATGTTGTGTCTGGCGAGCGGCACAACCTCGCCCGGCTGGCCCTGCGACACCAGCGTGCGCCCGCAGCACTTGCAGTCCGGCACAATCACGCAATAGCCGGCTGCCTCCAGCAATGCCACCGCCCGCTGCGCCACATGCGGGTGGTTGTAGTTGGCGAATGTGTCGGCAAACAACACCACCGATTTTGGATTTTTGATTTTGGATTGGGGATTGGGGATTGGCGACTCGTCTGACTCCTGACTCCTGTCTCCTGTCTCCTGACGCCGCCACCACGCCTTGAAAGTCTGCGAGGCGAAATGGGGGAACGGACGCTGATCGGTGATCCCGATACGGCGCATCGCCCACTTGGCCGGCGGCAACGCAAACAGCCGGTTGACCAGCGGCGCAAACGGCGCGGCCAGCGCGCTGAGATTGGCAAAGTGGCCGAACATCCACGCGCGCAACGGCTTGCCGCGCTCGGCGTAGTAGTGCTCCAGAAAGTCGCTCTTGAGCTTCGACATGTCCACGCTGGACGGGCATTCGGTGTGGCAGGCTTTGCAGGACAGACACAACGACAGCGCGGATTTCACGTCGTCCATCGAAATAACGGGAACGTCAGAAGGATTGACGATTGACGATTGAGCGATTGACGATTGAGCGATTGACGATTGAGCGCCGGCCTTTTCTGCCGGCTGGCGGTCGTTTCGTTTCCACGTCGCGCGATCGGTGATGAAATGGCGCAGCAGGTTGGCCCGCCCGCGCGTGCTGTGGGTTTCATCGAGCGTGGCGCGGTACGACGGGCACATCACGCCGCCGTCTAATTTGCGACAGATGCCGTTGCCGTTGCACTGCTCCACCAGGCCGGCAAACGAGCCGTCCTGCTGATAGGTGAACACGCTTGCATACGGCTTCATCTTCAGCCATGGCCCGATGCGCATGAAGTCTTCCATTGCTTCGCCGCGCACTTTCTTGCCGGGATTCAACAGACCGCGCGGGTCGAAGGCGTCCTTGATCTCGCAAAACGCCTGATACACCGCTTTGCCGTACAGCGCCTCGTTCCAGCGCGTGCGCTCGTAGCCGTCGCCGTGCTCGCCGCTGAGCGCGCCGCCCATCTCGCGGCACAGCGCCAGCGCGCTCAGGCCGATGTCCTCCATGGCGCGCAGCCCTTCCAGCGTCTTGAGGTTGACCAGCGGACGCACATGCAGCACGCCGGCGCTGGCGTGGGCGTAGAACGCGCCATCCGTTTTATGGCGGGCGAACACCTCGCGCATCCGGCGCACATATTCGCCCAGCCGCGCCACCGGCACCGCCACATCTTCGATCACCGAAATCGGCTTGTGGTCGCTGCGGATGCTCAGCAGAATGCCCAGCCCGATCTTGCGCACGGCCCACACGTCGGCCTGCGCCTGCGGGTCGATCAACTCGGCGACCGAGCAGGGGATGCGCTCCTGCGCCAGCACGCGCTTCAGCCGCTCGAAGCCGGCCTTCACTTCATTTTCTGTTTCGCCGTCGAACTCCACGATCAACACGGCGTCCGGCTCGCCGCTCAGCCAGGTCATCTTGCGCGCCTGCTCCGGCAGGCCGCGCGCCAGGCGCGCCATCAAGCCATCCATCAGCTCCAGCGCGGAGGGATCGCTGGTCAACATGGCCGGCGTAGCGTCCATCGCATCGGACAGCGAGTTGAACGCGCACACCACCAGGCCGGTGCGCGCCGGCTTCGGCATCAGCTTCAGCGTGGCGTCCAGCACCACGGCCAGCGTGCCCTCTGATCCCACAATCAGCGGCGACAGGTTGAACCGGCTGATCATGTCGAGATGCGACTGGTAGTTCAGCGACTGCCGGTTGCGGCTGGCGTCGAGCAGCGCGGCCTCTGGATGGGTCGGATCCCAGGCCAGCATTTCAGCGATAAAGTCCACGTTGTAGCCGCTGGCCCGGCGCCACACCTGCGGAAAATCGCGGCGGATAACGGCCTCATGGCGGCGCACGATGTCGGCGATGGCCTGTTCGAGTTTGCCCTGTGGGCCGTTCTCGCGCGGGCCAAACTCGACCAGCGTGCCATCGGCCAGCACGCAGCGCATGGCAATCACATGGTCGGCAGTCATGCCGTGGCGGATGGAGTGCGCGCCGGTGGCGTTTGTGCCGATGATGCCGCCGATGACCGCTCGCTCGCCGCTGGCCGGATCGGGGCCGAACTGCAACTTCATGGGCGCGAGTTGCTTGTTCAACTGTTGCAGCACCATGCCGGGCTGAACATGCGCGCGCCGGCCTGCCGCATCCACCTCCAGCGCCTGATTCATGTATTTGGAGAGATCGAGGATGACGCCGGGGCCGATGGCCTGGCCGCACAGCCCGCTGCCCCCGCCGCGCGGGATGATCGGCGCGCCATGTTCGGCGCATAGGTTGACGGCCGCAATGACATCGTCGGCAGTCCTGGGCAACACCACGCCCTGCGGCCACACCTGATAATTGCTGGCGTCAGTGCTGTAGAGCACGCGCATCGCGTCGTCAAAGCGCACTTCGCCGGAAACGTGTCGGGCGAGCGCCTGTTGGAGGGAACTATTGGCAGTCGGCATGGAAGCATTGTAGCGCGAGCGCGGGCGTCTTCCGCTATACTGGTTGAGGCAATCGCCATGAGCGCAACGATCGATCTCGCCCCTGACCTTCAGCGCATCCGCGATCAGGTCACGCCTGTCCTGATCCGGCACAACGTGCAAAAGGCGATTGTGTTTGGGTCGTTTGCGCGCGGCGAGCCGTCTCCGCGCAGCGATTTGGATCTGCTGCTGATCCAGAACACCGACAAACGATTCTTTGACCGTTACGAGGGCCTGCTCACCGAGCTGATGCTGGCCGTTCGGCCCCATCGAGAGATCGACGCGCTGATTTACACGCCGGATGAACTGGAGGCGATGCGGCATCGTCCTTTTATAGCCACGATTCTGCGCGAAGGACGTGTGATCTATGAGTCAGAGTAAAGACCATCACGAGGCCGCGCGCTGGCTTTCCACCGCGCAGGACGACCTGCGCGCAGCGCGCGCCTTGCGTGACAATGCCATGCACGCTCATGCCTGCTTCAACGCGCAACAAAGCGCAGAGAAGGCGATGAAGGCGATCTGGAGGCTGTACGGCCTGGACGGATGGGGGCATTCGATTCAGCGTCTGGTCATGGACTTCCCGCATCCAGAGCTTTTTGAGCGCCGGTCTGAATGGCTTCAGTGCGCAGCGATTCTCGACCGTTTTTACATCCCCACACGTTACCCGGACAGCCTGCCGGACTTGACACCGGCTCAGAACTATTTCCTGGCAGACGCTGAAGCAGCCATCCAGCACGCCGATTTCTTTCTGCAAGCTGCGCAGGAAATCCTGTCCCGCCCCAATACGTAATGCGCAATACGCAATACGCAATACGTAATACGCACTACGTAATACGCACTACGCAACACGCACTACGCAACACGCACTACGTGCGGCGCGCCCCGTCACAGATAGTCGCGGATGTTGTGCGCTGCCGCGTAAGCGGCCGCTTCGGCCCGGTTGTTGACGTGCAGCTTGGAGAAGATCGAGCTGACGTAGTTGCGCACCGTGCCCTCGCCCAACATCAGCGCGTCGGCGATCTCGCGGTTGGTGCGCCCCTCGGACAAATAGGACAGCACGCGCAACTCCTGTTCGGTGAGTTCAGAAAAGGCGCTCTCTTCTTTCCTGCGCGCTTCCTCGCGCATGCGCGCGAACACGCGCGAGGTGGTGGCCGGGTCGAGCGCCGCGTCGCCGCGCCCAACAGTCTCGATAGCCTTGATGAGATCGTTGCTGCCGATCTGCTTGAGCACATAGCCCGACGCGCCGGCGGCAATGGCTTCAAACAAGGTGTCATCGTCGCCGTAGGATGTCAGCATGATGATCTTGATGCCCGGCGCGGCCTGAGTGATCTCCCGGCACGCTTCGATGCCGCTCATGCCGGCCAGCCGCACATCCATCACCACAATGTCCGGGCGATGCATCAACGCCTTGCGCACAGCTTCCTGACCGCTCGACGCCTCATCCACGATCTCCAGATCGGGATTGCGACTGAGCAACGTGCGCAAACCGACGCGCACCACTTCATGATCGTCCACCAGAATCAGTCTCAGCTTGCCCACTTCTCAATTCCGCGATTCGAATTGCAACGTCACGACAGTTCCCGCGCCAGGCGTGCTCTGCACTGTCAGGTGAGCGCCCAGCAAGCGGGCGCGCTCGCGCATATTGCGCAAGCCATATCCCTGATGGTCCGCCGGCGGCGCCTGACCGTTTCCATTATCGCTGATTCGCAGGCACAAGTCGGCCCGATCGTCGGCGCAGCCGCCGTAGCGCAGTTCCACGCGCGCCTGAGTCGCGCCCGAGTGCCGGGCGACGTTGCTCAAGGCTTCGCGGGCAATCTGGTACACATGCTGGCGCTGCTCCAGGGTCATCTCCCGCAAAGGCCGGCCTTCAACAGACCACTCAATCGGCAGGCGCGCGCGCGCGCGCCACTCGTTGACAATTTGCACCAGCCCGCGCGCCAGGTCTTCTTCCATGCCGGCGGCGCGCAAATCATAGATATAGCGGCGGATGTCCTGCACCGTGCGATTGAGCGAGTCCATTACGGTTCGCATCTGGCTGCGGGTGTGCGACAGGGCCGCCGATTGTTCGGGAGACAGCGCGCCGGGCGACGGCTGCACGGATTCGAGCGCGTGCCAGGCGTCATCCAGCGCCAGGCCGGCGGCGTAGATCGACTGGATTGTGCCGTCATGCAATTCGCGGCTGATGCGTTCCCGTTCGGCGTTCAGCGATTGTTCGCGTTGCAGCGCCTGGGCCACGCGCTCGGCCTCGACGCGAAAGACTTCCAGCGCGCGCAGGAATGACCAGGCAATCACAGCCCCGGCCAGGATGCGCGGGATGCCGGCCGGCACGCCGATCGCCCGGTACAGCGCGATCTCGTTCAGGACACTGGCCGGGAAGAACGGGGCCACCGGGACCAGCAGGCCCTCCAACAGCGCATAGAGCACAAAGCCGAGGCCGGCCACGCGCAGGGCGCGCACCGTGCGTTCGATGCGGAGCGGGCCGATCAGCCGGCCGGCCTGCTGCCGCAGCCCAAACGCCGCCATCAACGCCGCCGGCGCGCAGATCGTATAGCGCAAAAAAACCTCGCTCGTCGCGTTGCGCACCGACCCCGGACCGGGGGCCAGGATGCGTTGAAGCGCGAACGCAACCGTCACAGTCAGGGCTACCAACAGCGGGATGCGCCAGGACGACCAGGCAGGCAAAAATGGCTCATTCAGCTTTAACCCGAAACCCAGCAGCGCGACAAACGCGCCCAGCATCAACAGCAATTGCAGAAATCTCAGCGTCTCAATTGTGTCTGAGGATAGTAAGCGCGCCTGCAGCGGCACAAACACATTCGCCCACACTGCAAAGGCTTCCAGAATGCCGAAAGCCGCCAGCCAGGGCAGGGCGCGCGCCAATTCCAACTGGCTGCGCTGCCGCCACTGCAACCACATCGCCACACCCAGAATCATGAACATCTGGCCGTGGACGAAGTGCACCAGACTGTCGTTGGCGACAAAAAACCGTTGCAACTGGTCAATCATCTGGTATCAGAGGTTCCATCCCGACAAGACGCACGCCGTGCAACCGCCCGTATAATCCTTTATGTGATCACAACGCACGACAGCCTGACTGTGATCGCTGCCGCCGTTGCCGCATTCGCGATCATTCTCCTCGGCATCGCCATCCGAAGGGCGCGCCACGCCCGCCGGGCAGCTTACTATGTGACGCGCCGCCATTCACAAGACACCGCCAACCGGCAGTTTCTGTGGTCAATCCTGCTGTTGCTCATCGCTGCCGGTGTGTTCATCGCCAGCCGGATTATCCCGCAGGAGCCTCGGCCCGGCGATCCTGCCATCCCCGCAGAGCCGGCTGTGTACACAACCCCGGATGTCTTCATCGTCGCCACGATTTTGTCAACCCCGGAACCTGCCCCCACCTCCGAGCAGCCACAATCCGGCCAGCTTCCTGGTGTGGATGCCTCTCTCGCGCCGCCAACGCCCGCCGACGCGCTGCCTGCGGATACCGTTGAGCCTCGTCCCCCGGCGCAGTCACCCTCTCCAGAGCCGTCCCCTCTATCGCCAGAAGCGACCGCAGTCATCACCGATGTCCCCTTAGCCGCTCAAACTGAGACCGCGACACCGGCCCCGGCAGCAGGCAACAAGTATTTCGTGTTGCGCGCCATTGCCGGCGGGATCGATCTGTCCGGCCTGCCCGTCAATCCATCCCTGCAATTCGACGCCGGCGTTCCGTCCATCTACGTGTTCTTCGACTTTCAAAACGTGCCCGCAGGCAGGCGCTTGCGGCACAACTGGTTCCGCGATGGCGGCAGCGTGTACTTCGAGTCGCTGCCCTGGGAACGATCTGGCAGCGGCAACGCTGCGATCGATTGGTCGCCGCCAAACGGCTTCGACGCCGGCGTGTACGAAGTGCGCGTCTTCCTCGATGACCAGTTGCAGTTTGTCGCCAACTTCGAGGTCAAATAACGGCGTATGCGGCCCTGCCGCGAAGCCGGCGCGCAAGTGAGCCACCATGCTGATAGCCCGATTGGTCATTGAGCGCGCCCTGGAACTGGGGTTTGACCTGATCGGCTTTGCGCCAGCCGGCCCCACCCCCGGCGCCGACCGTTTCCTGCGCTGGCTCAGCCTGGGCTATGCCGGCGAGATGGACTACCTCGAACGCAGCGCCGACAAGCGCGCCGACCCGCGTCTTGCGCTGCCGGGCGCGCGCACGGTCATTCTGGCCGGCGCAAGCTACGACACACCGGCTGTGCCCGCTGAATTGTTGACCGACCCCGCGCGCGGTCGCATCGCGCGCTATGCCTGGGGCGCCGATTATCACGATATTCTGACGCCGCGCCTGCGGGAACTCGGCGCATTCATCGCCCGCGAATCACGCGCCTGGGTGGACACCGGCCCGGTGCTCGAACGCGCCTGGGCCGAGCGATGCGGCCTGGGATTCATCGGCAAGAACACCTGCCTGATCCACAGGACGCGCGGCTCGTACTTCTTCCTCGGCGCTATCTTCGCGCCGGTGGAGATACAGCCGGATGACGCTGCGCCCGGCGACGAGCAGGGCAATTCACAGTCCGCAACCCACAATCCAAAATCGAAGTGCGGCTGCGGCAACTGCGCGCGCTGCCTGGTTGCCTGTCCCACACAGGCTTTCCCCGAACCGTTTGTGCTCGACGCGCGGCGCTGCATCTCCTATCTCACCATCGAGTTGAAAGGCAGCATCCCCCTGGAACTGCGCCCGTTGATGGGCAACTGGATCTTCGGCTGCGATGTGTGCCAGGAGGTGTGCCCGTATGTGCGTCAATATTCGCGCCCGACGCGCGACAATGCGTTTTACCCGCCGGCAGAATGGCGCATGGCCCCGCCCCTGCTCGACGTGTTGAGCTGGGATCGCGCTGCGTTCAACGCGCGCTTCAAAGGCGCAGCGGTGCTGCGCGCGAAACGGCGCGGGCTGCTGCGCAACGCCTGTGTGGCAGCCGGCAACTGGGGCAGCCCCGACGCATTGCCGGCCCTGCGCGCGCTGCTGAACGATGAAGAGCCGCTGCTGCGCGAACATGCGGCCTGGGCCATCGCGCGCATCACCGGCAATCCACAATCTGAAATCGAATCGCCTGCATGGCCTGACCTGATATGAAAAACCTGACCCGAATCGTCCTGCTTGCCGCGCTGTGCTGCGCGATGTGGATGCCTGCTCACACCATCAACGCGGCGCGCAGTGGTAAGACTGTCGAACCACAATCCACAATCCACAATCCACAATCCAAAATCGAATCCCCCGGCCTGCAACAGGCGCTGCAATCCGCCCTGCCCGGCGCGATGTTGCGCGTGATTGTGCGGCTGCGCGACAGCCGGCCTTCGTCTGTCGCCAGCCTGCTGGCGCAGGATGCGCCCGCCGAGGCCATGCCGCGCGAGCAAAGGGTTGCGCGCCGGCGCGCTCTGGCGGCGTCGCTTCAGCAACACGCTCAGGCATCCCAGGCCGGCCTGCGCGCTTTCCTCTCGCGGCCCGACATCGCGCCACAGATCAGCGAGATGCGCTCCTTCTGGATCTTCAACGGCCTGGCGCTCCAGACAACCCCGGAGGTCGTCAAAGCCATCGCCGCGCGCGAGGAGGTGGCTTCCATCAGTCTGGACGAATGGCGGCAGTGGATCAACGCCGACAGCCGGCAATCCAAAATCGAAAATCCAAACCCCGAAATCCAAAATCTAAAATCGGGCGCGGTTCCGCCGCTGCTCGCGGCGCGTGGGTTGGCCGGCCCGTCTCCCGAATCACTGCCGGCGCGTTCGCCGGTCAGCGTCACACTGAACAACAAAGTAATGAGCGATCCGCCGGCGCCGGGCACAACAACGTGGGGCATCGCGCAGATTCGCGCCGATCAGGTCTGGCGCGGCTTCAACATCACCGGCACGGGTGTTGTGGTGGCGAACATCGACACCGGCGTGGACTGGAATCATCCCGCGCTGCGCGCAAACTATCGCGGCTGGGGACATGGGCCGGTAGCCGATCATCTGCGCAACTGGTTCGACGCGACGAACGAAGCGGCCACCTATCCCACAGACATGCACGGGCACGGCACGCACACCATGGGCAGCATTGCCGGGCGCGAGGGCATAGGCGTGGCGCCGGGCGCGCGCTGGATGGCCGCCAAAGGGTTGAACGGAGCGGGATACGGCTTGTATAGCTGGCTGCACGCCGCGTTCGAGTTCATGCTGGCGCCGGGCGGCGACCCGGCCCATGCGCCGGACGTGCTCAGCAACTCCTGGGGCAGCGACAACGGCCTGGACACCGAGTTTACCGATGATATTGCCGCCTTGCGCGCAGCCGGCATCGTCGTGCTGTTTGCGAACGGCAACAAAGGGCCGCAGGCGGGCACGGTCGGTTCGCCGGCCAGTCTGCCCGGCGCGTTTGGGGTTGGGGCCAGCGATCCAGATGACGATGTGGCGTATTTCTCCAGCCGGGGGCCATCGCCCTTTGGGCCGGCGCGCCCGGACATCGTCGCCCCCGGCGTCGGCGTGCTTTCCACGTTCCCGGGCGGCGCTTACGTCACCGCCAACGGCACGTCAATGGCGACGCCGCATGTGGCCGGCGTTGCCGCGCTGCTGCTCAGCGCCAACCCTGCCCTGACGGTGATCAGCGTGACGCGCGCGCTTACCAGCACTGCTGTGCCGCTCTCAACGACGCTGCCCAACAATGAAAGCGGCTGGGGGCGGGTTGACGCCTGGAACGCTGTGCTCTCGGTTATCAGCACCGGCGTGATTACCGGGCGCGTGCTGGACGGCGCGCAGCCGATCAGCGGCGCGCAGATCGTCGCGCAATCCGGCCCGCAACAACTCCACGCCGTCACCGGCGCGGATGGCGGCTACACGATTCCCGCGCCGTTCGGCATCTACACCGTCACCGCCGGCGCCTTTGGCTATCAGCCGGCCACCTCATCGCCGCGCATTGTCATCACGAACAGCGCGACCGTGGTTAACTTCAATCTGACCGCGCTGCCTTCGGGCATCGTGCGCGGCGTGGCGACGGATGTGCAGAGCAGCATCTACCTGACGCAAACCGTGGTGCGCGCGCTGGGCACGCCCGAATCCTCGCTGGCGAACGGCGGCTTTCCGGCGCGCTACTACGCGCTCAATTTGCCGGCCGGCGTATACACAATCGAAGCGCGTTTGCTCGGCTATATTGTCCAGACTCGGACAGTCGCCGTGACCGATGGCAGCATCAGCGAGCTGAACTTCGCGCTGACGCCCACCCGGCGCATTGCATTTGTGGACAGCGGCGCGTGGTACTACGGCAGCGCCGCCGCGCAATACCGCGCCGCGCTCGATGATCTGTCGCTGCCTTACGACGAGTTGCGCGTCAAACGCCTGCCGGCGGACACGCCCACCATTACCCAACTGCTGCGCTACGACACAGTGATCTGGTCGGCCCCCTTCGACTCGCCTGGCTACATCGGCGCCGGCGATGTCATCTCGCGCTATCTGGCCGCCGGGCGCAATCTGATGCTGAGCGGTCAGGACATCGCGTTCTACGATGGCGGCGGATTCCTCTTCGAGCCATACTTCTCCAGGCTCAACGCTTACTACGCGGCGGATGACATCCCTTCGCGCGTCGTGACCGGCGCGCACGGCTCGCTGTTGACCGGCAAGGTCTTGACCATCGCCGGCGGGGACGGGGCGAACAACCAGTACCTGGTCGATGCGGTTCAAGTTGTTAACCCGGATCGCGGACACGCGCTGGGCCAGTATGGCTTTGTCTATCGAGACTACGAGGCGGCCGGCGTGTATGCCGCGCAATGTCTGAATTACAAATCGGCGCTTTTCGCCTTCGGTTTCGAGGCGATTGATTCCGCCGCTGAACGCGCCGATGTGCTGCGGCGAGTGCGCGACGCTTTTGACGCGCCGCGCCCCACGATGGGCGTGGAACTGCTGTCGCGCGACACGCACTTCACCGGCCCGGCCATCGGCCTGCCGGGGCAAGTGGTCACGCATCTGGCGCGCATTCGCAACACCGGCGAGGCGGGCGTCACACAAACCTTTGCGCTCAGCCTGAGCGGCCACACCTGGCCCACCAGCGTCGCCAGCGCCACAGTCACCCTCGCGCCATGCGCGTCGGCGCTGGTCGAGATCAGCGTCACCCTTCCGATCACCGCGCTATGGAACGTGAGCGACACAGTGACGATCAGCGCGTCGCTGGTCAGCTCGCCGGCCATTCAATCAGCCATCAGTTTCACCAGCAAGACGCCGGCCGGCATCCTGCTGGTGGACGACGACCGCTTCTACAACCGCGAACAGGACTACCTGGACGCGCTGGCGGCGCAGGGCAATTTCGCGGATCGCTGGGATACGCGCTGGGGCTTCGGCGTTGCCAACTCGCCGCCCATCACGGCGCTGCGCATGTATCCGCTGGTGGTGTGGTTCAACGGCTATGACTGGTTCGATCCCATCCAGCCCGCCGAAGAAGACACCCTGCGCCAGTACCTGGAGGGTGGCGGGCGCTTGTTGTTCTCCTCGCAGGCGGCGCTGTTCTACACCGAGCTGAGCGCGTTCACCCAGAACTATCTGGGCGTTGCCGCGATTGACTACGACGATGTTTTCTCGAATGTGATCGGCGCGCCGAGTGCGCTGGGAGACGACTTCCCCGGCGGCAGCCTGCTCGATTCGTTTGGGCAGTTCCCGTATGCGTGGAATCTGAGCACGGCGGTGCAACCGCTGAGCGGCACGCAGGTCATTCTGCGCGGGGACAGCGGCCAGCCGGCCGGCCTGGCGCGCGAGCGGCCACGCAACATTTCTGGCGCGGCATGGCGCACAACCCTGCTGCCGTTTGCCTTCGAGGCGCTCACGGCCACCGTGCGCGCCGACCTGATGAATCGTATTGCCGGCTGGTTGTCCTGGCTGGGGCGTTCGCAGATTGCGCCGCATCAGGAGCGCATCGCTGCCGGCGACAGCGTCACCTTCACGATCACGTTGCGCGCCGACGAGATCATCTCGTCACCGCTGGCGATCACACCCACAGTTGCGCTTTCAGCGCCGGTATCCACCGATTTGTTTGTGATCTCGTCCACCCTGCCGGGTTGGACAATTCACTCCGCCGGCGCGTGGAGCGGGGCATTGCAGGCCGGCTTAACGCTGAGCTGGACCTTTGTGGCGACCACCAGCGCCGGGTTGCCCGCCGGCGCGCCCCTGACTGCCACGCTGCACATTGCCACCCAACAGCCGGACATTCGCTTCACCCGCCACGCGGCGCTGCGCGCAGCGGCGCCGCGCCTGATCTCGTCGCTGGAGATGCAGCCGGCTGCGCCAAGCTGGCGCAGTCTCATCACCTTCACGGCGCGCATGACCAACGCCGGCAGCCTGCTCGCGCCGACAGCCTTGCTGACCGCTGTGATTCCGCCTGGCCTGATGCTGCTCACGCACACCGTGCGAGGGCCACAAACGGGCAATGTCGCTTTAGACCGCAACCGTGTCAGTTGGACGGGAACGCTGTCCGCCGGGGCGTCCATCAGCCTGACGTATGCCGTGAGCGTGCCGGGGCTGCATCTGACTCAGCGTGACTTCTATCATGCTGTGCTCATTGACGACGGCACAGGCACGCTCAGCCAGAGCGCGCTGTGGGTCTCGCCCGGCGCGCAAACGCGCTTCCTGCCCGTGATTCTGCGCTGAACTCGGCAGGGCCGGCGGCTTGTTTGTAGTAGGGCAAGCCCGGCGGCTTGCCCTACAGAATATCCTGCGGCGCGACAGTGCGCCACTGGCCGGGCAACAAGCCTGCGATGGTCAGCCGGCCAATCGCCACGCGAACCAGGCGCAAGGTGGGCAAATCGACGCTGGCCGTCATGTGGCGAACCTGGCGTTTCCTGCCCTCGGTCAGGATCAGCTCGATCCAGGCGGTGGGGCCATGCGGCGTCACCGGCTTGTCGCGTGGGGGCAGTTCGACGGGCTTACCGGCCAGCCGCAACCGAGGAAACGGCCCGTTCGACTCGCCTGGCAGGATGCCGGCTGCCAGAACACGCGCCTGACAGGGCCGCGTGCGATAGCCGCGCACGATCACACCACGCCGCAACTGGCTCAGTTGGGATTCAGTCGGCTCGCCTTCGACCTGCGCCCAATAAGTTTTGGGCAGCTTGTGGCGTGGATCGGTCAAGCGGTGGATGAAGCTGCCGTCATCGCTCAGGATAAGCAGACCTTCACTGTCGTAATCCAGCCGGCCGGCTGCGTAGACGCCGGGGGGCAGGCCGAATTCGCTGAGCGTGCGCTTTGCAGCGTGGTCAGGCGATCCAGAAAACTCGCGTGACTCGTGGGTGAACGACGACAGCACACCATAAGGCTTGAACAGGGCGATGTAGCGCGGCATGGCCGGGATTGTAAAACGCCCAAACTGGAAAACTGGAAAAATGCCTCTTGACAGGCCACCCGGCATGAATTACCATCGCGCCAACTCAGCAATGACTCGCGGAGCTTTCTCGTTTAGCTACTTCTGGTTTTATGGCTACTTTGCCGATGGCAAAAGCAGCTTACTCCCACGCGGGTCTACGAAGGGAATGACCAGTTGAAGTAGACGGATTTCAGGGAATCGAGAGCGCGGAGCAGTAAGCCCCGCGCTCTTTTTGTTGTTGTGATGGCAGAAGACCGAGTGGATGAGCGATTCACCGCATAGGAGGACTATCGGCATATGGAATTACGCGGCGTGCGCGGCGCGACAGTAGCGACCGGGAACACAAAGACAGCGATCATTGAGGCAACCCGCGAGTTGCTGGAGAAACTGGTCGAGGCAAACGGCATTTGCGCCGAAGATGTCGCCAGCGCCTTCTTCAGCACAACGCGCGACTTGAACGCGGAGTACCCTGCCATCGCCGCGCGCCAGCTTGGCTGGACAGACGCCGCGCTCATGTGTATGCACGAAATGGATGTGCCGCACGGCCTGGCGCGCTGCGTGCGCATCCTGATCCACTGGAACACAGACAAGCCAGCTAACCAGATAAAGCATGTCTATATTCGGGGCGCGGAAAAACTGCGCCCCGACCGCATTCAGGAAGGCTGATTGACGAATTGCGCCATTGTGTGATTTTGCCATTTGGTCAATGACTCAATGACTCAATGGCTCAATCGCCCAATGACTCAATCCAGGAGTGTGAGATGGTCATCATCATGAAGGCAGGCGCAACTGCCAAAGAAGTCGGCGCCATCATGGCCCGCATCGAGTCGCTGGGTTTTCAGGCCCATCCAATCTACGGCGAAGAGCGGGTGGTCATCGGCGTGGTCGGCAACGACCGGCCGGTGGATCGCACCATCTTCGAGACATCGCCGGGCGTCGAGGCGACGCTGCCTATTCTCAAGCCGTTCAAACTCGCCAGCCGCGACTTCAAGAAGGAAAACACGGCTGTCACGCTGATTGGCATGAACGGGCATGGCGTCAAAATGGGCAACGGTGAAATCATCATCATCGCCGGCCCGTGTTCCGCCGAAAGCCGCGAGCAGGTGCTGGAGGCGGCGCACGCGGTGAAGGAGGCCGGCGCCAAAGGGCTGCGTGGTGGCGCGTACAAGCCGCGCACCTCGCCGTATTCATTCCAGGGCTACGGCGAAAAGGCGCTGCAATGGATGGCCGAGGCGCGCGAGCAGACCGGCCTGGCCGTTGTGACCGAAGTGATGTCGCCCGAACAGGTGCCGCTGGTGGCGCAATACGCCAACGTGCTTCAGATCGGCGCGCGCAACATGCAGAACTTTGCGCTGCTCAACGCCGCCGGCGCCAGCATGAAGCCGGTGCTGCTCAAGCGCGGCATGGCCAACACCATCGAAGAGTTGCTGATGGCCGCCGAGTACATCATGTCGCGCGGGAACTACAACGTCATGCTGTGCGAGCGCGGCATCCGCACCTTCGAGACCTACACCCGCAACACGCTCGACATCAACGCCGTGCCGGTGCTCAAGAAGCTCAGTCACCTCCCGGTTGTGGTCGATCCCAGCCATGCCACCGGCAAGTCCGAGTACGTCATCGCCGCCAGCCGGGCCGCCATTGCCGCCGGCGCCGATGGCCTGATCGTCGAAGTGCACCCCGACCCAACCCAGGCCATGTCCGACGGCGCGCAGTCGCTCACGCCCGAAGCGTTTGCCGATCTGGTGCGGCAGTCGCGGCGCATTGCCGAGGCGATGGACCGAACCATTTAGCCATCGTGTCATTGAGCCATTTGGCGATTGGGCAATGACTCAATGGCCAGATGGACAAATCACCAAATCCTATGGTCATCATCATGAAATCCAACGCCTCGACAGCCGAAGTCGGGGCAGTCGTAAAACGAATCGAAGAGATCGGCCTGAAAGCGCACCTGTCTCAGGGCGAGGAGCGCACCATCATCGGCGTGGTGGGAAATGACCGGCCGGTAAACCGCGATGTGTTTGAGCTGCTCAGCGGCGTGGAGCGCGTGGTGCCCATCCTGCGCCCCTTCAAACTGGCCAGCCGTGATTTCAAAAAGGACGACACGATCATTCCCATCCGCGTCAACGGGCACACGGTGCCGATCGGCGGGCCGCCGGCGGCGATCGCGCTGATGGCCGGGCCGTGTTCCGCCGAGAGCCGCGAGCAGATCATGGAGAGCGCGCGCATGGTGAAGGAAGCCGGCGCCAGCATCCTGCGCGGCGGCGCTTACAAGCCGCGCACCTCGCCCTACTCCTTTCAGGGCTACGGCGAAGACGCGCTGAAGTGGCTGGCCGAGGCGCGCGCCGAATACGGCCTTGCAATTGTGACGGAAGTGATGGCGACGGAGCAGGTGAACCTTGTGGCCGGTTACGCCGACATCCTTCAAATCGGCGCGCGCAACATGCAGAACTACCCGCTGCTGACGGCTGTTGGCGCGAGCATGAAGCCGGTGCTGCTCAAGCGCGGCATGTCGAGCACGCTTGAGGAGCTGCTGATGGCCGCCGAGTACATCATGTCGCAGGGCAACTACAACGTCATGCTGTGCGAGCGGGGCATCCGCACCTTCGAGACCTACACACGCAACACGCTCGACATCAACGCCGTGCCGGTGCTGAAGCAGCTCAGCCACCTGCCGGTGATCGTCGATCCCAGCCACGGCACGGGCAAATGGGAGTACGTGACCGCCGTCTCCAAAGCCGCCATTGCCGCCGGCGCCGACGGCCTGATCGTCGAAGTGCATCCACACCCGGAGCAGGCGTTGTCCGACGGCGCCCAGTCGCTGACGCCGGCCCGCTACGCCGACCTGGTGGCGCAGGTGCGCCGGGTGGCCGAAGCCGTTGACCGCAGCGTGTGAAAGCAGCGTCCCGTACAATCAGCGTGTGAGCCAATCGTCAATCGTCAATCGCCAACCGTCAATCGTCAATCGCCACTCCTCTATTTGTATCGTCGGGCTGGGCCTGATGGGAGCGTCGCTTGCGCTGGCCGTGCGCGGTCGCTACGCCCGCATCACCGGCGTGGCCCGGCGCGCCGAGACCCTCCGCGAGGCGCTGGGGCGGGGCATCATCGACGCCGGCACAACCGAGTTGGCGGAAGGCGTAAGCGAGGCGGACATTGTCGTTCTTGCCACGCCGGTGCGCACGATCATCGCGCAGATCGGCAATCTGGCCGGCGCGGCCAAGGCCGGCGCCGTCATCACTGACCTGGGCAGCACCAAGTCCGAGATCATCCGCGCCATGAATCAGTTGCCCGATCACCTGCGGGCCGTCGGGTCGCACCCCATGTGCGGCAAAGAGGTGCCCGGCCTCGACGCTGCCGACGCCGCGTTGTATCGCGGCAAGACCTGGATTCTCACGCGCACGGCGCGCACCGACGACGACGCGCTCGCGGCTGTCAGGACGCTGGCAGAGAACGCCGGGGCCATTACCCTTGAGCTTGACCCTGCCCGGCATGACATGCTGGTGGCCTGTGCCAGCCATCTGCCCTACGCGCTCGCGGTTGCGCTGGTCACGGCGGCGGAACAGGCCGGCCTGAACGACCCCGCGCTGTGGCGGGTGACCGCCAGCGGCTTCCGCGACACCAGCCGGGTGGCCGCCAGCGATGTGGGCATGATGATCGATATCCTGTTGACCAACGCAGACGCCGTCACCGGCGCGATCCGCGACTTTCAGTTCTCGCTCGACCAGCTCACGGCCCTGATCGAGCGCAGGGACGAAGCCGGTCTGCGCGCCTATCTGACTGCGGCTGCCCAAACCCGCAAAGCGCACTTCTGAAAGGGATTGGGCGATTGAGTCATTGGGTCATTGAGCCAATCACCAAATCATACAATCGTCAATCGCTCAATCACACAATCACAAAATGGACCAATCCATCCATCCGCCCCGCCAACTCGCCGGCAGCCTGCGCGCGCCGAGCGACCGCAGCATGACCGTGCGCGGCGTGTTGCTGGGCAGTCTTGCCGATGGCGTATGCCGCGTCGAGGAATATCTGGACAGCGACGACACGCGCGCGGCGATCAATATCATGCGCCAACTGGGTATCGTCATCGAGCAGCGCGAACAAACGCTCACGCTGCATGGGCGCGGGCTGCGCGGATTGACACCGGCGCGCGACACCCTGTACTGTGATTCATCGGGCACGACGATGCGCCTGCTGGCCGGCTTGTTGGCCGGTCAATCGTTCGGCAGCATCCTGGATGGCAGCGCGCAACTGCGCCGGCGGCCCATGCGCCGCGTCACCGAGCCGCTGGCACGGATGGGCGCGCGCATCACCGACACCGCCGGCTGCGCTCCGTTGCGCATCGAACCCGCCGCGCTGCGCGGCATCGCCTACACCCTGCCGATCGCCAGCGCGCAGATCAAGTCGGCGCTGCTGCTGGCCGCGCTGTACGCCGAAGGCGACACGCGCATTGAGGAGCCGGTCGTCACCCGCGACCACACCGAGCGGTTGATGGCTGCCATGGGCGTCCCGATTGCGCGGCACACAACGGACGCGAGCAGCCAGTCCCCCCTTAACCGCCAATCGTCAATCGTCAATCATGTCACGCCCCCGTCGCGCGCTCTTCAGCCGGTTGACCTGCGTGTGCCGGCGGACTTTTCCTCGGCGGCGTTCTTTCTCGTCGCCGGCTGCGCGCATCCCCAGGCCCGGCTGCGGCTGACCGATGTCGGCCTGAACCCCACGCGCACCGGCCTGCTTGACGCCCTGCGGGACATGGGCGCGCAGATTGAAACCGAAGCGCGCGCGCCGGACGCGGGCAATGAGCCGGCCGGCAACCTGACCATTTCATCCGCCGCGCTGCGCGGCGTCACCGTCGGCGGCGAACAGGTGGCGCGCATGATCGACGAGTTCCCCGTCTTCGCTGTGGCCGCCACCCAGGCGCAGGGAACGACCGTAGTGCGCGACGCGGAAGAGTTGCGCGTGAAGGAGAGCAATCGCATCGACGGACTGGTGGAAGAGCTGCGCAAGATGGGCGCGCGCATCGAAGCCACGCCCGACGGATTCATCGTGGAGGGGCCGACCCGCCTGCGCGGCGCAGTCGTGGATGGCCGGGGCGATCATCGCATGGCGATGGCGCTGGCCGTGGCCGCGCTGGTGGCCGACGGCGAAACGGTCATCACCGGCGCCGAGTGTGTTAGCAAGACATATCCCGGATTCTTCAACGACCTGGCGGCGCTATGCCCGGAGGCAGTCGCGTGAAACGCATCGGGTTGATCGGCTTTCCCGTGGCGCACAGCGCGTCGCCGCGTATGCAGGGCGCGGCATTCGCCGCCGCCGGCCTGGACTGGCAATACGAGCTATGGCACACGCCACTGGAGGAGCTGGCCGAGCGCGTGTGGCGCATCCGCGACGACACCGGCATCGCCGGCGCCAACGTGACCGTGCCGCACAAGGTCAACGTCATGCCGTTCCTGGACGAGATCAGCCGGCACGCCGAGGCCATCGGCGCGGTCAACACCATCGTCAAAGTTGCCGATGACCGGCCCCGCCTGATCGGCGAGAACACAGACTGGGTCGGCTTCCTCAACGATCTGCGCTGGCACGGCGTGGCGATTGAGTCAGGCGCGGGGCCGGAGGAGCGCCGGGCGCTGGCGCTCGGCGCAGGCGGGTCGGCGCGCGGCGTGGTGTACGCGCTGGCGCACAGTGGATGGTCGGTCACCGTCGTCAACCGCGACGCAGCCCGCGCGCAGCGGCTGGTCGAGGACATGCGCGCCGTGTTCCCCAACGCGTGTTTGTCTGCGCAGGCGCTGGACGCAAATGGATTGAGCCGGGCCGAGCAAGGCGCGCGATTGATTGTGAATTGCACGTCAGCCGGCATGGAACCCAACGCAGACAGCACGCCCTGGATCAAGGGGATACCCTTCCCGCGCGACGCCGTGCTGTACGACCTGGTGTACAAGCCGCGTGTGACGCGCCTGATGCGGCAGGCGGAAGCCGCCGGCCTGCGCGTGATCGGCGGGATCGGCATGTTGGCCGAGCAGGGCGCAGCCGCCTTTGCGCTGTGGACAGCCGGCCTGACGCTGCCGCTTTCCATCGCCGAAGTCGCCAGCGTCATGCGCCGCGCTTTGCAAACGTCACCACCGCTTGACGCGCCGGCCCAACCCACGTAATCTCTCAATCAACTTTTTTGGAGGATAGCGATGAAGTCCACACACGCAGCAGGTCCCCTCACGCCCGAACACTTGCAACGGTACCAGTCAGAGTTCGAGCGTGACCCCAAAAACCGCCTGGCGATGAACGCCGTCACCAAAAACCCGGTGCATGCGGTGGCGCTCAACCGCGAAGTCGTCGCCAGCGTCAACCACGTGTACTCGCACATGCTGAAAAGCAACGAGGCGACGGCCCAGGAGCGCAGCGGGCGATGCTGGCTGTTTGCCGGCCTGAACCTGTTCCGCGTCGAGGCCATGAAGCGCCTGAACGTGGAGAAGTTCGAGTTGTCTCAGAGCTACATGATGTTCTGGGACAAGCTGGAGAAGGCCAACTATTTCCTGGAGAGCATCCTCGACACGCTGAGCGAGCCAACGGATGGCCGACTGATCATGTTCCTGTTGCAAAACCCGATTCAGGACGGCGGGCAATGGGATATGTTTGTCAACCTGGTGAAGAAATACGGGGTTGTGCCAAAGAGCTTTATGCCGGAGACGGAAAGCAGCAGCAATTCGTGGGTCATGACCGCGCTGATCACCAACCGGCTGCGCGAAGACGCCGCCGAGTTGCGGCGCATGAGCGCGCAGGGCGCCGGCATGGCCGATCTGCAGGCGCGCAAGGTGGACATGATGTCCGACATCTACCGCATGTTGACGATCCATCTCGGCCAGCCGCCGCGCGAGTTCTACTGGCAATGGCGCGACAAGGACGACCAGTTCCACCGCGATGGCGTCATCACGCCGCAGCAGTTCTTCAACCGCTATGTTCAGTTCGACCTGGATTCAATGACTTGCCTGATCCATTGCCCGACCGCAGACAAGCCGTTTAATACGCTGTACACCATCTCGTACCTGGGCAATGTGGCCGAAGGCGACATCATCCGATATCTGAATGTGCCGCTGCCGGTGTTCAAGCAGGCTGCGGTCAAACAGATCACGGACGGCAAGCCGGTCTGGTTCGGCTGCGATGTGGGCAAGATGCTGGAGCGCGATCTGGGCATTTTGCACACCCGGTTGTACGACTACGCCTCGGTGTACGGCGCGCCATTCCGCGCAGACAAAGCCGAGCGCGTTGAGTACGGCCAGAGCGTGATGACGCACGCCATGGTCTTCACCGGCGTCGATCTGGACGAACAGGGCCGGCCGGTGAAGTGGCGCGTCGAAAATAGCTGGGGCGACAAGCTGGGCGACAAGGGCTTTCTGGTGATGAGCGACGCCTGGTTCGACGAGTACATGTACGAGATCGCCGTCGAGAAGCAGTACGTGCCACAGGAGCTGCTGCCGATTCTGGAAACGGAGCCGGTGCGGTTGCCGCCGTGGGACCCGATGGGCGCGCTGGCGATTGCGAATTAGGCCATTCAGGCATTGAGCCGTTGGGCGATTGAGTCATTGAGTCATTGAGTCAATCGCCCAGTGGCCCGATCACCCAATCAGGCAATGATCCGATTTCTCACCGCCGGCGAATCGCACGGCCCCTCGCTCACGGCCATTCTGGAAGGCATGCCGGCCGGCCTGCCGTTGTCATCCGCCGACATCGACGCAGACCTGGCGCGCAGGCAGCAGGGCTTTGGCAGCGGGGGGCGCATGAAGATCGAGCGCGACCACGCCCGCATCACCGCCGGCGTGATGGCCGGCAAAACCACCGGCGGCCCGATTGCCTTCGTGGTCGAGAACCTCGATCATGTCAAATGGCGCGAGCGCGACATCGCGCCGATGACGATTCCGCGCCCCGGCCACGCCGATCTGACCGGCGCCGTCAAATACGGCTACCGCGAGCTGCGCCTGGCGCTGGAGCGCGCCTCGGCCCGCGAGACCACCATGCGCGTAGCGGTCGGCGCAGCCTGCCGCAAGCTGCTCGCCGAATTCGGCATTCTGGCAGGCGGGTATGTGGTCAGCATTGGGGAGGTGTCGACAGAGGGAATTGGTCAGGTTGGGCAGGTTGGTAAGGTTGAGGGGGTGGATTATCTGGAGCGTTTCCGCGCCGCCGAAGCCTCTGATGTGCGCTGCTACGACCCCGCAACCGCCGAGCGCATGCGCGAGGCCATTCGCCAGATCATGCAGGCAAAGGACACGCTGGGCGGTGTGATCGAATGCGTGGCGCTGAACGTCCCGCCCGGCCTGGGCAGCCACGTGCACTGGGATCGCCGGCTGTCGGCGCGCATCGCTGCCGCCGTGATGAGCATTCACGCCATGAAAGGCGTTGAGATCGGCGACGGCTTCGCCGAGACGCTGCGCCCCGGCACACACGTTCAGGATCAACTGATGGTCGAAGATGGCGAGATTCGCCAGACCAGCAACCACGCCGGCGGGCTGGAGGGCGGCATCACCAACGGCGCGCCGATCGTCGTGCGCGCCGCCCTCAAGCCGATCGCCACCACCCTCACCCCCCTGCAGTCGGTCGATCTGGCAACCGGCGCGCCGGCGGCCACACAGTACGAGCGCAGCGACTTCTGCCAGGTTCCGCGCGCCGTGCCCATCGTCGAAGCCATGCTGTGCATCGTGCTGGCCGACGCGCTGCTGGAGAAACTGGGCGGCGACTCGATTGACGAAATGCGCCCGCGCTTTGAGGCGCTGCGCCGGCTGCGGCTGGACGCGCTGCGCATGGACAACACGCCGTGGCGATTTGGATATGACTAGACCGCTCATCCTCGCCGGCTTCATGGGCGCCGGCAAAACCACCATCGGCCAGATCGTGGCTCAACGCCTGGGCTACGAGTTCATCGATACCGACGCCGAGATCGAACGCCGCGCCGGATTGACCATCCCGCAGCTCTTCGATCAGATGGGAGAAGCGCATTTCCGCGCGCTGGAGACGGCGCTGGCGCGCGAATTGATCGGGCGCGAGCGGATTGTCATCGCCACCGGCGGCGGCATGATCGTGGACCCGGCCAACCGCGCGGCGCTGTTGCGGGCCGGCGTCACGCTCTGTCTGACCGCCTCGCCGGAAGCGATCCTGCGCCGTGTGGACGCCTCTACGCGCCCCCTGCTGCGCGCCACACAGCCGGGCGAACACATCCACGACCGCGTGGCGCAGTTGCTCAAAGCGCGCGCGCCGGCCTACGCCGAACTGCACTATCACCTCGACACTACGCACCGCAGCCCCGAAGAGGCGGCGCAGTGCGCGCTGGACATCTACCGCGCCGAACAGGAGCGCATTGCGGTGCGCCATCCCGCCGGCCAGTACGACATCGTGATGGGCGAGGGGCTGATCGACCAGGCGGGGTTTGCGCTGGCGCCGCGCGGCTGGTTGTCGCCGCTGGCCATTGTGTCGGACAGCGAGGTGGGGCCGTTGTACGCCGGGCGGCTGCAACGCGCGCTGAGCCGGGCCGGTCTCGCCAGCTTTATTCATCTCATGCCGGCCGGCGAAACCCACAAAACCCTGCGCTCGGTCGAGGACATGTATCAGGCGTTTGCCGCGAACGGACTGGAGCGCAATGGCGCGGTGATTGCGCTGGGCGGGGGCGTGGTGGGCGACGTGGCCGGCTTCGCCGCTGCCACGTTCATGCGCGGGGTCTCTTTTGCGCAGATTCCGACTTCGTTGCTGGCCATGGCCGACTCGAGCATTGGCGGCAAAGTGGGTGTGGACACACCGTTCGGCAAGAACCTGGTCGGCGCGTTCAAGCAGCCAGACATTGTCATCATGGATCAGGCGCTGCTTCAATCGCTGCCCGCCGTCGAGTTGCAATGCGGCTACGCCGAGATTGTCAAAGCGGCGCTGTTGCGCGGGGGCGAGGCGTGGGAGCGCATCGCGCAATTGACGATTGACGATTGGCAATTGACGGCGAATCCTGAACTCCGCGCATCACTCGCACGATCTCTGCGCGACGCGATTCTGCTGAAGCGCGACGTGGTGGAGGAAGACCCGTTCGAGCGGGGCCGGCGGGCGTTGTTGAATCTGGGCCACACCTTCGGACATGGCATCGAAGCGTGGAGCAATTTCGCTATCAAGCACGGTCAGGCTGTGTCGCTGGGCATGGTGTGCGCCATGTGTCTGGGCCAAAGGTTGGGCGTGTGTGGCGCGGATCTGGTCGAGGCAGTCACCAATGCGCTGTCGCGCGCCGGACTGCCGGTGTCGCTGCCGGCGGTCGATGTCGATGCCGTGTGGCGCCTGATGCAATCGGACAAGAAGAAGTGCGGCGGAAAAGTGCGCTTCGTCCTGCTGCGCGCGCCCGGCGACGCATTCATCACCAGTGAGGTGGATGAGCAGGATGCCCGCCGCGCCATTGCTGGGCTGGCGTCGGGCGGCGGATAAATCCGCATTGTTTGAGAGGCAGGGCTGGCCGCACACCTTCCAGTTACAACCGGTCGTGTCATGGCGCAAACAGCCGGTCGGCCGCGCTCGCTATGCCCCCTCGGCCTGATTATGCTCGCAAAAATCACAGGCGCGCCTCTGGGCGCAACTGCAATTCGCCCAGCACCTCGCGCACGGCGGCTTCCTGTTGCCGGCGCTCCACGCCGGTGGTGAAGTAGATCGCCGCCGGGTGGTGCACGACCAGCGCGGCTGTGCTGTGCTCCGGGATGAGCTGATGCCCCTCCGACAGGCTGACGCCGATCCGTTCTGCTTCCAGCAACCGCAGCACGTCGGTGTGTTGGCTCATGTCCGGGCAGGAGGGATAGCCCCACGAGTAGCGCAATCCCTGATTCACGGGCAACCCCAGTTCACGCCGCACACGCCGGTGCGTCCACTCGGCCAGCGCCTCGGCAAACGAGTCGGCAAAGCCGTTCAGGTAGTAAGCGTCGGTGTACAGCCCTTCTTTCTGCAACTGCTCCATGCGGCGGGCCGGCTCCGGGCCGGCAGTGACCACTTGCAGTGCCACGACGTCGCGCCCTTCTTCGCGCGGCATGAAATAATCGCTCAGGCACAGGCGCTGGCGGTCGGGCTGGCGTGGAAAGGCCCAGCGCGCCATGATTGCATCCGGGTCATCGGGGTCAAACAGCAGCAGATCGTTGCCTTCCGCCGCGCAGGGGAAGTAGCCGTAGGCCGCGCCGTAGGACATCCAGCCGGCCTCGGTCAGTTCCTCGACGAAGCGCGCCAGCGCAGGCTGAAACACCGTGCTGACCAGATGTTCCCACGCCTCGCCCTGGCGCGATTTGCCGCCCCAGTGCAGGCGGAACAGCGTGTTGGTGTCGATCAGGCGCACGACCTCGCGCGGGTTGATTTCAACGCGCGGAATAGCGCGCGCGCCCCAGAACGGCGCGCGCGGGATGGCCGGCGCCGGCGGCACGGCGCGCGCAATCGGCGCAGCTTCCGCTGCTTCTCTGTCCTGCAGGATGCGCCGCTTCTGCTCATCCTCGATCAGCGCCTGGCGCGCTGTCGCTTTGATCTCGCTCACGAACTGCTCGCGCTGATCGCCGGTCAACTGATCCATCGTCGCCAGGCCCTCGAAGGCGTCCTTGCAATAGAACACGCCGGGGCCGTAGGGTTGCCCGTCTTCCATGAACAGGATGCGCTGCCCGAAGCGCCGGTTGATGGCTGCGCCGCCGATCAGCACGGGAAACTTCAGCCCGCGCTGATGCAGCTCCTGCACGCAGATCGGCATCTGCTTGCTGGTGCTGACCAGCAGCGCGCTCAGGCCGATGGCGACGGCGTTGTGTTGCAGCGCCGCGTCGATGATGGCGTTGACCGGCACCTGCTTGCCCAGATCGACGACGGTGTAGCCGTTGTTGCTCAGGATCGTGCCGACCAGGTTCTTGCCGATGTCGTGCACGTCGCCGAACACGGTGGCCAGGATGACCGTGCCTTTGCTGGCGCCCTCTTTGCGGTCGAGATAGGTTTCCAGCCGCGCCACGGCTTTCTTCATCACTTCGGCGCTTTGCAGCACGAAAGGCAGGATCAACTCGCCGGCCCCGAACTTGTCACCCACTTCCTTCATGGCCGGCAACAGCACATTGTTCAGCACCCACACTGCCGCTTCGGACGGCGGCCCGCCGGCGGCGCGCCGCGCGATGGCTGCGTCCACCAGCGTCTCGACGCCCTCCTTCTTGCGATGCACGATTTGCCAGCGCAACCGCTCGTCCACATCCATTGCCGCCTCTTCCTGTGGCGACGCGGCGGCCTGGCGCGTCGCGCCGGACGACTCGAAACAGGCGATCACTTTGGGCAGCGCGTCCTCGCTGCGGTCGAAGATCAGATCGTCCACCAGCCGGCGCTGCTCCTCCGGGATTTCAGCGTAGGGCGTGATGTGGCTGGGGTTGACGATGGCCATGTCCAGGCCGGCCTGCACGGCGTGATGCAGAAAAACGCTGTTGATCACCGCGCGCGCGGATTGTTTCAGCCCGAACGACACGTTGCTCACGCCCAGCAGGGTGTACGCGCCCGGCAGCCGCTCCTTGACCAGCCTGATGCCTTCCAGTGTTTCAATCGCCGAGCGGCGCAGTTCCGGCTGGCCGGTGGTGACAGGGAAGGTCAATACGTCGAAGATGAGCGCGTCGGGCGTCAGGCCGTATTCATTCACTGCGATGTCGTGAATGCGCCGGGCGATGGCAAACTTGCGCTCGGCGGTGTGGGCCATGCCCTCTTCGTCGATGGTGAGCGCCACCACGGCCGCGCCGTGTTGTTTCGCCGCCGGCAGCACATCTTCAATGCGCTTGCGGCCTGTCTCCATGTTGATCGAGTTGATGATGCAGCGCCCCGGCGCGGTTTCCAGCGCCACCCGAATCACCTCGGCGTCGGTCGAGTCGATCATCAGCGGCGTCTCGACGCTCATGCTGAGCAGCTTGACCAGCTTGCGCATCTGCTCGGCTTCGTCGTTGCGTTCGGTCAGCGCGACCTGCACATCCAGCACGTGCGCGCCGCCCTCCACCTGCTCGCGCGCGATTTCCAGAATGGCGTCGTAGTCTTCGGCCAGCAACAGTTGTTTGACTTTGCGGCTGCCCTGGCTGTTGACGCGCTCACCGATCAGCAGCGGCTTTGGCTCCTGATCCAGCGTCACGGCGCGCATGGCGCTGGCCGCGCGCGGGCGCGTGTCCATCTCGGCCGGGCGATGGCGCCATGGGTTGATCCCATCGATGCGCGCGCGGAATTCGCGGATGTGATCGGGCGTCGTGCCGCAACAGCCGCCGATGATGTTGCAGCCGAACTCGGTGACGAACGCGGCCAGCATCTCGGCCATTGGCACAGGCTGCATGGGGTACACCGCCTGGCCGTCCACGTTGATGGGCAGGCCGGCGTTGGGAATGGCCGACACAGGCAGCCGGGTGTGGCTGGTCAGATAGCGGATCGGCTCGCGCATGTAGTCAGGACCGGTCGAGCAGTTCAGGCCGATCACATCGATGCCCAGCGGCTCCAGGATGGCGAGCGCCGCGCCGATGTCGGTGCCCAGCAGCATCCTGCCGGTGGTGTCGAGCGTGACTTGCGCTTGCAGCGCGGCGCGGATGCCGGTTTCGGCCATGGCGCGGTGGCAGCCTTCGACCGCCGCTTTCACTTCCAGGATGTCCTGGCTGGTTTCGATCAATAAAATGTCAACTCCGCCCAGCAGCAGGCCGGCGGCCTGCTCGCGGAACACCTCGATCAACTGGTCGTAAGTGACATCGCTGAGGACCGGGTCGTTGGCCGAGGGCAGCTTGCCGCTGGGGCCGATCGAGCCGGCCACGAATTTGTCGCCGGCCACGCTGCGCGCCAGTTGCGCTGCCGCGCGGTTGATCTCCACCACGCGCTCGTGCAGGCCGTATTCGGCCATCGTGATGCGATTCGAGCGGAAGGTGTTGGTCTCGATCACGTCCGCGCCGGCCTCGATGTAGGAGCGATGGATCTGCGCAATCACATCGGGCCGGGTGATACACAGATAATCGTTGCAGCCGTAGTACTGCGCGCCGCCGAAGTCTTCGTTCGACAGATCGTATTTCTGGATGCTGGTGCCCATGGCGCCATCGAACAGAATGGCGCGTTCGGACACCGCCTGCAAATAACGGGCGGCGCGGTTCTCGGCAAAAGTGTGCGTTGTCATCGACATGGGCGCGATTATAGGAGCCGCACTCCATCGAAATGTCTGCCAGAGCGCGCGGGCAGTTCCGTCGGATTTTCAAAGCAGCAAGTTGCCATTTGCGGTAAAATAATGCCGTGAAATTTAGTGAGTTGATCGAAGTTGTGGCTGATGAGCCGGTTTTCGAGACCGGCTTGTTGCTGGCCGGCGCGGTTGACCCCGGCGACGCGCGTCGCCAGTTGTCGCGCTGGGTCAGGGCCGGGCGGTTGTGGCAGTTCAGGCGCGGGCTGTACGCGCTTGCGCAGCCGTACCAGAAAGTCGCGCCGCATCCGTTTGTAGTCGCCAATCGACTGTTGACCGGCTCCTATGTCAGTTGCCAGTCTGCGCTGGCTCACTATGGCCTGATTCCAGAATCTGTCCCGCTGACGGTCAGTGTGTCTGTCCACCGCCGCCGGCGCTGGGACACTCCCGGCGGCAGTTTCGAGTTCCACGTGCTCAAGCGCGACCTGATGTTCGGCTATCAACTCGTGGCGCTGGGTCAGGGCCAGTCGGCATTTGTCGCGCGCCCGGAGAAGGCGTTGCTCGATTTGATCCATCTCACACCCGGCGCCGACTCGCAGGACTATCTGGCCGAGCTGCGGCTGCAACACGTCGAACTATTCGATTTGCCTGTGTTGCGGCAGATGGCCGAGCGGGCCGGCCAACCCCGGCTCAAACGCGCGGCGACCCTCATTGCCGGGATGATTCAGGCCGGGGCGTTCGCCCATGAGTCGCTATGAAAGAACATCTGGCGCAGCAGATGCGCAGCCAGCCCCCGCTGCGCGGCCGCAATCTGGCGCGTGAATATCTTCAGGCGCGCATCCTGGCCGCTTTGCAGCGCGCCGGCGCGATGATCCCGCTGGCCTTTCACGGCGGCACGGCCCTGCGGTTTTTGCACGGCGCGCCGCGCTTTTCAGAAGACCTGGACTTTGCCCTGGAACGCGCGCCCGAACAGTATGACTTCCGCGCTTATCTCGAACGGGTGCGCTCGACGCTTTCCGCTGAAGGTTACACCGTCGAGTTGAGGGTGAATGACCGCAAGGTGGTTCACAGCGCGTTCGTTCAATTTCGCGGTTTGTTGTATGAGCTTGGCCTCTCGCCGTTGCGAGACGAAACGTTCTCGGTCAAGATCGAAGTGGACACCAGACCGCCGGCCGGGGCAATCCTGGCGACAACGGTGGTGCGCCGGCACGTGATGCTGCGGCTTCAGCATCACGACCGCGCCTCATTGTTGGCCGGCAAGTTGCACGCGATTCTCTCGCGCCTGTATGCCAAAGGGCGCGACTGGTATGACCTCTTGTGGTATCTGAGTGACCCGGCCTGGCCGCCGCCCAATCTCGTCATGCTCAATAATGCCCTCGAGCAAACCGGCTGGCCGGGGCCGCGCCTGTCCCTGACCAACTGGCGCGCGACAGTTCGCCGGCGCGCGCTCGATCTGGACTGGGGGCGTGTGGCAGATGATGTGCGGCCCTTTCTCGAGACGAGCGCAGAAGCGGATCTGCTCACTAAAGACACCATTCTGCAGGCGCTTGGTCGCTGACCCGATCGGTTGCGTCTGCCCGTCTGCCCCATACCGGCTATCATGCGGATATGGCAACTGAACTGGACACCTATCGCAGAGTGCTCGACGAATTGTGCGCGCAAATGGACGAAGTGCTGGATGGCCTCGAACCCGAAGCGCTGCTGTGGCGGCCGTTCGAGTCCAGCCCGTGGAAAGGCCCCAGCGGCCAATTGGGCTGGGTGATCGCGCATGGCCTCTCTTCCACCGTGTATCTGTTGCGGCTGGCCGAATACTGCGCCGGCAGGCGCGAGTTCAGCGCCGTGGACGGCGATCGCGGGCGCGATGAGTTCACGCCGGCCGATCACGACCCGGCTGCCCTGCGCGAGCGCGCCCGCCGCATCCGCGAACTGGCGCATGACCTGTTGAACGGCTTCACACCGGCTGAACTGGACGCCGAGCGCGCGCATCCCAAACGGCCGGAGCGCGTGTTCACCACCCGCCACTGCATCGTGCACGCCATCGACCATCTCAGCCAGCACATCGGCCATGCCCAGTTGACGCGCCAGTTGTGGGCTTTGCAGCGCGCTTAGCCCGCGCGTCGCGCCGTGCGCGGGCGCATAATTGACACGGCGACCGGTTTGAATCGGACCAGGAGGCGCATGTGAAAACCGCGAAATCCTTCAATGTCGTGATGTTGTTCGCCGTGTGTGTCAGCCTCGCGGCGTTTCTGGCTGCGCCATCCCCGGCGCAGGCCGGGGTGGGATGCTGGGGCGCCGGCTGTCGCGGCAGGGACCCGCAGGCCATGGGCTGCAACCGTGACGCGATCACCATCGCCTCCGTCATCGAGCGTGGCGCGCGCGTCGAGTTGCGTTACTCGCGCGCCTGCAACGCCAAATGGTCGCGCTTCACTGTGCCCAGCGACTGGCTGGCGCGCGGCACGCCGTATGCGTTCATGGGGATGGGCAATCGCACCTTGCAGCAGTGGCACGCGCGCCAGATCTGGAGCCGTATGTGGAGCGGCCCGATTCGCGCCTGTGGCGGCATGTTCACCCGCGCCGGCGGCACTGAGTTCTGCACACGCACCCTGTGATTGCGCCGAGGGCCGGCCGGTGCGCCTGCCCTGGCGGGTGTGTCATACATCAGGCGCGCGCAGTGAATTGCTGAGACACCACAACATGGCGATACCCGATTTTCAGTCTTTGATGTTGCCGCTGCTCGAATTGCTTGCCGATGGACGAGAGCGCGCGCACGGAGAACTGGTCGAGGCGCTGGCTTTGCGCTTTGGTTTGACCGACGACGAACGAAAAGAACTTCTGCCGAGCGGCAAGCAGGAGCGCTTTCTGAATCGTGTTTCCTGGGCGCGTTCGTACCTTAAGCGCGCGCTCCTGGTTGAGAACGCCGGCAGGGGCTGGGTCAAAATTACGCCACGGGGCGTCGAGGCGCTGCAAAGCCGGCCCGAACGCATCGATATCAAATATCTGATGCGATTCCCGGAGTTGGCCGAGAGTCGCCAGGCTTCCCGGCGCAACAATCGGCGCGCGGACGATGCGGCGGCTGATGAGACCGATGACATTGTCCAGACGCCGGAAGAAACGCTCGAGGCCGCCCATCAGAGCCTGCGCCGCGAATTGGCCCGTGAACTTCTGGAGAGGGTCAAATCGGTCTCGCCCCGCTTCTTCGAGAGACTGGTGGTTGACTTGCTGGTGGCGATGGGCTACGGCGGTTCGCGCAAGGACGCCGGCCAGGCGGTTGGTCAGAGCGGCGATGGGGGCATCGACGGCATCATCAAGGAAGACCGGCTCGGCCTGGATGTGGTGTATGTGCAGGCCAAGCGTTGGGATGGGACAGTTGGACGCTCGGTCGTGCAGGCTTTTGCCGGCAGCCTGGAAGGCCAGCGCGCGCGCAAAGGCGTGTTGATCACAACGTCGCAGTTCTCGCAGGACGCGCGCGACTATGTGAGTCGCATTGAGAAAAAGATCGTGCTGATCGACGGCGAGCAACTGGCGCAGTTGATGATTGACTACGGCATCGGCGTTGCCGAGGTGGCCAGCTACATCGTCAAACGCATCGACGCAGATTACTTCGACCTGGATTGAGGCCAGGCCGCGTTGCTACCTTGTGTCAACACAAGGAAAGCGCGCCAAAAGCGCGCCGAAGGCGCGCCTACTCTGTCTGCGGGCGCTCGCGGCGCACGATGTCGATCAGCTTGTCGAGCGCGTTCAGGGCGGTTGCGCGCTCGACCAGTTGGCGGGCCTTGCCGGTCAGCGTGCGCGCCGGCAGGTCGTCGAACGTGATTCCCAATTCCCAGCAGATGGCCTCGATCTCCTCCAGCGTGAACCGCTCGCGCAGGGTCTGGAACACAGCAAGCTGTTCAGGGGCAGGGCCGGGCTTGTCGGCGGTTTTGGCCGGCGCTTTGCGTTTGCGCCCACGCCCGCCCAGCTTCACGTCGAGACGCGGGCCGAACGTGGCATCCACGCGCTCATAGCCGGCGGCGATCTGGGCGTTGTCGGCCTGGCCGATCTGAATGTTCACGTCCCCTTTGGCGCGCGTTCCGGGTTTCTTGTGTGCCATGCCAGGATTATCACATCCCATTATCACATCCCCGGAATCTACAAGATTCCGGGGATGTCAGCTCACGCAAAAACTCGGCTGCCCGGCGCGCGGCCATGCCGCGATGGCTGATGCAGTGTTTGGCCGCCGCCGGCAACTCGGCCATCGTGCGCCCGTCCTCCGTTACGAACACCGGGTCGAACCCAAAGCCATTGGCCCCGCGTTTCTCGTGGCCGATGCGCCCTTCGCACAGGCCCTCGAACACATATTCGTTGCCGTCGGGCGCGATCAGCACGATGACAGCCCGGAAGCGGGCAGCGCGCCGATCGTCGGGCACGCCGGCCAGCTCGGCCAGCAACGCCCGGCAGCCGTCGCCGTCGGGCGCCTGCTGATGGTAGCGCGAGGAATGAATGCCGGGCCGGCCGGCCAGGGCGTCCACTTCCAGGCCGGAGTCGTCGGCCATGACCCATAGCCCCCCGCCGCGTTCTGCCAGCGCCTGCGCGAAAGCCCGCGCCTTGAGTTGCGCGTTGCCCGCGTAGGTGTCGGCGGTCTCGGCCGGCTGCAGGTCCAGGCCAATATCGCGCGGCGCGACAAGCTCAACCGGCGCGTCGCACAGCGCGAAAATCTCGCGCAACTCCTGCTGCTTGTGCGCGTTGTTGGATGCGGTCAATACTTTGGGCATGGGCGCCACTCTCTTGCGCCTATAATACTGCTGGCCATGAGATATATCACAGCCGTCGGCGACCGCGTCTACACCATCGATATTGACCGCGAGGGGGAAATTGTTATTGACAATCAGACGCGCCCGCTGGACATGCGCGCGATTGACCAGGAAGGGTTGTATTCTCTTTTGGTTGAGAACCAGTCTTTCGAGGCGCTGGTGGAGGAGAGCGAAGACGGTTATCGCGTCTTGATTGATGGCACGCTGTATCACGCGCGCGTGGTCGACGAGCGAGCCAAGCGACTTGCCGAAGCCGCCGGCGCATTCACGGCTGCCACCGGCGAGCTGACCGTGAAATCACCCATGCCCGGCCTGATCGTCTCGTTGCCGGTTCAGCCGGGCGACACGGTGAAGAAAGGGCAGGTCGTGGCAGTGCTTGAGTCGATGAAGATGGAGAACGAACTCAAAGCGCCGCGCGACGGCAAGGTGGTCGCGGTCAAAGTAGAACCGCGCCAGGCGGTCGAACAGAACCAGGTGCTGGTCGTGATTGAGTGATTGATTGAGCGATTGGGCGATGCCCCAATGGCTCGATGCCCCAATGGCCCGATGACTCAATCGTCCGATAAACTGGCGGCTCGATATGCGCTGCTGGCCGGCCTGATTGTGTCAGCCGGCCTGGCGCTGGCTGTTGTGAGAGAGCCGGCGCAATCCAGCGCGCAGGCCGACAACGGCTGGCGCGCCTACGTCAGCGCCGACGCCGCGTATGCCTTCGACTACCCCGATGGGACGCTGATCACCGAAAGCGAAGACGCCTCGCAACGTTTCAAAATTGTCTACGCCCAATTCCCGGTCAGCGACACATACGACTATCAGGGCGTGTCGATCATGGCGCTGGACAACCCCGAAGCTCTCGGCCTGGCTGCCTTTGCGTCTGCGCGCGCAGCAGCAGCCGGCGCGCAAGTTCCGACGCCGGAGGTGATGTCGATCAATGGCCGCGCGGCCATTCGGCTGGAGCGCGACCGGGCGCTGGGCGACGGCGACAAATACACCGTGCTCGTTGCCGGCGATGGCGTGGTGTATCGCATCAACCTGTACGGTGGCGGTATCGGCGGGCCGGTGGAGCCGACCCCGCAGAGCGAGGCCATCTTCAACCGGCTGGTTGCGTCGTTCCGCGTGCTGGCGCAACCACTGCGGCCCAGGCCGTTTATCGCCCAGCCATCGAGTGCCCAGGCTGAGCCGCCGGTGGCCTCGGTGTTTACCTATCCCATGCGCTCGGCAGCCGGCGTGCTGTATGGCATCCCGACCGGCATCGTGATTAGCGACACGCATATGGAATGGCTGGGCTACGCCATTCGCAATCTCGATCAGTGGCGTATCAAGTGCTATGGCGTGGACTGGTCGCGCATGTTGCACAGCGGCGAGGACTGGTACCGGCTGGATGGCGCGAACACGGCCGGCGCGCCGGTCTATGCAGTGGCCGATGGCGTGGTGGCCAGACACAATCCGGGCATCAGCTATCCCGGCAACGTGGTGATGATTCGCCACCGCCTGCCCGACGGACGCGCCATCTACTCGATGTACGGCCATGTGACGAATGTGCGGGTGGCCGAGGGGCAGATGGTGTCGCGCGGGCAGCAGATTGCGACGGTGTTGTCGCAGGGCTACACCGGGCGCACGGCCGGCCAGCATCCCAGCTATGACTCGCATCTGCACTTCGAGATGCGCTGGTTCCTCGATGGCACGAATATCTATGTGCCCGGCACGAACGCCTATGGCTACAACTATCCCAGTTGCGCGTATGCGTATCCAGGGCGCGGCTATACCTATCGCATTCATCCCGATGACTATCCTTATCCTGCTGCCGGCTACGTGAACCCCACCGAGTTCATCCGCGCCCGGCTGAACGAACCGCCGCCCGGCTGCCAGCCAACCGAGCTGATCGTCAACGGCGGCTTTGAGAGCGGCTTGCCGGGAACCCCCTGGACGGCGACCAACTCGCAGGGCCGCAACGATCCGCTGATTTACAAAAGCCGGCCGCACAGCGGTGTGTGGGGTGGCTGGCTGGGCAACGTGGTGAACTACGTGGACACACTGGCGCAGACCGTCACGATCCCGCCCGGCAGCGCGCAACTGACACTCACCTTCTGGCGTCAGGCGCGCAGTTACGAGCCGGCCGGCAACGGCGACGACACGCTGGTGGCGCGTCTCACGACGCCCGCCGGCGCGGACATCGCGCCGCCCTGGGTGTTGACCAGCGCGGCGGCGCGCAATGTGTGGGTGAAAGAGGCCCTCGTGTTTGATGTGTCCGGCTATGCCGGCTCTGTAGTTCGCCTCAGTTTCACCGGCAACAACGACGGCGACAACGCCAGCAGTTTCTTCATCGATGATGTGTCCTTGATGCGCGAGTGCCCGCCCGCCTCGAACGAAGCCGCTGCGATGACAATCACGGATGCGCAGCCCGCGCCCGACCCGTCGGCCGCCCCGCAACAGGAACAGGCGCATGCAGCCTATTTGCCCATTATCGGCCTGAGCGAGGAAGATAAGGAATCGGCGCTCCTGTCGGTTGAGTGCGCCGATCTGCTGGTCAACGGCGACTTCGAGGGCGCGCCGCCGGGCCGGCCCTGGGTGGGGATTGCCAACACCTCCAGCGCGATCTACAACGACGCCTTCATCTTCACCACGCGCCCGCGCGCCGGCGCGCGCAGCGGGCGCATCGGCTCGCCGTCGCTCAACTATTACTGGAATGAATTGCTCCAGACCGTGCAACTGCCGCCGGCTGTTGTCAGCATCACGCTGACGTACTGGCGCTATCTCAGCACCAGTGAGACCAGCGTTTCAACCGTGTACGACCGTTTTCTGGTGGGTGTGGAAACAGAGCAGGGCCTCGAGATTGTGGCGCCGCAGCAGATCGACAACACCAGCGCCGGGCGCAATGCCTGGGTGCAACACACGCTCAGCGTGCCCGACGCGGGCCGCTACGCCGGCCAGCGCGTGTGGGTGTCGTTCAAGGCCAGCACGGACGGCAGTTTGCCGTCCAGTCTGTTTGTGGACGATGCTCAGTTGACGGTGTGCTGGTTGAGGTGAGGGGGAGGGGTGCCTGTGAGCAGCACATCCCCGGAATCTTCAAGATTCCGGGGATGTGTTATCAGGGGAACAGCCGGCGGGCCTTGACCTCGGCGACGGCGTCTTCGCGGAAGCGATAGAGCATGGCCGGGCGCCCTTCGCCGGCCTGGTACTGGCCGGTTTCTTCGATGACCTGGGCTTGCAGGATGCGCCGGCGGAAGTTGCGCTTGTCGAGCGTTTCACCCAGGATGGTCTCGTAGGCGCGCTGAAGTTCGCTGAGGGTGAACACAGGCGGCAGCAACTGGAACCCGACCGCGCTGTACTCCAGTTTATAGCGCAGTCTTTTGAGCGCGTACCGGACGATTTGCGCATGGTCAAAGGCCATGCGCGGCAGGCTGCGCACGGGCTTCCATTCGGCGTCGCTGGCGTCGCTGCCGGCCTGAATCGCCAGCGGGGCCGGCACCAGCGCGAAATAGGCCACCGTGATCACGCGCCCGCGCGGGTCGCGGCCCGGATCGCCAAAGGTGTAGAGCTGTTCGATGTAGGGCACAGTCGCGCCCGGATGTGCCGCGCCGTTTGCGGGGTTCTCTACGCTAATTCCGGTCTCCTCGCGCAACTCGCGGGCGGCGGCGTCTTCCAGCGATTCGTTGGCCTGCACATAGCCGCCAGGAATGGCCCACAGGCCCTGATAGGGTGGGTACTTGCGTTTGACCAGCAGCACCTGCAGGTCGTTGTCCCGCAACGCAAAGATGACGATATCGACGGTGACTGCAACCGAGACGTGGCTCATATCGCCTTCTCATTCTAAACCAATCAACGCATTGTCCGCGCGGCTATGATAGGGATGCTGAAAATAGACGCATGAAAATCGCCGTTATCTCGGATGTGCACGCCAACCTCCCCGCGCTGGAAGCGGTGACAGACCACCTGCAGGCATGGCGGCCCGATCATGTCATTGTGGCCGGCGATCTGGTGAATCGCGGCCCGCGTTCGCTGGAATGTCTGAACTTTGCGCAAGATAAAGCGCGCGCTGCCGGCTGGCGCCTGCTGCTGGGCAACCATGAGGAGTACGTCATGCGTCACGCAGAGCCGGACGCGCCGCGCAGCGGGCCGGCATTCGAGATTCGCCGCGCTTCTTACTTCACCTATTGTCAGCTTGGGCGTGATATGCGACCGCTCGCCGCGCTGCCGTTCAGTCTCAGCCTGGATTCGCCCGATGGCAGCGAAGCGCGCTTCACGCACGCCTCGATGCGCGGGACGCGCGACGGCGTCTACCGGCGCGCACCGGACGCCGAAGTGCTGCTGCAAGTCGGCCCGCCCCGTCCGGGCGATCGCCCGCCGTCGCTGTTCTGTGTCGGCCATACGCACATGCCGTTTGTGCGCTGTGTCCAGGACACGCTGGTGGTCAATGCCGGGTCGGTGGGCATGCCGTTCGACGGTGACACGCGCGCTGCTTACGCGCAACTCATCTGGCGCAACGGCGCGTGGTCGGCGGAGATCATTCGCCTGGCCTATGACCTGGAGCGCGCCGATCGCGACTACGAGGAAACCGGCTTTCTGGAACAGGGCGGCCCGCTGGCGCGGCTGATGCGGATCGAATTGCGCACGGCGCACTCGCAACTCTACCAGTGGGCGCAACAGTTCGAGGCGCCTGTGCTGGCCGGCGGGATGACGATGGAAGAATCCGTCGAGGCGTTTCTGGAGATGTAGCAGGGGCGAACGGCTGTTCGCCCCTGCAATCGCGGCCGTTCGCCCCTACCCCCCGGCGGTCAGGCGCTCGATTTGTCTGAGGCGTTCTTCGTTCGGGTCATCGCCGCGCCATTTGGATGGCGTGTCGGCGCGGGGCGTTGCGGGCGTGGGCGGTTTTGGCGCCTGGTGGGATGGCCGGCGCGCCGAGGTCGATTTTGCGTTGGCAGGGCCGGCGCGTTTTTGCTTTGCTCTGGCCGCGCGCGCTGTCTGGGACGCGATATACAAGTCAATCGCTTCGCGGATGATCTCTGCCTGCGGCACGCCGCGCGCTTTGGCCGCCTGCTTCAGCCATTTGTGTTGTCGCTTTTCCAGATGTATGTGCTTGCGATCCATCTTTGACATGGCATTGTCTGCCCCACGTGAGCGTGAAGCGTTAACTATACCGCCTGGGGAGCGCGGCGGATCAATCGCCGATGGCCGAGATGTCTGATCGCTGGGTTAGAATGTTTTGCCGTAATTACGGCCTCCAGCCAGACCCCACAGGATGAGATCTGGAATGGATGCCGCGTGTGTGGAGGACTATGAACCGCAAACACTTGAATGCCTTTCCGGCCCGGGTGTTGACACTTGTTGTGACGCTGGCGCTGACGTTGGCCGGCCTGGCCGGCTGCGGTGGAGCAGCGCAGCCGCCGTCGGTTGTCATTACGTCGCCGGTTGCCAATGCCACGGTCGATGCCAATACGCCGATGACTATCCAGGGCACGGTCACTGGCGACAACCTGCCCGGCGCAAACATCGCCCGCATCGAGGTCGTTCTGGACGGCGTGCCGCTCGCCAACGCGCCGGTGAGCGAGGAGGCCAGAAATGCAGCCCAGTTGCCCATTCTGTTGGAATGGACGCCGACCGCAGCCGGCGCGCACTTCATTCAGTTCAACGTGTACGGCCCGAATGACACCCTGATTGCCAAATCAGATGCAGTGGTGTTTACCGTCAATGCGGTCTCCCCCACGCCTGCCGCGCCGCCTCCAACACCAGAGCCGCTGCCTCAGCCAACCCAAACCCCGGCGCCGCCGACTGCCACGCCAGACGCGGCAGCTCAGCCAGACACATCCACGATCACCGCGACGATAGCGGCCCCGCCGGACAGTGTGCTCGAAACGCCCACGCTAACTGTGACGGCAGAAACCGTCAATGTGCGCGAAGGGCCGGGCACGAATTACCCGGCCATCGGCCAGTTGCAAAATGGACAGACGGCGGCGGTGAAAGGCAAGAGCGCCGACGGCGCATGGTGGCAAATCGCCTTTCAGAATGGCAATGGCTGGGTGTTTGGCGAACTGGCCCAGGCCAATGCTGCCGCGCAGAATGTGACGGTGGCGCAGGCGCCGCCGCCCCCCACCAGCGCGCCTGTGACAGCCGGTGACGTGGCTGCGCCGGCCCCTGCCACGCCTGTTGCAGAAGCCACCGCCTCGCCGTCCGGTCCGGTGTGCGATGAATCGTCGCCCTACTGGCGCGGCGCCAATCCCAACTATCCCTTCTGTGCTACCCAGGACCCTGCCTGGGGCGACCCGCAGGGCGACTGGAATGTGTACGACAACGGCAAGGACATTCCGCTGTCGATCTCGTGGGCGATGTTCGGGCCGAATATCGCCGAGGTGCGCATCCACTTCACCCAAAGCGACGCGGCCTGCGATTTTGCCCGCCCGGCTCAGCGCGAGGTCGATCAGGTTGTGCCGGCTGCCGGCACTTATAGCTTCAATGTGCTCGATTTCCCACTTGGCGGCACATTCTGGGTGTATTTCACGGTGCGCCTGACGGATGGCCGGGTGTCGCAGTGGGGGCAGAAGAAATTGTGCATCCGATAAGAGGCCGCCCGCGCCTGACCGTATAATCACGAACACAGCAAGGGTGGTGAACTATGGGTCAACGGCGACGGATGGTCCAGCGCTTGCAACTGGCTCGCGCCTGGTCAGGCGGCATCCTGATCGCCGCGCTGCTGGCGCTGTCGGCCTGCGTCGATGCGGCCCAACCCACTGTGGTGACCATCACCTCGCCCACGATGAACGCCCAGGTGCCGGTTGGCGTTGAGCTGCCGATCCAGGGCACGGTGACGGGCGAGAACATCGTGCGCGTGGAGATTCTCATCGACGGCTTGCAGATGGCGCTGTTGTCGGTGCGCGACACCAGTCAGGGTGTCTCCAACTTTCCCGTGCAGGCAAACTGGACGCCGGCGCTGGCGGGAACTCATATTATCCAGTTTAACGTGTACGGGCCGGGCGACCAGTTGCTGGTGACCTCGGAGCCGGTTATCTTTACTGCTCAGGCCGGACTGGCTGTTCCCACGCCGGCTGCTGAAGCGGAAGCGCCGCCGCCGGCCACAGCAACGCCGGCCATGCCGCCGACCCCGACACCTGTCCCTACCCAGCAGCCGCCTTCAACGCAGGCGGGCCAGCCGGGCGGCGAAACCGCCACTGCCGAGCCGGCGACGGGTGCGGCAACCGGCGCCGCTGAGAGCGCGCAACCTGCCGCGACACCGGCTGCGCCCACTGCGAGCGCGCCCGGCCAGCCCAGCCTGACGGTTGCGGTCGATCTTCTCAACGTCCGCGCCGGGCCAGGGACGAATTACGCGGTCGTCGGCCAACTGGCGCTGGGCGCAACGGCGCCGGTGCGCGGCAAGAGCGCCGACGGCCAGTGGTGGCAGATCAGTTTTCCCGCTGCGCCAGACGGCGTCGGCTGGGTCTTTGCCGAGTTGGCGCAGGCGACCGACGCGGCTCGCGCGGTCGGCGTGGCTCTGGCGCCACCGACCCCGACGAGCGCGCCGATCACAGTGGCTGCGACGGCGGCCGCGCGCCAGCCCGCGCCGGCCTTGTCAACGCCCACCCCCGAACCCAGGGCGTATGGCGGCGCCCCATGCACTGAGAGGTCGCCCAACTGGCGCGGCGCCAATCCCAACTATCCGTTTTGTGTCGACCAGGACGTTGCCTGGGGGGACCCGCAGGGCGACTGGGCGATCTACGAGAACGGCAAAAGCATCCCGCTGTCCATCTCGTGGAATCTGTACGGCGCGAACGTGGATGAGATCTGGTTGCGCTTCGATCCAACAGACGGCGTATGCCCGTTCAATCGTCCGGCGCGCGCGCCCATCAGCCTGCAATTTCCGCAGGGGGCTGCTTCGTTCCGCTTCAACGCCGGCGAGTATCCTGACGGCGCGACGTTTCGCGTCTTTCTGCTGATCAAACTGAAAGATGGCCGCTGGGTGCAGTTCGGCGACAAGCGGCTGTGCATCAACTGACCACTGGCTCGCGTTAGCCGGCCTCGGCTCGTTTTACTTCCGCCCACACCGCTTCCAGTTCGGTCAGTGACATGGCCTGCATATCCAGGTCGCGTTCACGAATCAGCGTTTCCATGGCGCGGAATCGCCGGGCGAATTTAAGGTTCGCCTTGCGCAGGGCGGTTTCGGCGTCGATGTCAAACCCGTCCGCCAGGTCGGCCAGCGTGAACAGCAGGTCGCCGATTTCCTCCCGGCGGTGGTCGTTGTCGCCGGCCGCAACGATCTCATCAATCTCCTCGTGGACTTTCGCCAGCCGCAACTGCGCGGCCTGGCGCGCGTCCTTGCTCCACTGAAAGCCGGCGCGCTCGGCCTTGTGCGCCATCTTCTGCGCCTGCGCCAGCGCCGGCAACGCCGGCGGAATGCCGTCCAGGGCCGACGTGCGCGCGGCGCCCTTCTCGACATGCTCCTGTTGCTTGATGGCGTTCCAGTTGCTCAGCACTTCGCCGACGCCGTTGACAACCACCTCGCCGAACACATGCGGATGCCGGCGTTTCAGTTTGGCGTCGATCTCGGCGATCACATCCACCATGCGGAACTCTTCGGCTTCGGTCGCAATCTGCGCCTGCATGATGAGGTTCATCAACAGGTCGCCCATTTCCTCGCGCAGGGCGCTCAGGTCGCCCTCGTCGAGCGCGGTCAGCACTTCGTATACCTCTTCCAGCAGCGCGCTGCGCAGCGACTCATGGGTTTGCGCGCGATCCCATGGGCAACCCTCCGGCGCGCGCAGGTGCGCGATGGTCTCCTGTAATCCCTCGAAGCTGGCCGTTATCGGCATGGCCGGCACATAGAGCGTGGTCAGATGGTCGAAGCGGTCGCTGTGATCGAGCCGGTGAAGGGCTACCCAGGCGACAGCGTTTTCATCTGCGTCCTGCGCGCCGCCGTTCACCACAGCAACGGGATGCGCCGGCGGGTACTGGTTCATCAGCGTCAGTTTGACATCCGATGCGATGGCGCGCGAGTAGAGCTGGGCAATCAGCGCCGGCCGGTCGGGGTTCAACGGCGGATGATGCAGCGCCGCCAGTTCGAGCGCATCACAGAGTTGCAGGCCGTCCAGCGGATCAAATGATTTTGGATTTTGGATTTTGGATTTTGGATTGTCGGCAGCAAGCTGCGTGTTGCGTATTGCGTGTTGCGTAGTGCGTAGTGCGTATTGCGTGTCGCGCGCCTCGTCTTCTGACTTCTGACTACTGACCAGACTCTCCAGCACCGGCTCGATGAAGCTGAGGCCGGCGACCAGGCGGGTCTCGATGCCGAGGTCGCGCGCGCGCTGAAGCAGCATGGGCACAGTCGCCTCGCCGACCAGCGGATGGCCGGGGACTGCGTACACCACGTCCTCGCTCTGCGCGGCGGCGATGATCTCGTCCACAATGCGCGTGTAGACCTGCGCAAAGTCGTCGCCGGCGTCGTACAGCGCGTCGAAGTCGCGCAGGGTCAGGTGCGAAGGCAGGCCGCTGATTGTGGGATGCTTGCGCGTGCGCAGATGCACAACGCGGGCATGAGTCAACACCTCCCATGCTTCGCGGGTGAGCAGGGTGGCGTCGCCGGGGCCGAGGCCGAGAATGGTGAGCATGTGAGTCATCGGGGTGTTTAAGGTTCTTAAGGTTGTTAAGGTTGTCAGGTTCGCGCGTTCTCAGTTTCTCATGCGCTCACGCTCTCAACGTCTCATGCGCTCAGGTTCTGCGCGTGGTTTGTTTGAGTGTGTCCGACGAGCAAACAGGCGCGATTGTAACGCTGTCGGCGCGGGCGGGTATCATTCCGGGAACGCGCTATGACAACCAGCAGGACAGGCCCGACGATCACGACGCCGGATGTCGAAACCATCGCCGGCCAGACGGTCGATCTCGAACCGCCCTGGCGCGTCATCATTCACAACGATGACGTGACGCCGTTCGATTTCGTCATCCACGTGCTCAAGAGTATCTTCAGGCTGGGGACAGACATTGCCGAGCACGTGACATGGCTGGCGCACACCACTGGCCGGGCGCTTGTCTGCGCGCGCCCAAAGTCCGAGGCCGAGCAGTTGGTGAACAAAGCGCACTTCGCCGCCCGGCTGGAGGGCTATCCGCTCAAGTTCACGCTGGAGCCGGACGAGTGATGTCGCAAACAGGCCGGCTGTTCGCTATTTGATCACGAGCGATGCCCGACGATCTGCGAGGCAAATCGTCGCCGCGCTGCCGGTGTTGAACGCCAGAAAGTCCGATTCCACGCCGTCGCTGAAGATGACCCCTCCTTCCGGCATGTGCGCTTCGATGCGCAGGGGAGCGTCGCGCTCGATTACGCCTCCCACGATGCCGGCCTGCGAAGTCTTGCTGACGAAGGGTTCGCGCACCACGAACGCCAGCCAGTCCGCCTCTGGCGACAGCGCCGGCGGTTGCAGCGCAGACGCTGGTTGCCCGAACGCAGCCCACAGCCCATTCGCCATGTTAAACAGGCTGCTCAGCCAGCCGGTTGCGCCGATGCCGGTGGAGACGATGACACCGCTGGACGACTGCGCTTCCCGGCGGTCGCCAATGTGAATCGTGTAACGCGCCGAGACGTGTGTACGCGCGCCGATGAACAGATCGTTGAACGCCAGCAATCGCTGGCCGTCGTTTAAGCGCGCCTCGGCCATGCTTACGGCGCGAAGGTTGTGCTGCCCCTTCATCACACGGCGCACTGCCGCAGCCGCCTCGCGCACCGTGAATGGCAGCAGCACGCCGTCGATGTGGGCCGGGTCGGGGTTGACGGCGATGAGAGGCTGGCTGCTCAGATACTTGGCGGTATTCGCCACCAGCCCATCGACGCCGATCGTCACCACCATATCCGTCTCGGCGAACAGAAAGGCCGGCAGATAGGTGCGCTCGATCATCTGCACGTTCAGCAACGGCTCGAGCGACGCGCGCAACGCCGACAGCGCGGCGTGATAGGTGTCGTGCTCGCGCTCGTACACGCTGAAGTCGCCGCCGCTGTGCTCGATGTAGAAACGGGCCTGCGAGCGGGTGTTGAACCGCTCGATCAGGCCCTCCAGTCGCGTTTTGCGCGTGACGAGGACGATCTTCTCGTAATCCATGGCAACCACCCCGGCCATCGCGTCAATCGTCGTCTGTGTTGCCTTTGCTCAGCAGAGACTCCAACAGATCGGGAGAGATGTTCAACTGGCCGATCTTGCCCGCGTTCTGAGCGATCTCCTTGAGGGCCAGGCTTACCATCCGGCGCGGATCGGCCGATTGCACTGCCAGCGCCTGCAACAGATCGCCGTCCAGTTCGCGCAAAGGTTTGAGAGCGGCCTCCACGGCATAGCCCTGCGCGTCGGCTTCGGCGCGCGCGTTGTCGGCGCGCGCTGCCACCAGTCGCCGGCGCTCCTCCTCCAGCTTGACTTGCCCTTGCAGCTTCGACTCGCGGATCTGTTGCTCCTTCTCCTCCGCTGCCAGGTCGGCAGCCAGTTTGGTTTCGCGGATCTGGCGCTTCTTGCCCTCGACGGCGATCTCGGTGTTCAACTCGTTTTCCTTGATCCGGCGTTCCTGCTCGACAGCGGCGTTGCGACGGACGTAAACGGCTTCGTCGGCGTTGCGCAGCAGTTCTTCGCGCGCCTCGGCTTCCAGCGCGCGCGCCATCTCTGGCGTGGGCTTGATGGCGTGAATCGACACCGACAGAACCTCGACGCCGAGCGCGGCCAGCTCTTTCTGGCCGGACAGGCCGGCCTGCACTGCCGCAGCAATGTCGTCTGACGCCTGAATGGCCTGGCGCAGAGGCCGGCTCTGCATGGTCGCGCGCGCCAGCGCCTGTGTCAGGTAGATCAGGCGTTGCGGCAACTGCTCGCGGTCGTCGGACAGATAGCGGTGTGATGGAATGACCACCGTGAAGTCAAACAGCGACGCAACTTTGGGCGGATCGATCACGCGATAGATCAACTCGCCCTGCACCGTGACCGGTTGATAGTCAACGGTGATTTCGTTGAAGATGAACGGCGCGCGCTGGCTGCCGATCGGCACCAGCGCGATCACCGACGCCGGCGCATAGCACAGGAACGCCACGCCCGCGCCGGAGTGGCGCAGCCGGCCGTTGTGATAGTGCAGCGCGAACTGGGTGGGGCTGGTCTTCACGTAGTGGATTCCAAACATGTCCTTTGCAAACTCCTCATGGCAATGGCTGCGCCGGATTGCCGTCTCGCTGACGTCGTTCCGCGCGTCCGGTCTAATTAGTGTATGTTTGACGCTAAGTGTATCGACCAGCAGCGATTTGTCAAGACGGTGGCGTGGCTGACAGCAATTCCAAATCTGGAACTGTGAGTCGATTCCGCCGTCTGGCAGCAAACTACTCCTCCGGGGTGCCGCCGGCTGTGGAGGCCGAATCGACAGGCAATACATGACAGCGGAGCCACGCCTGCTTTGTCGTGCTGGCCGCCATTGGATCGCAGCGGCGCATCCGGCGCATCACTGTGCTCGCGCGGCTCCCGCCGGATTGCCAAATCCGGCGGCACAGGTCGATCCACAACGCGGACTTGGCAGTCCGCGTGGAGCCAACGGGGTCTACCGGACGTGCCGGCGATTGCATCTGACTATTGCTCTCATCGCCTTTCATCAGGCCGCGCAACTTCCGGCTGAAGAACTCGGATTTGGAATTGCTGCGCGGTTGACGGGGGGCGATTCTGTGATACCAATGGACGCCAGGTGTCTAGACAGGGAGAATGCCATGCCGAGAAATCGCCTGCTGCCGATGTTGTGGACGCGCTTTGTGTCGAGACTTGTGTTGACGGCTGTCGTCGGATTGAGCAGTTTTGCCGCGCTGGCAACTGTCCCGGCCCAGGCGGTGGATGCGCCGGTGAGCGCGTTTGCGCCGGCCAGCGCGGGTGGCTTCTGGTACACCGTTCGCAAAGGGGACACGCTCTCTGGCATCTCGGCCCGTTTCGATGTGAGCATCGCCGGCATCATGCGCGCCAACAATCTGTCTAACGCCCGCGCCATCTATGCCGGCCAGAGGCTGTATCTGCCCAAAGAGCCGGATTCGCCCGGCCGCGCGGGCGCATCGGCTGCCGCCGCGCCATCCACCGCAGCCGGCGCGCCGGCTGCCAGGACGCGCGGCAAGGCCATCTATGTCAGCCTGAGCAGGCAACGCATGTGGGTGTACGAGAACGGCACGTTGCTGTGGACATTTCTCGTCAGCACGGGCACGCCGGACCGCGCCACCAAAGCCGGCACGTTCCGCATCAAGTCCAAAATGGATGAGGCCTGGTCGAACGTATGGCAGTTGCGGATGCCAAACTGGCTGGGCATCTACGATGTGGGTCGCATCGAGAACGGCATTCACGCCATGCCGATGACTAAAAATGGCCGCCCGGTGCGCTGGCGCGTCGGCGCACCGGGGTCCTTTGGCTGCGTGGTGCTCAACACCAAAGACGCTGTCACGCTGTACAACTGGGCCACAATCGGGACGCTGGTCGTCATTCGATATTGACAGCGCGAAGCTGGATGGTTCACCTCTTTCTCGCGCCACACCTGGATGACATCGGCTTGTCCTGCGCGGGGCTGGCCGGCCGGCTGGCGCGCCAGGGCCAGCGCGTCATCATGGCGACCTTCTGCACGGCGGACTATGAAGGCCCGTTTGCGCTGTCGGCGGCAGCCGAACACGAGCACTGGCAGTGGCAGCTTGGCGAGCGGCCCTATCACCAGCGCCGGGTCGAGGACAGGCAGGCGGCCAATTTACTCGGCGCCGAAGCCCTGCATCTGGGCCTGCTCGACGCCATCTATCGCTACGATGACGCCGGCCGGCCCCTGTATGAAGGCAAGCAGTTCATGGGCGGACATGTCCATCCCCATGACTGGGAGCGCTTCTATCCGAGCGTGATCGACGCGGTGCGGCAGGCGCTGCTTGTCGCCGGCGGCGATGCGCAGGTGTACTGCCCTTTGAGCATCGGCGGACATGTCGATCATGTGATTGTCCGGCGGGCTGTCGAGCAGATGTGCGATCCGGCGCGCGTCGCCTATTACGAGGACTATCCGTATGCCGGCAGGGACGCCGGCGCGCTGACCCCCTATCTGGAGCAGGCCGGCTCGGCCTGGCGCCCAGTGCTGATCCATCTGATAGAAGCCGAGGTCGATTTGCGCATCGCTGCCATTGCCTGCTATCGCTCGCAGTTGTTTGCGCTGTTCGGCGAGATGCCGGGCGGCGCGGCGGCGATGCCGGAGCATGTCAGAGAGTACATTGCTCGAACGGGCGGTGAACGTTACTGGAAGCGTACAATACAGCCTTCATGAGCAGACTTCGCCCTGGCATCGTTGTTCTGGCCCTCCTCATTGTCAGCATCGCGCTTCAGATTGCGGGCGTTGCGACGAGTGTGGCCCAGGAGCAGTCCCCTCCTGATAATCAGCCGCCGGCCGAAGCGACGCCAGTCTCGCCTGAACAGCCTGCCGATCAGCCGCCTGACATCGAAGAGACGCCGGTGATCGAGGTGGTGGCAACCCCGATTCCGCCTCCCACGCCTGAGCCGATTGTGGATGCGGACAATCCGCTGACGCACATTGTTTCCGTCGGAGAGACCTTAGCGACGCTTGGCGCGCAGTCCGGCTTTGCCGTGACAGACCTGGCCCAGCGCAACAATCTGACGCAGCCGTATTTGTTGCTGGCCGGCCAGCGCTTGAAGCTGCCGGCGCCCATGTCGGCGCGCATTCGGCTGCACCGTGTGGCGGCCGGCGAGACCCTGTCCAGTCTGGGCGCGCAATACGGCATCTCGCCCTATCTGCTGCGCCGCACCAACAAGCTATCATGCGCGAACTGTCTGGTGGTCGGACAATTGCTGCGCATCCCACTGCCCGAGGGGGTGGAGGGTGTGGCTACCAATCTGCCGGAGCCGTTCGAGCGTGTTGAGATTACGCCGCGTGTGCCGCGCCAGGGCGACATCGTTGTGGTAAGCGTGCGCGCGAATCGCCCGTTGCAGGAGATTGTTGGCTCGCTGGCCGGCCGGCCGTTGCGATTTGTGCCGCAGGCCGGCGGATATGTGGCGCTGTCCGGCGTGGCCGGCTTGCAGGAGCCGGGCGTGTACACGGTTACCCTGCGCGCCATTGCAGAATCCGGCGCTGCCGCCGAAGTGGGTGGCCGCATCCAGACCGCCGCCGGCGGATTCGGCTTCGAGAATCTCACCATCAGCCGACGCCTGATCCCGCTGCTCGACCCACAGGTGAACATTGACGAACGCGTGGAACTGGACGCCATTCTCAGCCAGTGGTCTGGCACACAGTGGTGGGAAGGGCCGCTCAGGCTGCCCGCGTCGGGCCGGATCGCGTCGTACTTCGGCGCGCGACGCAGCTTCAACGGCGGGATATTGCGCACCTATCACAGCGGCACGGATATTGTGGCGCCGGCCGGCACGCCGGTTTATGCGTCGGCGCCGGGCCGTGTCGCAGCCGTGCAGGAATTCATGGTGCGCGGTCTGGTGATCATCATCGATCATGGCCGAGGCGTGTTCACCGTGTACTGCCACCTGTCCGAGGCCGGCGTCAAGGTGGGCCAGATCGTGAATGCCGGCGACATGATCGGCAAGTCGGGCAACACCGGGCGCAGCGAAGGCCCTCATTTGCATTGGGAACTGGCGGTGGGTGGCGTGACCGTAGACGGCCTGCGCTGGACAACTGAGCCGATTCCTTGACGTGACCCGAAGCCTCGCTATAATCAGCCCGTTTGTGAACTTAGGCGCAATCGAGCGGCCGGCCGGGTGAACGAAGCGCTTTGTTGATGGTTTCCCGCCGCGTTTGGCTGTGTGCGATGCGCATCGGTCAGGGGTTTGGATGAGAACTGATTTTGCGTTCATCGGTGTCATGCTCGTCACCGCTTTCCTGTTGATGGGCGTCGCGGTCTTTGCGGCATCCCTCCTTCGGCCCAGGAAGCCCAGCCCGGCCAAGCTTGAGACCTATGAGTGCGGCATGGAGACCGTCGGCGACGCGTGGGTTCAGTTCCGCGTTCAATACTACATCTTTGCCCTTATCTTCGTGTTATTTGACGTTGGCGGGGTGCTGCTGTTTCCATTTGCCGTCGCATTCAATGTCGTGCCGCTCTACGCGGTGCTGGTCGTAACAGTCTTCCTGGGCATTTTGATGACAGCATTGCTCTATGCCTGGCGCAGGGGTGCGCTGCAGTGGGATTGACCGGGCAGCCGGTGAATGCGCGCTCAATACAGGACGGCGGAGACTTAACGCCTGCCAATGCGTAGTTTCTGCACCGGGCTGTCAAGTGGAATATTTGCCGCCCCGCGCGTTGAGTGCGGGGCGCTTGCTGTAAGCGGAAGAACTCGTTTCGCCGGAAATTGGTGAGCTTATGTCGGTGATTGATACGGTCAACAATCTGCTGAAGATCGTCAGTGATGGTGTGGCGGGTCTGGTTGAGGGCATATTAGGCCCTGGCCTGGGCGCCGATCTGATTACGATGGGACTGGGTGCGCTGGTGTTGTGCACAATAGTAGCTCTGGTTTTCATGGGCATGACCTGGGCCGAGCGCAAGGTGGTGGCGCGCATCCAGAACCGGGTGGGGCCTAATCAAGCTGGCCCGTTTGGACTCTTGCAACCGATCGCCGATGGCATCAAGATGTTCACCAAAGAGGACACTACGCCGGCCAGCGCCGACCGCTGGGTGTACAACGCCGCTCCCCTCATCATCGCCACGTTTGCCCTCGTGACCTTCGCGGTGTTCCCGCTTGCGCCAGGTGTGGTGGGCACAAATCTCAATATCGGCGTGTTCTTCGTCATCGCGGTCGGCTCGGCCAGCACGGTTGCCATCCTGATGGCCGGGTGGGGCAGCAACAACAAGTATTCGCTGCTGGGCGCTTTTCGCACCGTGGCCCAGTTGGTGGGTTATGAAGTGCCCATGCTGCTCAACGTCATTCCGGTGATCCTGCTGGCCGGCTCGATGGGGCTGGCCGATATCGTGCAGCGCCAGACACTCGCCGACGGCAACCCCGGCATCCCCTTCATTCTCTATCTCCCCCTGTCTGCGCTGGCGTTCTTTATCGCCGGCGTAGCCGAGACCGGCCGCTCGCCCTTTGACCTGCTCGAAGCCGAGTCGGAGATTGTGGCCGGCTTCCACGTCGAATACAGCGGCATGAAATTCGCCCTGTTCATGCTGGGCGAATACGTCAACACGCTGGCGGTGTCCATTGTGTTCGCCACGCTGTTCCTGGGCGGCTATGCCGGGCCGATTCTGCCGCCTTATCTCTGGCTGGCGCTCAAGACGGCGGGGGTCTTCTTCGTCTTCATGTGGCTGCGCGGCACGCTGCCGCGCGTGCGCGTCGATCAACTGATGTCGCTGAACTGGAAAGTGCTGGTGCCAATGTCGATCGTCAATATCATTGCGGTGATGATTCTGGCCAAGCTGTTCGTCACCAGCCCCGGCCTTCAGGCGGCCAACGGCGGCATTCTGGTGACGCCGGAGACGCAGGCCGCCATCCTGTTTGTGGCTAACGTGGCGATCCTGCTGTCCGGCCTGGCCATTGTGGCCCGGCGGGCGCGTGTGCTGCGCCTGGCCGAAGAAGCGGAAATCGAAAGCCGGCGCGAAGCGAACCGCGCCGCCGTGTCGGGCTTTGCCGGAGGCGCCCCGGCCAGGTAGAAATTGTCGATTGTTGAATTGACGATTGAAAGGTCGCTTGCTCCAATCGTCAATCGTCAATCGTCAATCATCAATCGGTGCAGAGATGACCATTTCACAGGTTCTGTTCATTGTGATCTCTCTTGTCGTCCTGGGCGGCGGCGTGATGGTGGTGACCGCGCGCAACCTGTTCCACGCGGCGCTGTTTCTGATTGTGTCGTTCTTCGGGGTGACGGGGTTGTACGTGCTGCTCGACGCCGGCTTCTTTGCTGCCGCGCAATTCCTGGTCTACATCGGCGCAATATCCATCCTCATCATCTTTGCGGTCATGCTGACGCGCGGCGTGCAACTGGCTCAGCCGGCCAACTCGCAGTGGCCGGCGGCCCTGGTCGTCAGTGTGATCGTGTTTGCCATCATGGCGCTCATGCTCGGCCCGGTGGCCGTGACCATCGGCCAGCGGCAATTCGGCAGTGTGAGCTGGCCGAATGTGGTCGAGGGGCAGCCCGCGCCGGCTGTGCCCGACGATCACCTGGTTCGCCTCGGGCAGTCGTTCGTAGACTTCAATCAGTACGGCGCGGCGTTTCTGCTGACGGCAGTGCTGATTCTGGTGGCCATGGTCGGGGCAATCTGGGTGGCGCGCGACCGCGCGCTGAAGGACGTGATGGAAGAGCGCGCTGAACTGGCGGCTGAAGAAGCGCAGGAAGCCATGTTGGCCGGGCCGGTGCAGCAGCCGTTGCCGCTGGCTGAAACGCGCAGCGCCGAAGCGCCGGCCGCGTCCGTTGCCCATCATTGAGTTTGCGCCAGAGGAGACATGGATTTTGGCAAGGGTGATTGAGGTCGCGCAATGCTGAATGGAATCCCGCTTTACTGGTTCTTGCTGGTCTCGGCGGCTCTTTTTTGCATCGGGCTGTATGGCGTGCTGGCGCGGAAAAACGCCATCGCCATCCTGATGGGCGTCGAGCTGATGCTGAATGCCGTCAACATCAATCTGCTGGCCTTCTGGCGTTATGTCGCCCCGAACGCTGCCGCCGGCTTGGCGTTTGCCGCGTTTATTTTCGTCATTGCGGCTGCCGAAGCCGCCATCGGCCTGGCGCTGATGATCTCGGTGTATCGCAACACGCAGAGTGTGGACCCGGACAAACTCGACTCGATGAAACTGTAGAGGTTGAGCCATTGAGTCATTGAGTGATTGTCTCGATGGCTGAGTTGCACCATGAGCAGAGAACTCCTTCAAACCCTGACCTGGCTGGCGCCGCTGCCGCCGCTGCTGGCGTTTGCCGTCATTGCGCTGTTCACCCACCGGCATCGTCAGACCAGCTCGACGATCGCCGTAGGCGCGATGCTTGCGTCGGCAATCCTGGCTCTCATTGTCTTCTTCAACGTGATCGGCATGCCCGATTTGGGCAAAGCCCCCATCCGTCAATCCATCCCGTGGATTCCGACCGGCGAGACCTTCCTGCGCATCGGCATTGCGGTTGATCCTCTGGGCGCCACCTTCCTGTTCATGGTGCCGGTCACGTGTTCGTTGATCTTCATTTACAGCACCGGCTACATGGCGTCCGACCCGCTGTACAGCCGGTTCTTTGCCTTCCTCAGCCTGTTTGGCGGCTCGATGATGGGTCTGGTGGTGTCGGACAGCCTGCTCGCCCTGTTCATCTTCTGGGAGTTGATGGGCTTCTGCTCCTACTCGTTGATCGGCTTCTTCTATCGCAAGCCGTCGGCGTACAAAGCGGCCGTGAAGGCGTTTATGACCACCCGCGTCGGCGACATGCTGTTGTTGCTGGGGATGGTGTACTTGTACAGCCAGACCGGCACGCTCAACTTCTTCGACATTCTGCACAACGAAGAGGCGCTGCGCCTGCTGGCGGAGACGCCGGCGGTGCTGGGGCTGGGCATCTCGGCGGCCGGCATGATCGGCGTTCTCATTTTCGGCGGCACGGTCGGCAAGAGCGCGCAGTTCCCGCTGCATGTGTGGTTGCCCGACGCGATGGAAGGCCCGACGCCGGTCAGCGCGATGATCCATGCCGCGACGATGGTCAGCGCCGGCGTGTTCATGCTGTTGCGCTTCTTTCCTCTGTTTCAATTCGCCGGCCATGACAGCGCCGCCTTCACCATCGTCGGCGTAATCGGCGCAATCACGGCTTTCCTCGGCGCGACCATCGCGGTCGCTCAGTACGACATCAAGCGCGTGCTGGCCTTCTCCACCATCAGCCAGCTTGGCTTCATGGTGGCGGCGGTCGGCATCGGCGCGTACATCGCCGCCGGCTTTCACCTGCTCACGCACGCTTTCTTCAAGGCGCTCTTGTTCCTCGGCTCCGGCTCGGTCATTCATGGCGTCGAGCACGGCCATCATCACGCCGCGCACGCCCATGCAAACCATCACAATGGGCATGGCAGCGACGAAGCGCATGGCCACGACGATCACACTCCAAAATCCGAAATCCAAAATCCGGAATCGTTTGATCCGCAGGACATGCGCAACATGGGCGGCCTGCGCCACAGAATGCCGGTCACTTTCTGGACGTTCCTGATCGGCGGCCTGGCGCTGATGGGTTTCCCCTTCATCACTGCCGGCTTCTGGAGCAAAGACGAAATCTTCGCCGACGCCTTTCATGCGATGAGCGAAGGCAACGCCCTGGCGCTGATCGTCTTCCTGGTGCTGGTGTTCTCGGCCACCCTGACGGCGTTCTACACCACCCGCCAGATCGCCATGACCTTCTTCGGGCAGCCGCGCAGCGCAGCCGCTGAACACGCCACGGAATCTGCGCCCAGCATGACCATTCCGCTCATCGTGCTGGCTGTGTTCGCGTTGTTCCTCGGCTTCATCAATGTGCCAAAGGACTTCCCGTTGTTCGGCGCCATTCTGGGCGATGGAGCGTACTGGCTGAAGAATTTCCTGATGTCCGGCCTGGTTGAAAAGGAACCGACGATTCCATTCAGTCTGGTTCCGGTGCTGTTCTCGCTGGCGGTGGTGGCGATTGGTCTCGGCCTGGGCTACGTGGTGTATTGGCGCCGGCCCCTGCAAGCCGGCCAGACCGACCCGGTCGAGAAGCTGGGCGGCCTGTTCACTTTCCTCCACAACCGCTGGTACTTCGACGAACTGTACCGCGCTATCTTCATCCGCCCGATGCAATGGGCAGCCGACAACTACAGCCGGCTGGTGGATAAGGGCGTGATCGACGCGGTGCTGGAAGGCGGCTATCGCGCCGGCAGCGTGGTGGCCGGCTGGTTCAGGACCTTCGACCGCGTGGTGGTCACCGGCATCTCGGACTTCATCGGCAACACGGTGCGCAACATTGGCCGCGAGGGCCGCGAGTTGCAGAGCGGCCAGGTGCAGAACTACCTGCTCTCCGGCCTGATCGCTGCCGTTGTGCTGGTTGTGTTCTTCCTGGTGTTCTCAAGATGAATTGACGATTCTGTGATTGACGATTGACGATTGCCGCCGATTGCTGAGCAATTGTCAATCGTCAATCGTCAATCGGAAATCGATATGGATTTCATCAAAGCGAATCTGCTCACGGTCATCACCTTCACGCCGCTGATCGGTATGGCGCTGGTGCTGCTCACGCCGCAGCATCGCGCCCGGCTGATCCAGTGGGGATCGATCGCCTTCAGCCTGATCCCGCTGGGTCTGGCGATTCTGATGTGGGCCGGCTACGACACCGCGCAGGGCGGCTTCCAGTTCCGCGAACAGGCGGTGTGGTTCCCGCAGGTCAACGCCAGCTATCACGTCGGCGTCGATGGCATCAGCATGCCGCTGATCGTGCTGACCACTTTCCTGCAGCCGCTGGCGCTGCTGATGTCGTTGCGCATCGAGCGCGGGGTCAAGGCGTTCTTCGCCTTGTTCTTCCTGCTCGAAACCGCCGTGCTGGGCTGTTTTGTCGCGCTCGACCTGCTGCTGTTCTTCCTGTTCTATGAGATCAGCCTGGTGCCGATGTACTTCCTCATCGCGCAGTGGGGCGGCCAGAACCGGCGCTATGCGTCATTCAAGTTCATCCTCTACACCATGTTCGCCAGCCTGGGTATGTTGCTGGCGATTCAGGTGATCGGCATTGCTTCCGGCAGCTTCGACCTGCTGTACCTGTTCTCCGATCTGGGCCGGCCTTTCACCGGCAACAACACCATCAACGCCCTGTTCGAGGACGCCAACACCTGGAAGGCTGTGGCATTCTTCGCGTTCGCCATCGCTTTCGCGTTGAAGATTCCCATCTGGCCGTTGCACACCTGGCTGCCCGACGCGCACACCGAAGCGCCGACCGGCGGCTCGATGATCCTGGCCGGCATTTTGCTCAAGCTGGGTGGCTATGGTTTCCTGCGCATGGTCATCCCGTTGTTCCCCGATGCCGCCGCGCAGTTCGCGCCGGTGCTGGCTCTGCTGGCCCTGCTCAGCATTGTGCTGGGCGCGTTCGCGGCCTGGGGCCAGAACGACTTCAAGAAGCTGGTGGCCTACTCTTCGGTGAATCACATGGGCTTTGTGGCGATGGGTGTCGCGGCGGCGGCAGTGATGGCCGCCAACGCCGAATTGCGCACGGATGCCGTGATCGCGGCCAGCGGGGCGGCCTTGCAAATGGTGACGCACGGCTTGTCCTCGGCAGCCATGTTCGCGCTGGTCGGCGTGGTGTACGAGCGCGCGCACACCCGCGATCTGACCAAACTCGGCGGCTTGTGGAGCATCATGCCGATCTACGGCGCGATTCTGATCTTCTGCTCCATGGGGTCGCTGGGTCTGCCGGGGTTGAGCGGGTTTGTCAGCGAGTTCATGGTGGTGCGCGGCGCGTGGCCGGCGCTCACGCCCTATGTCATCCTATCGATGGCCGGCCTGCTTGTCACCGGCATTTACATCCTGAAGTCGTTGCAAAAAGTGCTGCACGGCCCTTTGGGCGAGGAGTGGCATCACCATCGTTTGTCCGACATTCACTGGACCGAAACCCTGGCTGTCGCGCCGCTCATGGTGATGATGCTGGCGCTGGGCGTGTATCCGCTGGTGGCGCTGGGCGTGATCAACGTCGGCGCGCTGGACATTTTCAGGCTATTGCCCTGAATCCTGCCTCGAAAGCATGGCCCAAACCCGGAGAGACAGTCGTATGAAGAGGCCGGAAGACGCAGACGATACGCTCACGCAAATCACACAGTGCATTGTGGAGCATTTCAAGCCGCAACGCATCGTGCTGTTTGGCTCCTGCGCGCGGGGCGATGCCCGCAGCGACAGCGATTACGATCTGCTCATTGTCGCGCCGTCCTCGGAACCGCGCTGGCGTCGCGCCGCGCCAGTGTATGTCGAACTGGCTGCCCTTAAGTTGCCGCGCGATGTGGATGTGGTGTGGTGGACGCCCGATGAGATTGCCAGGTGGCGCGAGGTGAGGACCCACTTCGTCACGACGGCGTTGCGCGAGGGCAGGGAGTTGTATGGCCACGCCGCGTGATAACGCGCTGGGAATGTTGTTGAAGGCGGAGAGCGATCTCTTTGCCGCCCGCGCTGTTTTGGCGACTGGTCGCGCCCTGGATATTGTCTGCTTTCATGCCCAACAGGCGGCTGAAAAGAGTCTCAAGGCTGTGCTGGCATCACTGGAGATTGAGTATCCGTGGACGCACAACTTGAAGCGATTGATTGATCTTGCAGCGCCGCATTTGCCGGCTCTCGATGAACGACAGCAGGAATGAGCGATGCCAACACCCTTTGCCGTTGAGCTTCGATACGACTTTGAGTTCGAGCCATCTCGCGAGACGGCTGAGGCGGCAGTAGCGGCAGCGGAGGGAGTATACGAACTGGCCAGAGGCTTTCTGCGATGAACTTCTCAATACCTGTGCTCACACTCATCATGCTGGCGCCGGTGATCGGCGCAGCCATCATTTTGCTCACGCCGCGCGAGCGGACTGACATTATCAAGACCGTCGCCGCCAGCGCCTTTGCGGTGTCGTTGCTGTTGTCGTTCTTTGTCTTCGCCGGCTACGACCGCGCGGTGGGCGGCTTCCAGTTCGCCGAGGAAACGAGCTGGATTCCTGAGCTGGGCATCGGCTATCACGTGGCGGTGGACGGCTTCAGCGCGCCCATGCTGCTGCTGACGGCCATCGTGGCATTTTGCGCCGCGCTGGTGTCATGGAAGCTGGACGACCGGCCGCGCGAGTTCTTCAGCTTTCTGCTCATGCTGGTGGCCGGCGTATTCGGCGCGTTCATGTCGCTCGACATCTTCCTCTTCCTCATCTTTTATGAGTTGGTGCTTTTCCCGGTCTATGTGCTGATTGCAGGGTGGGGCAGCAGGAACCGCGAGTACGCGGCGATGAAGCTGACTATTTATCTGTTCGTTGGTTCGCTGGTCGCCATCATCGGCCTGCTGGTGGTGTACTTCCAGGCCGGCGCAACCTTCGATTTCGTCAAGCTGCAACAGGGCGTGCTGGCTCTCGCCCCTGAGCAGTTCGAGCAAATCAAGCCGTGGTTCATCGCCATCTTCATCGGCTTTGGCGTGCTGGCCTCCATCTGGCCGCTGCACAACTGGTCGCCCGATGGTTACGCCGCCGCGCCTACTGCCGTCTCGATGTTGCATGGCGGCGTGCTCAAGGCCACCGGCGCCTACGCTGCGCTGCGCTTCGGCGTGCAACTTATGCCGGAGGCGGCTCAGTATTACCTGCCGGTGATCGTGTTCCTGTGCCTTGCGAATGTGATTTACGCCGGCCTGATCGCCTTCCGCCAGACCGACCTCAAGTACATCATCGGTTTCTCCTCGGTGGCGCACCTGGGCCTGGTGTTGCTCGGCATCGCATCTCTGAACGAGTTGGGGCTGAACGGGGCCGGCCTCGAACTGTTCGCCGGCGGCGTGATGACCGGCCTGATGTTCGCGCTGGTCGGCATGATCTACGAGCGCGCTCATCTGCGCGACATTGAAGAGCTGAACGGCATGTTCCGCGTTATGCCGCTGGCAGCCATCGGCTTTGTGATCGGCTCGCTGGCGGCTATGGGGATGCCTGGCCTGCCCGGCTTCCCCGCCGAAGTGATGATCTTCATGGGCCTGTGGCGCGCAGCGGAAACCCCCAGCCTGATCTTCCCCGGCCAGCTCAACTGGTGGTTTAGCTGGATCGCCATCGCCGGCGTGCTCACCGTCGTCATTACCGCCGCCTGGACGCTGCGCGTGGCCTACAAGGTTTACTTCAGCGAGCCGAAAAATCTCGAACTGCAAAAGCTGCCCGGCCTGGACGCGCTCGAAAAGTTCTCCATCGTCTTCATGTGCGGCGTGCTCATCCTGGTGGGCGTCATGCCCAACACGGTGATGCAGGTGATTCAGGTTGGCGTTCAGACCATCCTGGCTTCATTGACCCGGGCAAGCGGTTGAAGGTAAAGCAAACATGGCGTACTCTGTATTTGACCCATCGCATTTTCTTGCTATCGCGCCGGAGATCGGCCTCACGGTGTGGGCTATGGTCATCCTGGCTGTGGACATGTTCTCGGCCCGGCGCATTTCCCGCCGCGCGCTGGGCATTCTGGCTGCAACCGGCATGGCCGGCGCGCTGATTTTGTCGCTGCTGATCGCCGTTCCGCCGGCCAGCGTTGCGCCCCAGATCGGCGCCGACGCCCGCGCCGTCCTCGGCGGCATGATTCGCCATGACCTGTTCGCGTTTGTCTTTCGCGTCATCTTCATCGTGGCCGGCATCCTGACCTGCCTGGTGTCGATCGACTTCCGTCCGGCCCGCGCCGGCGGCGAATACTACGCCCTGCTCATCCTGGCCACGATGGCGATGGGCCTGATGGCCGCCAGCAACGACCTCATCATGCTGTATCTGGCCACCGAGGCGTCGAGCTTCGCGTTGTATCTGCTGGCCGGCTTCATGCGCGACACCCCGCGCAGCGCCGAAGCCGGCATCAAGTACTTCATCTTCGGCGCCGTCGCGTCCACCATCATGTTGTACGGCCTGGCGCTGATCTTCGGCCTCAGCGGCGGCCAGACCAACTACGCGGCAGTGGCGCAGGTGTTGTCCGGCGCCGACACGCGCATGTTGGCCGTGCTGGCGGTGCTGCTGGTGATTGCCGGCTTCGCGTTCAAGACCTCGGCGGTGCCTTTCCATTTCTGGACGCCCGATGTGTATGAGGGCGCCCCGACGCCGTTTGTCGGTTTCCTCAGCACTGCCTCGAAGGCTGCCGGCTTTGCCATCCTGATGCGTTTCCTGCTGTACGTTTTCGAGCCGCCCTTCAGCCAGGCTTCAGTCGTGTGGGTGCAGTTGATGCAGCCGCTGGCGATTCTGACCATGTTCCTCGGCAACCTGCTGGCGATCACCCAGAGCAACATCAAGCGCATGCTGGCCTATTCCAGCATTGCCCAGGCCGGCTACATGCTGATCGGCGTCACTGCGTTTGGCTTTGCCTACAGCCGGCAGGCGCCCGAAGCCGCAGCCGATGCCGCCGCCGCCGTTATCTTTTACGCGGCTACCTACATGCTGACCAACGTCGCCGCATTCGCTGTCGTCAGCGTCGTCTCGCAGCGCGTGGGCAGCGAGCAGATCAGCGCCTTTAACGGCCTGGGCCGGCGCGCGCCGTACACCGCGCTCGGCATGACAGCCGCAATGCTCAGCCTGCTCGGCGCGCCGCCGCTGGTGGGCTTTCTCGGCAAGCTGTTCCTGTTCCGCGCCGCCATCAGCGACGATCTGGTGCTGCTGGTGGCGATGGGCGTGATCAACGTGCTCATCTCGGTGTTCTATTACCTGGGCATCGTGCGCGCGATGTACGTTGAGCGATCATCTGACGATGCCCAGCCTGTGCGGGCGCCGGTTGCGACCGGCTGGGTCGTGCTGGTGTCGAGCGCTGCTATTCTGTTCATCACCGTGGCTTCCACGCAGTTCTGGTCGATTGCGCTGGATGCTGCCAGAGGGTTATTGAACTAACCTTCGCTATGCTAAAATGCGCTGGCTTTGATCTATGGGAAACGACAGAGAATCGCCGATCGTGTTGTTGATAAGAGCGTTGCCGCCGGCAATTGTCGGCGTAATGATCTTTCAGATCGCAATTGTGGTCGGCGGCCTGGTGCTGGGGGCGATTCTGCTGGGCTTGTTTCTTGATGTGCAACTGGGCACACGCCCGCTGTTGACGCTGGGCCTGGGCATCGTCAGCCTGCCGCTGTCTGTATGGCTCACCTATCGCATTGCGTTGCGCACCATCGCCAGGGCGCGCGCGGCGTATGAGGCTCACCTTCGCAACAGGGCCAAAGCCGGCCAAAGTGACACTTCTGCCGCGAACCAGGCGGGCGCGCTGCCGGCCTCGCGGTAAACACCCTGACTCCACGAGACGCACATACCCATGAAACCAAGAACGATCCTGATCCTTGCCTTTCTGATCTTTGCGTGTGTGATTGCCTGCATGTTGGGCAATTTCGGCGCCGGCGTCGCTATTCCGATTAACGGCCAGGACGTGACTTTCAAAGCCTTCGTGCCGAAGATCGTCGTGCCGGCCGAGATCATCGGCGAGCCGTGGTTCGAGATCGCCGGCGTCAGGATCGGTCTTTACAACACGCTGCTCACGACCCTGATCGTGGACGCGGTCATCATCGTGCTGGTGCTGCTGGGCCGGCGCGGGCTGGGCGGTATGAAACCGGGCAACTGGTTCGCCAATGCCTGGGAAGCCTACATTGAATTACTGTACCAGCGCTTCATCGTCCCCACCCTGGGGCCGCGCGCTAAAGTGGTGCTGCCCCTGGCCGTGACGCTTTTCACCTTCGTTCTGATCGCCAGCCTGTTCGAGGTTATCCCCGGCCACGAGTCCATCGGCCCGGTCGAACATCCGCATTCGGGCAAGGGCTACTGCCTGGTGGAAGTCGGCGGCGTTGGCTTGATTACCGGTCAGCCGGTGGATGAGGGATGCCCCGCGCCCACCATCGGCTCGGCCGGCGGCGAGGCGCAAGCCGCCCTCGCCAGCGATGTCACCGCTGCTGAAGGCAAGGCCGGCTCCGGGTTCATTGTCCTGCCGGTGATGCGCCGGCCCACCTCTGACCTCAGCACGACCCTGGCCCTGGCCCTGATCGCCTTCCTCTTTGTTGAAATCCAGGGCATCCGCGCCAACGGCGGCCACTACTTCGAGCGATTCTTCAACTTCGGCGCGCTGCGCCGGGGCGGGGCAACCGGCGGCATGTCCGGCTTCATCAACTACATTCAGTTCGCGGTCGGTTTTCTTGAGTTGCTGTCGGAGTTTATCCGCATCATCTCGTTCTCCTTCCGTCTTTTCGGCAACATGTTCGCCGGCACGGTGCTCGTGTTCGTCATGTCGTTCATCCTGCCCTTCGTCATGCCGACGATCTTCATGGCCTTTGAAGTGGCCGTGGCCGTCATCCAGGCCTTCGTCTTCATGATGTTGCTGGTGGTCTTTACCTCGCTGGCAGTGGCGCACACCGAACACTAGTCGGTTTTGGATTTTGGATTCGCCTCCCTTGCGGTCTTTTGTCTGATGCCGGGTTCAGAGTCAGGAATCGCTAATCGCTGATCGACAATTGTCAATTTCAAATCGCAAATCAAAAATCGCAAATCGTAAATCGGAGAGACTGTCATGGATCAACAAGCTGCAAACGAACTGGGCAAGCTGATCGGCGCGGGTATCGCCGGCGGCGCGGGCATGATTGGCCCCGGCATCGGCATCGGGCTGGCCGGCCTCGGCGCGCTCATCTCGATGGGACGCAACCCCGAGGTCACCTCCACCCTGCAAACCTACATGATTCTGGTCATTGCGTTCGCAGAGGCGCTGGCCATTTTCGCGCTGGTGATCGCGTTTCTGCTGCTGTTCGCCATCTAGAAGCCGTCGGCTATTCGCGCTCAGCCGCCGGTCATTGACTCCAGCGGGTCAATTGCCAAAGGCTGATCGCCAATAGCCAAAAGCTGTTGCAGAGGTGCATCCTTGAACTTCCTAGCTATCTCCCAAGTGATGGCCGAAGGCGGCGGCGGCGATGTCCTGGGCAATCTGGGCATCAACTCGTTCCTTCTGGTCGCTCAGATCATCAACTTTGTGCTCCTGCTGTTATTTCTCAATGCGCTGATGATCAAGCCGATCATGCGCGGACTTGAGAATCGCCGCAAGCGCATCGAGGAAAGTCTGAACAACGCCGCCAAAGCCGACGAGCGCCTGGCGAATGTCGAGAAGGACTATCAGGCCAAAATGGCTGAGGCGGAAGCCGCTGCGGCCAGGATTCGCGCCGAGGCGCTGCAGGGCGCGCAGGCCGAACTCGACAATCTGCGCAAGGCTGCTCTGGCCGATGCTGACCGTATCCGCGAGCAGGCTCGCGTGGACGCGATCGCTGAGCGCAACCAGACGCTGGCCCAGTTGCGCACCCAGGTGGCTGCGCTTGCCATGGCCGCCGCCAACAAAGTTATCGGCGATTCGCTTGACGCGCAGCGTCAACAGGCGCTTATCAACGATTTCTTCAGCAAAGTGCCGGCCGGCCTTGTGACCGACGCCAAAGCCGATGGCGCTTCTGTCGTCGTGACCAGCGCCTTGCCGCTCTCGACGGACGAGCAGGCCCGTGTGAAGGCGGATCTGGCTCAGCAGCTCGGTCAGGTCGGCGAGTTGGCTTTTGAGGTCGATCCGGCCATCCTGGGCGGATTGGTCGTGCGCGTCGGTGACAAGATCATCGATGGCAGCGTGGCCGGGCGCATGGGCGCGCTGCGCCAGTCGCTGGGCGCGTAACCGGATCACAGAGTACAGAAAAGCCGGCGTCAGCGGTCACGCTGACGCCGGCTTTTTGCTTTTGTTCGGAGGGTTGACTCGCTATCCCTTTTTTGTCCCCTTCTCTACTTTGGCCCAGGTGTCCTTCAGCGTTACTGTGCGATTGAACACCAGCCTGTCCGGCGTTGAATCCGGGTCGAGACAGAAATATCCCTGGCGCATGAACTGAAACCGATGAATGCCGTCCGTGTACTGCGGGTCCGGCGAAAGGTCGGCCAGCGATGGTTCAGCCTTGCAGCCGGCCAGCACCGTCAACGAGTTCGGATTCAAGTTGGCCGTGTAGTCCTGGCCGGGCGGAACATCCTCCGGGTCAGGTTTGGAGAATAACTGCTCGTACAGGCGCACTTCTGCATCCACAGCGTGCGCAGCCGACACCCAGTGCAGCGTGCCCTGCACCTTGCGCCCGTCCGGCGTCACGCCGCTGGCCGATTCGGGGTCATACACGCAGCGCAACTCGATCACGTTGCCGGCGGCGTCTTTGATCGCCTCGCGGCAGGTGATGTAGTAACCATGCTTCAGCCGCACCTCGCGCCCCGGCCCCAGGCGGAACCAGCCCTTCGGCGGGTCTTCGCGATAGTCATCCTGTTCGATGTACAGCTCGCCTGAGAACGGCATTTTGCGCGCGCCGGCGCCCGGGTCTTCCGGGTTGTTCTCCGCGTCCACCCACTCAACCTTGCCCGCCGGCCAGTTTTCGATCACTACCTTCAGCGGCTTCAGCACCACCATCACGCGCCGGGCGCGCTTGTTCAAATCCTCGCGCGCGCACGCTTCCAGCAACCCGTAGTCCACCGTGCTGTTGGCTTTGGCTACGCCGATGCGGTTGCAGAAATCGCGGATCGCCTCGGGCGTGTAGCCGCGCCGGCGCAGCCCGCAGATGGTTGGCATGCGCGGGTCGTCCCATCCCCGCACATAGCCCCGCTTCACCAGGTCGATCAGCTTGCGCTTGCTCATCAGGGTGTAGGTCAGGTTCAGCCGGGCGAACTCGATCTGCTGCGGGTGGTACACGCCCAGCGCGTCGAGACACCAGTCGTACAGGGGGCGATGCGCCTCGAATTCCAGCGTGCAGATCGAGTGGGTGATGCCCTCGATCGAGTCGGACTGCCCGTGCGCCCAGTCGTACATTGGATAGATGCACCACTTGTCGCCGGTGCGGTGATGCGTGGCGCGCAGAATGCGATACAGCACCGGGTCGCGCATGTTCAGGTTGCCCGACGCCATGTCGATCTTTGCGCGCAGCGTGCGCGAGCCGTCGGGGAACTCGCCCCGGCGCATGCGCTCGAACAGATCGAGATTCTCTTCCACGGAGCGGTTGCGGTAGGGGCTTTCGCGCCCCGGTTCGGTCAGCGTGCCGCGATATTCGCGGATCTCGTCCGCGCTCAGGTCGCACACATACGCCTTGCCGGCCCTGATCAGTTGCACCGCCCATTCGTGCAACTGGTCGAAGTAATCCGACGCGAAGAACAGCCGGTCTTCCCAGTCCGCGCCCAGCCAGCGCACATCTTCGATGATGGCATCCACGTATTCCTGTTCTTCTTTGGTCGGGTTGGTGTCGTCGAAACGCAGGTTGAACTTGCCGCCGTAATCGCGCGCAATCCCGTAGTTCAGGTTGATGGACTTGGCGTGGCCGATGTGCAGATAGCCGTTTGGCTCTGGCGGGAAACGGGTATGCACGCGCCCGCCAAAGCGGCCGGTGCGGTTATCTTCGTCAATCAGATCGCGGATGAAGTCTTTCGGCGTCGTTGGGGCAGCGTTCGGGGTTGCGGCTGTTTCGTCGGTGGGCATAATCCAGCAAGCTCTCTTCCGTTCAGGTTGGGCGTGATTATAGAACACGCAAGCGTGGTGTTCTACGCCGCGCGCCGCAACACAAAAATGCGCGGATACAGACCGCCCAGTTCCACCCGCAGCACCCTGTCAACAGCCCACGCGCAGTTTGCGCCCAGCAGTGACTCGGTCAGCCTCACCTCGTGCGTGATAAGCGCAAAGCGCGCCCCCGGCCTGGCGACTCGCGTCGCTTCGTCGAGGATGCGCGGATATAACGCCACGTTCTGCGCGTGCGACCCGACCAGATGGCCGAACGGCAAGTCGGCGCACAGCGCGTCCACGCTGCCGCTCGCCAGCGGCAATGCGCGCGCATCGCACTGCCATAACTCGGCTGTGAAGCCGCTGGCCGTCAGGTTTTGTCGCGCGCAATTCAGCGCCGCCGCGCTGATGTCGCATCCCATCGCCAGCCGCGCCGGCCCCCACGCCAGCCGCTCAATCAGCAGCGAGCCGGACCCGCACGCCAGATTCAGGAACACATCCTGCGCCGAGGGCTGTGTCAGCAGCGCCATCGCGTGCGCCACTGCCGCGTTCAGCGCCCCCTCGAAATTGCAGACCCGCCATGCGCGCGTTGCCAGCGGGCGCGGTGACAGCCGCACCAGCACCTCCCATCCCCCGGCCTCTCGGCTGGTTGCGCGCGCCGGCCGCACCCGGATGACCAGATCGCCCTCTGCCTCCGCCACAGGCAGATTCACCCGCTGCGCCAACTCGCGTTTCAGCCGCGTCATGACGCTCGAATCCGAGCCGGCCGCGCTGAGGTAGAGCGATTGATAGGCGTCGGGTTGCGCGCTGCGCGCCAGCGCAATCATCGACAGCACGGCGCGAAAGTGCGCGTCGCCCAGCAGGGCTTTTGGCCGTGGCACGGCGAAACGCCTCACCAGATAGACGGCCTGCGCTGTTTTCAACCCGAGCAGCGCGCGCACATCCCCGCTATAGGTGAACTGCACTATGCCGGCCTGCTCCTGATCCGCCGGCAATCGCCGCAGCGTGACGCGCGCGCCCAGTTTCGCGCGCAGCTCCTGGCGGACGATCTCCTCCAGTCCTTCGGCCACATCGGCCTCGCACAGGTGAACGACAGGTTTGGCAGTCATGGTGTCTTTGCGGGATAATGATGCCGATGAGCGATCTGAACTCTCTCACCCTGAACGCGGCTTTGAACGAAGCGGTCGAATGGCTCACTGCCGCCGAATACGCCCAGGCAGTTGCGCGTTGCGATGACTTATTATCCTCTTATCCAGACGCGGTGCGCGTGTTGAGCGTCCGGGCGCGCGCATTGCAGGCCATGGGCGAGACGACGCGCGCCGCTCAGGACTATTCGCGCGTCCTCGAAATTACTCCGGCCGACGCGCAGTCCCTGGCCGGCCTCATGCGCTGCCAGTTGCGTTTCGGCCACAAGCGCGAGGCCATCCTCACCGCCCGGCAGTTGCTGGATCACGACACGGGCCATGTCGATGCCGCGCGCCTGGTGCGAGAGGCCGGCGGCGATGTCAGCGGGGCCGGCCGTGTGTTGCGCCTTCGCCAGCGTTTCGCAGCCGGCTTCATCGATCAGGCTATCGCTGACCTGCGCGCCATGCTCGATGCCGCCCCCGACCGCGCAGACCTGCAAGTGATCCTGGCCGAAATGCTGTGGCGCGCCGGCCTGCGCGTTACAACCGTCGAACTGTGCCAGACCATTCTTGACACGCAGCCTGATTGTCTGAACGCCAGCGTCATCCTCTATGCGTTGTGGTCGCATATCGGTTCGACCGGCATGAGCGCGGCTTATCGGCGCGCGGCAGCCCGGCTCGACCCCGATTTCCGAGAGACAGCCGCCTGGCTCGGCGATCACTCGCCCGTGCCGGTGCAGGACGTGCCGGCGCTGATTGATATCGCCCGACATGAAGCGTCTGTCAAACCTGATGAAGACGAGCGCGATCGTTCGGCATGGGTGGATCAGTTGATCGCATCGACAGCCGGCCCGGCGTTGGACAATGCTGTTTCCCACGATGAGGTGGCCGCGCAGAGGACGGCGTCCGCCGGCATCACAGCCGGCGCTGCCCAGGTTATCTTCCCGCCGTCCCCGCTTGATTGGCAGCCGGGCGGCGAACACGACGCAGTACCGCAGGCTGAAGTTGCCGGCGGTGACAACGATGGCGATGGGCCGTTGCCGGCCTGGCTCAGCGGGATGCGCGAGCAGAGCCGGCCGCTCAGTGAATCGGACTGGGAGACGATTGCTCCTGCTGACGATGACGCGATCAGCCATGCAGCCGCGCAGGCAACAACTGGATTTACCCGCATGGCCCCGCTCCCTGTGCCAGAGGTCGGGGTGAGCTTGACGCCGCTGGAATGGCAACCTGTCGAGCCGGCCCAGCCGGCTGAGGCAGCGCCCGCAGCGACTGCTGCCCAGAGCAGCCCCGCCGGCGCGGAGCTGTCGGCGCCCGTTGCGCCTGTGGCCCGGGACAGCGCTGCTGAACACAGCGCCGACAAGCCGGCCGCGCGACCGGGCGCCAGGAGCAAAGCCCGGCCGCGCAAAGCAAAAGCGTCGGCAGAACATTTGCTATCATTGGCGCGCCGCGCTATGGCCGCGGCAGAGTACGATCGGGCGGCGTATTACTACGGTCAGCTCGTGACAGCCGGCAGAAAGCTGGACGATGTCTTTGCCGATCTGGACGCGGCAACACACGCTTATCCCGATGTGCCGGAATTCCACACCCTGCTGGGTCAGATCTACGCGCGCAAAGGCGATGTAAGCGCGGCGCTGGCCGCCTATCAACGGGCGTTGAAGCTGAAATCCTGATGGCCGCCGGCAATCTCATCGGCTGGCGGACTTTATGAGCAAGTCAAAGGAGAAGCATGGCAATTGAGCGCACTCTCATCATTGTCAAACCCGACGGCGTGCAGCGCGCGCTGGTGGGCCGGGTGATCGCGCGGTTCGAGTCTCGCGGATTGCGGATCGCCGGCCTCAAGCTGATGCGCATCTCGCGCGCGCTGGCCGAGGAGCACTACGCCGAACACAGGGGCAAGCCATTCTACGAGGGCACGGTCAAGTACATGACCTCCGCGCCGGTGGTCGTCATGGTTCTGGAAGGCCCCGACGCCATCGCGGCGGCGCGGGCAACGATGGGCGCGACCAATCCGCTGAATGCCCAACCCGGCACGATCCGCGCCGACTTCGGCCTGAACATCTCGCGCAACATCGTCCACGGCTCAGACAAGCCCGAGACGGCCGAGCGCGAAATCAACCTGTACTTCAAGCCGGAGGAGCTGCTGAGCTACGAGCGCGCTGGCGATGGCTGGCTCACGGAGTGATATGGTGCGCACCCGCTTCGCTCCATCGCCCACCGGCGAACTGCACATTGGCGGCGTTCGCACGGCGCTGTTTTCGTGGCTGGCAGCCAAACACGCCGGCGGGCAATTCTTCATCCGCCTCGAAGACACCGATCAGCGCCGCTATGTGCCGGGTTCGGGCCGGCGCATTCTCGAAACCTTCGACTGGCTCGGCATCGAGCTGGACGGCGGGCCGGACCATGCCATGCTCCGCCAGATGAAGACCGATGAGGATTACCCCGGCGCGCTGGAAGATGGCAGTTATCGCGGCATCCCCGGCCCGTTCGTCCAATCGCAGCGCCTGCCGCTCTACAAGCAGTGGGCTGAATGGCTGATCGAGCGCGGCCACGCCTATCGCGCCAACGAAACGCCGGAAGAACTCGATCGCATGCGCAAGGAAGCCGAAGCGCGGCGCGAGACATTCCTCTTCCGCGAGCATATGCGCCTGCGAACCGACATCGATCCAAATCAGCCGCACGTGATTCGTATGCGTGTGCCGCGCGAGGGTGTGACGCGCTTTCACGATCTCATCAAGGGCGATGTCGCCTTCGAGAACGCGCTGGTTGATGAGCAGGTGTTGCTCAAGGCGGATGGCTATCCCACCTATCATCTGGCGGTGGTTGTGGATGACCATCTCCAGGGCGTCACGCACACCATTCGCGCCGACGAATGGCTGCCCAGCACGCCCAAACACCTGCTGCTGTACCAGTACTTTGGCTGGGAGCCGCCTTTGTTTGCCCACGTGCCAAATGTGCGCGGCGAGGACGGCAGGAAGCTCAGCAAGCGCCACGGCGCCACCAGCGTGTTCGACTTGCGCGACAAGGGCTACATCCGCGAAGCGATTATCAACTTTCTGGCGCTGCTGGGCTGGGCGCCGGGCGGCGGAGACGAGCAGAATGTCTTCACAGTCGAGGAGTTGATCGAGAAGTTCTCGCTCGACCATGTGGGCAGTTCGCCGGCTGTGTTCAGCGACGATAAACTGGACTGGCTGAACGGCGTGCATATCCGTCGCCTGCCGCCCGATGAACTGGCGCGGCGCCTGCAACCCTTCGTCGAGCGCGATGGGATCGTTCTGGACACGCCGGAGAAGCAGGACAGATTCAGGCGAGCCATGCCGCTCATCCAGGAGCGGCTGAAGACGCTCACCGAAGCGACGCCGCTGATCGATTTCCTGTTTCAGGATATTCCGACGCCGCCCAAAGACGCGCTGATCGGCCCGAAGATGGAACAGCATCTGTCGCTGTACGCGCTGCGGGAAGCTCGCCGCGCGCTCGAATCGCTGCCGGCGTTCGATGACAAACCGATGGAGGCGGCCATGCGCGCGCTGTGCGATGAGTTGCAGCTCAAACCCACCCAGTTGTTCACCATCGTGCGCAATGCGGTCACGGGAAAGAGCGTCACCCCGCCTTTGTTTGGGACGATTGCCATTCTGGGCCGCGAGGCCGCGCTGGAACGGCTCGATCGCGCGATCGCCGCTTTGAGTCATTAGCGCGTCATCTGCTCTGACGGACAGACGGCGCGACGATGCCGGGCGTGTCACGTATGATCGTCCACATGTGAGCGCGCTGTTGCCCGTCCGGCAACAAACCATTCTGGACTGAATACGCCATGAACCAATCCGAACTTCTCGACATCATCGGGCGCGCTGTCGGCGCCGTGCGCGCCGTGTCAGAGCGGCCCTGGCGCGTCCTCGTGGTGCTCGGCAGCGGGCTTGGCGCGCTGGCCGATGAAGTGTCGGGGGCCATTCGCATCCCCTTTCACGACCTGCCCGGCTTTGCCCGCTCGACAGCGCCTGGCCACGGCGGGCGCTTCGTCATCGGCGACCTGTTCGGCCTGCCGGTGGCGATCATGCAGGGCCGGGTTCATTTCTACGAGGGCTATCCGTTGTGGCAGGTGACGTTGCCGGTGCGCGTGGCCCGCGCCATGGGCGCGCACACCATGATTGTCACCAACGCCGCCGGCGGCATCAACCGCGCTTTCAACGCCGGCGATGTCATGCTCATTGCCGACCATATCAACCTGCTCGGCCTGACCGGCGCCAACCCCCTCATCGGCCCGAATGTCGATTCGCTGGGCGCCCGCTTCCCCAACATGATTAATGCCTATGACCCGCGCCTGCGCCAGCGCGCCGCCGACGTGGCCCGCCGGGAAGGGCTTGATCTGAAGGAAGGCGTGTATGCGGGACTGTCCGGCCCGACCTTCGAGACGCCGGCCGAGGTGCGCTTTTTGCGCGCTATCGGCGCCGACGCGGTGGGCATGTCCACGGTCAACGAGGTCGTCGTGGCGCGACATGCCGGCATGCGCGTGCTCGGCTTCAGCGGCATCACCAATGTCGCGCGGCTGAGCGCGGACGAGGGCGAGCCTCCTTCGCACGAAGAGGTGCTGCAGGCCGGCAAGGTGATTGCGCCAAAGCTGCTCGCCATCATTCGCGGTGTGCTCAAAGGAATGACAGCGGACAGCGAATAGCTGACATGGAGATCATTCCCCAGCTCATCAAGAACTACGCTACTGTGCTGTATGCCGTGTGCGGCATTGCCTGCGCCTATTTTGTGTTCACCGGCCTGGCGTCGCTGCGCGAGCTGCAGCGCGCCGTCTTCCGACTCGAACGCAGCGCGGTCATGTCGCGCGCAGTCGGCGCCTGGCTAAAGGCCCTGTTGTGCATCGTGGCTGCGGGCGTCGTATTCGCCATTTCGGCGCTCGCGCCGGCCCGAACCGCCAATTCGCTGTTGGGTGATTCGGACGCGACACCCAATGGCGTTGCGCCGGCCACGTCGATGCCCACGGCTGAAATCAGCGCCGCCGACATGACCCAGGCGGCTGTTCCGCCGACTGTCATCGTCATCATCGTGGATGGCGCGACGGCGCCGGCCTATACAACTGCCACCACCGGCGGGCCGGATGCGCCTGTGGCCCCGCCTCCGTCCACCGCCGACCCAAACGCGCAGCCGGCGCCTGCCCCGACATCCGCCCCGCAACCCACTGCCACCGAATTGCCGACCCCCGCGCCCGAGGAGCCTGCGCCGCCATCGATCGCCATCGATTGCAGCAGCCCCGACGCGCAGATCTATAGCCCGGTGGCGAATGAAACCATTGCCGGCGTTTACACGGTGCGCGGCACGGCCGTCGTGGAAGCCGGCGGCTTCTACAAGCTGGAGATTCTCATGCCGGGGGCTGTCCAGTGGTCGTTCATGGGGCGCGGCGACAGCACGGTGCAGAACGGAGAACTGCTCTCCAATTTCAACTTCAGCGCCATTCCGCCCGGCGTGTACGCCTTTCGCCTGGTGACGGTTCAGGCCAACTCCAACATCGCCGCGATTTGTCAGATCCCGATTGTCATCCAACAGTGAACGTATGCACATTCGCGCCGCTGACCTTGCCGATGTCGAGAATATCCTGGCGCTCGACCACAGCTATCTGACCGACCACGTCTGGCAGATGAGCGGGCCGGCAGGGGCGCGCCAGACCGGCAGCCGGGATCTGGCCGCCATGCGCGAGTACACCGCCACGTTTCGGCTGGCCCGCCTGCCCCGGCAACTGCAAGTGCCCTGGCCGCATGACGCACGGACGCTGCGCCGCATTTTGCATCGCTGCGATCACGTGTGGGTGGCGCTCGGCGACAGCGCCTCCGATTTGATGGGCTACATCGGCCTCGCGCTGGTGCCCTGGCAGAACACGGGCTGGATTCCGTGTCTGGCTGTGGCCCCGGCATTGCGCCGGCGCGGCATCGCTTCGCAGTTGCTCAAGACTGCCACAGCCCAGGCAAAATCCGACGGGCTGCACAGTGTTACCATGGACGTGCAGACGAAGAACTACCCGGCCACGCGCTTCTGTCAGACGCGCGGCTTCCGGCTGGCCGGCTATTCCGACAATTACTACAGCGCCAGCGACATCGCGTTGTTCTTCGCATATAGAATCCGCTGATTGGATTGGGCGATGGCTGACCTGCTGAACAATATCCTGGGCGGCGTGACGTTGCTGAATCGCATCGTCACCACGGGCATCCTCATCACCGCGTTTGCGCTCATCGTCTACATCGGGCTATACAATCGGCGCAGCCGCATCGCCCGCTCCTATGCTGCGCTGCTGGCGTGTTTGATCGGCACGTATCTGGGCGACCTGCTGGCCCAGATTTCCACGCCGCCGCCGCACCTCTGGCTGCGTCTGCAATGGATTGGCATCGCCTTCATCCCTGCCGCTGCGCTCAGCCTGTCTGACACACTCCTGAGCGCGACGGGCGATATTTCTCCCACGCGCCGGATTGCGGCGCGCGCCGGCTATGCGGCCGGGCTGGTTGTCTTTATGCTGGTCGCGTTCACCTCCCTGGTGGCGACGCCGGCCATGACCGACTCTGACCTGCAACACCTGACGCCGGGGCCGCTGTTCTTCCCGTTCACGCTGTACTACTTCGGGAGCCTGGGCTGGGCGGTTTACAATGTCATCGAAGCGCGCCGACGCTCGCTCACAGCCACCAGTAAGCGTCGCATGACCTACTTTGCGCTGGCTTTCCCCGCGCCGGTGCTGGGCACGTTTCCTTACCTCCTGCCCGTCGGCTGGCCGCTGGGGCTTCCATTGCTCATTCCCTGGTCGGTGATTCTGCTGGTCAACATGGGTGTCGGCGCGGCCATTACCTTCATGGGCTACACCGTCGCCTATTACGGGGCCAGCGCGCCCGATCGCGTCATCAAGCGACGTCTGATCAAGTACCTGATTCGCGGGCCATTGCTGGCGGCGATGGTTATCACGGCGCTGGCGCTGAGCACCCGCATTGAGAAGTGGTTCGGATTGCCCGGCGAGATCGTCGGCCTGGTTGCCGCCGCCACCATCATTTTATTGACGCAACTTTTCATCGTCACGCTTCAGCCCACCCTCGACCGGCTGATTGCCGGCGACGACGCCGGCGAGGTCAGGCGCCTGCAGCAATTCAGCGAGCGGCTGATGACGGTTTCTGACCTGACCCGGTTTCTCGAGAACATCCTGGCCGCGCTGTGCGATCTCCTGCGCGCGCGCACGGCCTTCATCATGCAGATCGTCACAGCCGGCGACAACGAGCCGTTGCTGGTGTCGATCGGCAATGTCGATCTGAGCCAACTGGCGCCGCCTGACGCGGTGCGCTCCGCGCTGCATCGCGCCAATGGCAAGCCGCCTGTGGCCGGCGCGTCCGCATCCGGCCCGCGCCCGCCCGCGTTTGTCGGCGAGACTCAGCGTGAAGCATTGGGCGCGTTCGAGCTGGAGCACGACTTTATCCAGTGGAACGAGTACTGGCTGATTCCCCTGCGCGCCCGCGAACGTGACAGTGGCGCCGGGGAGCGGATCGCTGAGGCGAACGGCGCGACAGAGGACAGCGCCAACAGCGGCGGGCCGGCAATCCTGGGTGTTATCGGCCTGGTTGCCCGCGCGCCTGACCTGACGGATGAAGAGCGACAGGGTGTGGCGTTGCTCGTGGATCAGACCGCTCGCGCGCTGGAGGACGCCATCAAGCAGCAGCGCGCGTTCGAGGCGCTGGAGCGCATCATTCCTGAGGCCGAGGACATGCAGCGCCGCATGGCTGAAACGCGCAACCCGGCTGCTCCCACTGTGCAGGATTTTGAACTGGCGCCTGAAGGCTATGATGACTTCACCCATCTTGTGCGCGATGCGCTCAGCCATTACTGGGGCGGCCCCAGGCTGGCCAACTCGCCGCTGATGAATCTGAAGATCGTCACCGATGCCATGCAGGCCAACAACGGCAACGCCACGCGCGCCCTGCGGGCCGTGCTGACTGACGCGATCGAGCGCCTCAAGCCCGATGGCGCGCGCAGTATGACGGCCGCCGAGTGGTTGCTGTACAACATCCTGGAAATGAAAATCATCCAGGGCCAGCGCGTGCGCGATGTGGCGCGCAAGCTCGTGATGAGCGAGAGCGACCTGTATCGCAAACAGCGCGCCGCGTTTGAAGAGGTGGCGCGCATTGTCATGGACATGGAACGCGAGGCGCGCGAGCGCGAGCTTAAGAACAGCCCGGCTTCCCCTGCGGACAGCGCAGACGCCGAAATGTAGGGCAAGCCGCCAGGCTTGCCACGCCGCCGGGCTTGCCGCGCGCGCACGACCGGCTAAAATCCGGTGAAGCTTCGATCATTTCCGAATGCAAGGCAGGAGTCACATCATGAAGAAAGCCCTGATTGTCTACGGCGGATGGGACGGCCACGAGCCGGCCCAGGTGTCTCAGTTGTGCGCAGCCGCGTTGACGCGCAACGGGTTTCAAGTTGAGCGCTCTGACACGCTCGACGCCTTCCTCGACGGCGAGAAGCTCAAGCAACTTGATCTGATTGTCCCGATCTGGACGATGGGTTCGATCAAGCGCGAACAACTTGCGCCCGTTTTGGAGGCGGTGCAGAGCGGCGTTGGCATTGCCGGCTGCCACGGCGGGATGTGCGACGCCTTTCGCCAGGAAACCGAATGGCAGTTTATGTGCGGCGGGCAGTGGGTAGCCCACCCCGGCAACGATGGCCGGCTGTACACTGTCGAGATCATCGATCAAAACCCGATTACTGAGGGATTGACCGATTTTGAGGTGCGCTCAGAGAAGTATTACATGCACGTCGATCCGGCCATCCGCGTCATGGCGATCACGCGCTTTGAGGACTACGGCAACGCCATCATGCCCGTCACATGGACCAAGACCTACGGTCAGGGTCGCGTCTTTTACACCTCGCTTGGCCATCATGCCGACATCGTGGCGATGCCGCAAACCATGCAGATGATGGAGCGCGGCATGATGTGGGCCGCCGGCCAGTGGCAGACTGAGATGGGCCTGCCATTTGCGCACGTGTATTGCCGCTGAGCCGCCCGCCCTTCTTCTACGAAGCGCGCCGGGTGACACGCAACACGTATTGCGTATTGCGTGCCGTGTGTTGCGCGTTGCGCTGGGTCTGTTCCTGACTCAGCACTCATCACTCAGCACTCACCACTCAGCTCTTCTCTTGCAGTTCGATTCTGGTTATCAGCCCCTTTGGCTCGCCGCCGAGGGGCTGCCCCGGCTGAAGCGCGCTGGGCCGCCACGCGCCGGCGGCGCGCCGATCGTCATAGCGCAGCACACTGTGCCGGTCGCTGTCATCCCCCACCACCTCTATGGTTTGTTCGCCGAACAACGGGTCGGTGTAGCCCAGTTGCCGGCGCACCGCCTCGCAGGTGAACGGGATGAAGGGCGCAAGCAGCACGCTCAGCGAATCGATCACCCGCGCGGCGACGTATAGCTGCGTGGCTGCGCGCGCTTTGTCGATCTTGATCGTCTTCCATGGCGCTTCCCTGTCCAGGTACTGATTGGTGGCCGTGGCCAGCTCCATCGCTTTGCCCAGCGCCTCGCGCAGGCGCACGGCGCCCAGCGCGTCGCCCACATCGTCAAAGGCGGCTTCGCTCTGGGCCAGAATCGCCTGATCGGCTTCGGATAGCTCGCCCGGCGCGGGGATGCGCCCCTCAAAGTTCTTCCAGATTTGAGACAGCGTGCGCTGCGCCAGATTGCCCCATTTGGCCAGCAACTCGCTGTTGTTGCGCTGCGCGAAGTCGCTCCAGCTCCAGTCGGCGTCTTTGTTCTCCGGCATGATGCTGGTGAGATAGAAGCGCACCGGATCCGCCCCGTATTTGGCCGCCAGGTCGATCACGTCGAGCGACACGCCGAGGCTCTTGCTGAACTTCTGGCCGCCCAGGTTGAGGTATTGATTGGCCGGCACATCGTAGGGCAGGTTGAAACGCGGGGCTTCTGCCGCGCGCCCGGCTGCGCCGTCCCACGGTTCGCCCAATCGCCCCATGCCGAGCAGCACAGCCGGCCACAACACGGTGTGAAACAGGATGTTGTCTTTGCCGATGAAGTTGTAAATCTTCACGTCGCCAGCCTTGCTGTACCAGAAGTCCTGCCACGCTTCGGGCCGGCCCGACAACGCGGCCCACTCCACCGTCGCGGTCAGGTAGCCCAGCAGCGCCTCATACCACACGTAAATGCACTTGCCTTCGGCGTCAGGCAGCGGCACGGGGATGCCCCACGTCAGATCGCGGGTAAAGGCGCGCGGCTCGGCGGCGCCGGCGTAATGGCGCGAGAAGTCCAGCACGGTGTTGCGCCAGTAGCTGTCCTTGTCCGACAGGTAGCTCAGCAGCGCTTCGCGCAGGGCCGGCAGGTTCAGAAAGTAATGCTCCGACTCGCGCACCACCGGCGCGCTGCCGTCGATGCGGCTGCGCGGGTTGATGAGCTGCGTGGCGTCGAGCAGGTTGCCGCAGTTATCGCACTGATCCCCGCGCGCCTTGTCATAGTTGCAAATGGGGCAGGTGCCCTCCACCAGCCGGTCGGGCAGGAACTTGCCCTGCGTCTCCGAGTAGAGCTGCTTCTGTCTGGCCTTGAACAGATAGTTGTTCTCCAGCAGACGCCGGAACATTTGCTGCGCGATCTGATGATGGTTGCGCGTGTCGGTGTGGGTGAACAAATCGTAGCTGATGCCGATAGCCTTCTGCGTTTCCAGAAAGCGCGCGTGGAAGTATTCGAACACCTGGCGCGGCGTCTTGCCTTCCTTCTCGGCCCGCACCACGATTGGCGTGCCATGCGCGTCGCTTCCGCTGACCATCGCCACGCGATTGCCCTTCAGCCGGTGATAGCGCGCAAAGATGTCGGCCGGCAGATACGCGCCGGCCACGTGACCCACGTGCAGGTCGCCGTTGGCGTAGGGCCACGCGACGCAGACCAGAATGTTTTCAGATGCCATTTCGCTTTCTCTTTTTGCCTGTGTTGACGGGTAAATGACGAACGACCCTTTCGCAACAAAAACCGCCCGGCGCGTGCGCGGGCGGTGTGGGTTCAGTCGAGACAAGCAGAAGCTGTCAACCGATGCGTGTGTCGATCTGGCCCGCGCGCTGAATCACGCCGGGCATAGGCATGGACCATCGGCGCAGCCAATGCTTGCTTGTCATGGCACCCTCAGTATATCATGCGGGGGCGCCATTCGTCGCAGTTGTAGGGCAAGCCGCCGGGCTTGCCCTGCTTTGCAGGCCAACTGGCACACAGGAAAATGCGGGATGCATTTCCCAGCAGGGGCAATCCGCCGATGTGCGCGGCGGATAAATCTGTGCGCAATCGTTGCGTAGAGACGTTGCATTGCAACGTCTCTACTGCAACGTCTCTACCGGGCAGACCGCCGGGCAACATGCCCCCACAGAGAAATACACCCTCGCAGGTCGCAGGTCTACATCTGCCTGGGTGGTATACACAGCGCGTCTGCGGGAATTCAAGTTGCACGCGCGGGACTCCGGTTGATATCGCCACCGACGAGCAACCGGGCGGGCCGCTATTCGAGAATGCCCTTAGCCAGCGCCGCCTGCACCAGTTGCGCGCGCGTGCGCAGGCCCAGCTTCTCCATGCCGCGCGCGCGGTACGTCTCGACGGTTTTCACGCTGAGGGAGAGCTGCTCGGCGATCTCGGCGTTGGTGTGGCCGCGCGCCACCAGCCGCAGCACTTCTGCTTCGCGCTCGGACAGCGTTTCCCACAGTTCATCGCGGGCCGGGTCGGGCGCGGGCTTGTCTGCCGGAGCGACGAGGTCGCTCACCAGGGAGCGGGTGAGGGCGGAATGCACATACACCTCGCCGCGCAACACGGCCTGGATGGCGTTAATCAGCTCGCTGTCAGCGGCCTTCTTCAACACATAGCCGGCGGCGCCCTTGCGCAGCGCCTGGCGCAGGTAGCTCTCGTCGTCGTGCATGGTGAGCACCAGGATGCGCGCCGCCGGCGCCAGGCGACGCAACGCCGGCAGCGCCTCGATGCCGCTCAGTCCGGGCATGGTCAGATCGAGCAGGATCAGGTCCGGCTGCAACGACTCGGCCAGCGCCAGGGCTTCGCGCGCGTCGCCGGCCTCGCCAGCTACAGTTAGGTCGGGCTGGCTGTTGAGCAGCAGGCGCAGGCCGGCGCGCAACACGCTGTGGTCATCCACCAGCAGAATCCGCGCAGGTGAAGGATTGGACATCGCAACTGATGTTACACTGCGCGGCAGCAGTTCAGCCCTGCGCGCAGGGAATTTCGACAAACACACTGGCGCCCTGGCCGGGCGCTGTCTCGATGGTCAGTTTGCCGCCCAGCAACTCGGCGCGCTCGCGCATGCCATACAGCCCCAGGCGGCGATCGGCGCTGCGGGCCAGGGCCGGGTCGAATCCGTGCCCATCATCCTCAATGACCGCGCGCACCTGGCCATTCTGCCGCTCGATCAGCACGCTGGCCATGCGCGCGCCGGAATGCCGGGCCACATTGGTCAGCGACTCCTGGACGATGCGATAGAGCGCCGTTTCAACCTCGCTGGGCAGGCGTCCTTCGCTCAACCCGCGCAGCGCCAGATCAACATGAATGGGATAACGCGCGCCAAAGTCGGCCACATAGCGTTCGATAGCCGCCTGAAGCCCCAGGTCGTCCAGCACGCTGGGCCGCAATTGCAGCGCCAGTGTGTGCACCTCGTCCAGCGTGTGCGCGGCGATCGCGCGCAGCGCCTCTGCATGCTGGCGCACGTCAACCTGATCGGACAGCCGGCTCAGCGTGCGCAAGCCCACCACCAGTGAGGTCAACGACTGGCTGGCGCTGTCGTGCAGCTCTCGAGCGATGCGCTTGCGCTCGTCTTCCTGGGCGGTGATCACGCCTTTGACGTATTGCGCGCGCAACTGCTCGCGCTCGGCGCGTTCCTCGCCGGCTTTGCGCAGCGCCGCCACCATCTCGTTGAAGGCAACCGATAGCTCACCGATCTCGTCGTCGGCCCAGCGATGCACCTGCTGAGTGAAATCGCCCCGCCCGACCGCCTGGGCCGCCTGCACCAGATTCAGGATGGGGCGCGTGAGCAGCCAGGTGAGGAAGGCAGCCGCCGTGATGCCGATCAGAGACACCCCGACGGTAGTGAGCAGCAACTGGCCGGTGACGGCCTCGACGGCCTGATTGACCATCGCCTCAGACAGGCCGACGCGGGCAGTGCCGGCGCGGCCCTCGAAGATCGGAACGGCTGTGTCCCAGATCGGCCCTTCGTCCGTGTTCAGCAGGCGCGTGCGATGATGCTCGTCCGGCCCGGCCTGGTTGGCGTCCAGCAGGCCGGCGGGAAACCCATTCCCAAACGTATGCACCAGCGCATTTCCCTGCGCGTCGATCACAAACGCATAGCGGACATTCGCGTTGTTAGACAGGGTTGCCTGCAATAGCTGATGCAGGCCGTACAGATCGTTGATGAGCAGCAGATCGGTGGCGCGAGCAGCCAGATCGCGCCCGACCGAGATCGACTGCTCCTGGAGCCGTGCCTGCATGGTTTGAATCACCGTCTGGCGCACCTGCAGGGTTACGCCCAGGCCGAGCAGCAGCACCAGCGCCAGCACGATGCCCAGGATTTTGGTGCGGATGCTGACCGCGCCGGCCAATGCCCACAACCGATCGAGCCAGGGCCGAAGCAATGTAACGATCATGGCGCCGGCGTTCCCACGCTGTTCAACACCTCGCGCACCGAATCGTAGGCGCTATCGTCGATGAGGATGAATCGCTCCACGCCGATGGCCTGTAGCGACTCCCTGCCGGCCTCGCGCGGGTCGTCGGCGAGGTCGAGCAGCGCGCGTTGCAGTTCGGCTTTCAGTTGCGGGCGGGCGTCGGGGCGCACTACTACCGGCGGGACGCCAAATGGAGGCGAGCGGTGAATGACGCGCGTTTTGTCGCGCAAAGCCGGCTCGCGCCGGATGGCGAAGTCATACACCAGGCTGTCCACTGCCGCGCCATCGGCCACGCCCTCGGCCACGGCACGGATGGCGTCGTCGTGGCTATACGTGAAGAACGTGCGCGCGAAGAAGGTCTCCGGCGTTGCGCCGAGCTGCTGCGCCAGCCAGGTCGGATACATGCGGCCCGAAGTAGACATCGGATCGGTGAAGGCGAACACCTTGCCGCGCAAGTCGGCCATGCTGCGCGCCGGGCTATCGGTTGGCACGATCAGGACGGAATAGTAAACCGTCGCCCCATTGACCTGGGGGGCAACCAATAACTCCATGCCGAACTGGTCATGGCCGGCCACGTAGGCGCTGGTGCACACAAACGCCACATCGACCTCGCCCCGCTCCAGCAGGTCGTTGATCTCGGCGTAGGTGCGGCGCTGGACCAGTTCAACCGGGCGGGACAAACGCCGGCTGAGGTAGTCGAGCAGGGGGCGGTAACTCTCCACCGTGCCGCGCGGCGAGATGACCGCGGCGACTGCCACGCGCAGCGGAAGCACGCGGGCCGGTTGGGTCGGCAGAGGGTGCAACTGCGACAGGTGAATCATCGACACCGAAGGGTCGGCGGCGCAGCCGGCCAGCAGCAGCCCGATCAGTAAAAGCACACAGGCGCGCATTGGCTATCTCGCAATCCCTCGCGTCACTTCAGGGCGTGACGGAATTATACAAGGCGCGCAGACCTGCACAGAATACAGGAGTGCGTTCCAGGACAGGCGCGTATACACTTTGGCGGCCGGCATGACTTAACGCGCGCTTAACAAACACTTAAATGCGTGTTAACTACGCCTCCCTATGCTTCGGCGCAAAGGAGAACAAACTCTATATGCGCAACAAAATCGTTATAACCAGTGTTTTGCTCGCTCTACTCATGTCGGCGTGCAGCCAGGCTGCCGCCCCCGCCCCTGCCCCCGCGCCAGAACAGCCCAAGGCGCCGGAAGCGACTGCAACGACAGCGCCGGCTGCTGCGGAACCGCAAGCTGGGCCTGTCGAGCCGGCCAACAAGGATGAGCTGGCCGCGATTGAGGGTGAAATCATCATCGACGGTTCCAGCACCGTGTATCCGGTGACGGCTGCCGCTGCCGAGGAGTTCCGCCAGTATGCGCCGAAGGCCCGCATCAGCGTGGGCATCTCCGGCACGGGCGGCGGCTTCAAGAAGTTCTGCAACGGCGAGACGGATATCAGCAACGCCTCGCGTCCGATCCTGCCGGCCGAGCGCGAAGCCTGCGCCGCGAAGAACATTGAATACATCGAGATCCCCGTGGCCTTCGACGGCCTGGCGGTAGTGCTGCACCCCGACAACAACTGGGCGACCTGCCTGAAGGTGTCCGAGCTGAAGAAGGTCTGGGAGCCGGATGCGCAGGGCAAGATCACCAACTGGTCGCAGGTGCGCGAGGGATTCGAGGATCGCCCGCTGGTGTTGTTCGGCGCGGGCACCGACTCGGGCACGTTTGACTACTTTACTGAGGCCATCGTCGGCAAAGGCAAGAGCAGCCGGGGCGACTTCCAGGCCAGCGAAGATGACAACGTGCTTGTGCAGGGCATCTCTGGCGACGTGAATGCAATGGGCTTCTTTGGCCTCGCCTACGTCGTGGAGAACGAAGGCAAGATCAAGGCGGCTGCTGTGGACTACGATGTCAACCCGAAGACGGGCGAGCCCATGCCGAACGCTGGCAAGTGCGTTGTTCCCACCTTCGATACGGTGAAGGACGGCTCCTATCAGCCGCTGTCGCGCCCGATCTTCATCTACGTGCGCAAGGAAGCGGCTGCGCGACCGGAGGTGAAGGCATTCATCAACTTCTACCTCAGCCCGAGCTTCACCCCGCTGATCCAGTCGCGCGAAGTGGGCTACGTGGAACTGCCGCGCGAGATTTACGAGGCCGGCGCAAAGCGCTTCAACGACGGCGTGCTGGGCACCCTGTTCCCCAACGGCGAAGAAGTGGGCGCCACGCTGGATCGCTATCTGGGCAAATAGCCCCCAACGCTCTCAAGCAGGAGCATGGTTTACAGGCAAGGCGATGATTGTGTCGCCTTGCCTGTTGTTTCCTGAACAATGCGTTATCCTTTTAGCTTGCGATAATGGACTGCCAGTGATGAGCACTCTTGACATTTCACTGCAACGCCAGCGCGCGCGAACCTTCGGCGAGAACCTGATTCGAATTTTTCTGTTTGCGGCGGCCAACATCTCGGTGTTCACGACGGCGGGCATCGTGCTGGCGCTGGCGACAGATACTGTCAGTTTCTTCGCCGAGGTGCCGCTGTGGCGATACCTGACCGAAACGCAGTGGACGCCGCTGTTCGCCAATCAGAAATTCGGCGTGTGGCCGCTGGTCACTGCCACGCTGTTGACATCGTTCATCGCCATGCTGGTGGCTATCCCGTTTGGCCTGGTCATTGCGATCTATCTGAGCGAGTTTGCCTCGCCGCGTTTGCGCGCGACGCTGAAACCGTTGATCGAGATTCTGGCCGGCGTGCCGACAGTGGTGTATGGCTTCTTTGCGCTGATCGTGGTGACACCCTTCCTTAAGCAGTTCATCCCTCAAATCAGCTCTTTCAACTCGCTGAGCGCCGGCCTGGTGATGGGCGTGATGATCATTCCGCTGGTGGCGTCGCTGAGCGAAGACGCGCTGAGCGCCGTGCCGGACGCGCTGCGCGAAGGCGCCTTCGGGCTGGGGGCCACGCGTTTCGAGGTGGCGACTCGCGTTGTGACGCCGGCGGCGTTGTCCGGGATTGCGGCAGCGGTCGTGCTGGCCCTGTCCCGCGCGGTCGGGGAGACGATGATTGTGGCGATCGCCGCTGGCCAGAACCCCCAGTTAACCCTTGACCCGACGGTGCCGGTGATGACCATGACCTCCTACATCGTGCAGGTCAGCCTGGGTGACACGCCTTATGGCTCGCTGTCCTACAAGACCATCTTCGCCGTCGGAAGCACGTTGTTCCTGCTGACTTTTGTCATGAACATCCTGAGTTTCCGATTTGTGCGCCGCTTCCGCGAGGTGTATGAGTAATGGCTGCAGAACAATCTGTCAAAAGAGATATCCTGTCTCAAGACCTTGAATTCAGGCCCTCCCCGCAAGCCCGCCGGTTGCGCAGCTTCATCTTTCTTATTCTGAGCAACCTGGCGGTCATCATTGCGCTGGGCACGCTGATTATCCTGATAGCGGATGTCCTGATCAGCGGGACACCCTGGCTCAACCTGGACTTTCTGACGCGGGCCGACTCGCGTTTCCCAAATCGCGCCGGCATTCAGGTGGCGCTGGTAGGCACACTCTACATGATGGCCCTCACTATCGTAATTGCTTTGCCGCTGGGCGTGATGTCGGCGATCTATCTCGAAGAATACGCCGGCAAAGACTGGACAACGCAGTTGATCGAGGTCAACATCAATAACCTGGCGGCAGTGCCCTCGGTGATCTACGGTCTGCTGGGCTTGCAGTTGTTCGTGCGCTGGCTGGGCATGGGACGCAGCATTCTGGCCGGCGCGCTGACCATGGCGCTGGTGGTGCTGCCGATCATCATCGTCGCCTCGCGCGAGGCCATTCGCGCCGTGCCGCAAAGTTTCCGCGAGGCGTCGCTGGCGCTGGGCGCCACCCGCTGGCAGACGATCTGGAACCACGTCCTGCCCTATGCGCTGCCCGGCATTCTCACCGGCAACATCCTGGCCGCTTCGCGCGCCATCGGCGAAACGGCGCCGCTTATCACCATCGGCGCCCTCACCTTTGTGCCCTTCCTGCCGCGCGACATCCTCGACCGCTTCACTGTGCTGCCGATCCTCATTTTCAACTGGACTTCCAAGCCGCAGCGCGAGTTTCACGACATCGCGGCGGCCGGGATAATTGTGTTGCTTGGGACGCTGCTGCTGCTGAACGCCGTCGCGGTGCTGCTGCGCGCCAAACTGCAGAAGCGATATTAAACGGAGGTTGCAATGTCACTGTTGGAAGCATCCATCATGCGCGCAGACGCAAGCGCCAAAGAACAAACACTGGCGCAGCCCGGCGACCCGGCATATGCGCTCGAGGCGCGGAATCTTTCGGTTTTCTATGGCAGCTTCTGCGCGGTGCGCGACGTGACCCTGCCGGTTCGCAAAAACATGATCACGGCCCTCATCGGCCCGTCCGGCTGCGGCAAAAGCACGCTTCTGCGCTCGTTCAACCGTATGAACGACCGGGTGCCCGGCTCTCGCGTGGAAGGCGGGGTGTTCTTTCACGGTCAGGACCTGTACGCGCCCAACATGGACGTGGTCGATGTGCGACGCAGAATCGGCATGGTCTTTCAAAAGCCGAACCCCTTTCCCAAGAGCATCTACGAGAACGTTGCCTTCGGCCCGCGCATCAACGGCTGGCATGGGAGCAAATCCCAGATGGATGAGCTGGTTGAGGCGTCGCTGCGCCGGGCAGCGTTGTGGGATGAGGTGAAAGACAAGCTGAAGCAGCCCGGCACTGCCCTCTCCGGCGGTCAACAGCAGCGCCTGTGCATCGCCCGCGCCATCGCTGTGCAGCCGGAAGTCATTCTCATGGACGAACCCTGTTCGGCGCTGGACCCTGTGGCGACGCTGAAAATCGAAGAATTGATGCAGACGCTGAAGCAGGATTACACCATCGTGATCGTCACGCACAACATGCAGCAGGCGGCCCGCGTCAGCGATTACACGGCAATGATGATGATGCGCCCCGATCGCGCCGGCGAGATGATCGAGATGGACGAAACCAAAACGATTTTCAGCCGCCCGCGCGACAAGCGCACCGAGGATTACGTGAGCGGCCGGTTTGGTTGAAGCCAGCCTGCCCTTCCACCTCCGCTGCCCTTTTCTGCGCGCTATTCCTCTGGCATCCGACTGGCGCAACGCATGACATTTGTCAGTTGCGCGCTGCCACCCCCGGCATATAATCGCATTCGTTAATTTGAATGTGATTTGCCATGCGCGAAGACGAGCGACTCTCCCGGCTGTTCAAGGCGCTGATGCATCCGGCCCGCGCGCAGATTCTCGATCTGCTGCGCGAGGGCGAGGAGTGCGTGTGCCACATGGAAGCCCATTTGGGCTACCGGCAGGCGTACATCTCGCAACACCTGGCCGTGTTGCGCGAGGCCGGGCTGATCGAAGACCGGCGCGAGGGGTGGAATATCTTCTACCGCGTCATCGAACCCGGCGTGTATGACGTGTTGGACCGCGCGCGCGCGATGATCGGCAACCGCGTTCCCAAACACGCCGGTCAGCGCGCTGCTGCTGTCTGCTCTTGCCCCAAGTGCAACCCGCAGAGCGTCAGCGCCGAGCCGATGACAATCGCTGTCGAACGCGCCGGCGCGGCGTGATTATGCAGCCTGAAGCAGAGCAATTATCGTCAGTCGGCAGACAAATCATATTCGATTTCATGAATATGCATGTTGCCGGGGAGTGATTCCAGAGGGGGCAGAAGGATGAATCCTATGGATATCAGCGCCTATATCGTCAAGTTTCTGCAGGGAGGGCTGGGCAACCTGGCCGCGTATCTGGCCGCGCACGTGTTATTGTGTCTGCTGCCGGCGTTCTTCATCGCCGGCGGACTATCTACCCTGGTGCCCAAAGATTCGGTGACGCGCTTCCTGGGCCGCAAAGCGCCCAGATTCATCGCCTATCCGGCGGCTGCGCTGGCCGGCAGCGTGCTGGCCGTGTGCTCCTGCACCATCGTGCCCCTGTTCGCCGGCATTTACAAGAAGGGCGCCGGGCTGGGGCCGGCCATCACGTTCCTGTTCTTTGCGCCGGCCGGCAACATCCTCGCGCTGGCCTACACCGGCGTGGCGCTGGGGCCGGAATTTGCCATCGCGCGCATCATCCTGTCCCTCACCTTTGGCATCAGCATCGGCCTTATCATGGCCCTGATCTTCTGGCGCGACGACCAGGCGCACGCCGAAGCAAACGACGCCACATTCGTCGGGCACGGCGGTTTGAAACGCGCCACGGTGGCATTTCTGCTGGTCATGGTCGCGCTGCTGATCTTCGGCACGCTCAAAGTGCCGGTGTTGCTCAACACCTACGCTTCCTTCACGCTGCCCATTCCTGGCGTCGAGGCGCTTCAGCAAACCCTGTTCACCCTGATCCCCTTCGACCCGGCCAAAGGCGAAGAAGGCGTCACCGTGCAGGGGCTGCTCCTGATCGGTCTGCTGGTGTTGATTGGCCTGACGGCCTGGCGCGGCCTGGGCAAGGTGGACGAGGGGTATAACCGCTGGACGTGGGTCTCGCTCGGCCTGATTGCTGCCACGCTCGCTGTGGCTGCCGTCGGGGTGCAGCCGACTGCGAACGGCGCGCGCATTGATCTGACCGGCAAACTTTTCGGCGTGTTGCTCATGCTGGGCGCCATCTGGTATATCGGGCGGCGCTACTTCGAGGACTATGAAATCCAGCAGTGGCTGTGGGAGACCTGGCGCTTCGTTCGGCAGATCTTCCCGCTGCTGATTGTGGGCGTGTTTGTGGTCGGCGTGATTCGCCAGATCATTCAACCGGAATGGATCCAGGCGATCGCCGGCAGCAACACCCTGTTCGGCAATCTGGCCGGCGTCGTGTTCGGCGTGTTCATGTACTTCCCCACGCTGGTGGAAGTGCCGATCGCCCAGATGTTCCTGTCGCTGGGGATGCATCCCGGCCCGCTGATCGCCTATTTGATGGCCGACCCCGAACTAAGTCTGCAAAGCATCCTGATGATCTCGGTCATCATCACTCGGCGCAAGGCGTGGACCTACGCAGGTCTGGTGGCCGTGTTCAGCACGGCATCCGGCCTGATCTACGGCGCCTGGGTTGATGGGGCCAGCGTGTGGGCGTTGCTGGCCTACCTGGCCGGCTTCGTGGCGCTGCTGGGCGCGGCGCTATATGTCATCAGCCGGCGCAACGCAAGTCCGGCGACGGCTCGCGCGCAAACCTCATAGTCTGTTATTCTTTGAGCGCGGCAGGCGTCCAGCCTGACTGCGCTCAATCCCGTGTCACAAAGGAGAACAAATATGGAGATCAAAATTCTGGGTTCCGGCTGCGCCAAGTGCAAAAAGCTGGAAGAGCTGGCCCGCGAGGCGGCTAATGATCTGGGCGTGCAGGCCAATGTGGTGCATGTGACCGACATGAACGCCATCATGGCCTACCCGATTCTCAGCACGCCGGCGCTGGTGATCAACGAGCAGTTGAAAACCTCGGGCCGGCTCCCGCGCAAGGAAGAGATCGTTGCCTGGCTGAAGGAGGCCGTGAACTGACATGGCCGAAGACGCCTGCGGCTGTCATTGAACTTGAATAACGAGGTGAAAAAGTGAGTCAGGTATCTGTTGCCGGCGCGCCGGCCCCCACCCGGCGGCTTTCCACGCTGGACCGCTTTCTGACCCTGTGGATCTTTCTGGCCATGGCGGTCGGCGTCGGGCTGGGCGCGCTGCTCCCTGAAGTGGAGCACTTCATCAATCAATTTCAGGTGGGCGCGACGAACATTCCCATCGCCATCGGCCTGATCCTGATGATGTACCCGCCCTTCGCCAAAGTGAAGTATGAGGAGTTGGGCGAAGTCTTTCGCAACCGCAAGGTGCTGTCGATCTCGCTGGTGCAGAACTGGCTGGTCGGCCCGGTCTTGATGTTCGCGCTCGCCATCCTGTTCCTGCGCGACAAGCCGGAGTACATGGTCGGCCTCATCATGATCGGCCTGGCGCGCTGCATCGCCATGGTCATCGTGTGGAACGAGCTGGCCAAAGGCGACACAGAGTACGCCGCCGGCCTGGTGGCTTTCAACAGCGTCTTTCAGGTCTTGTTCTACAGCGTGTACGCCTGGTTCTTCATCACCATTCTGCCGCCGCTGTTCGGGATGCAGGGAGAAGTGGTGCAGATCGGCATCGGCCAGATTGCCGAAAGCGTGTTCATCTATCTGGGCATCCCGATGATCGCCGGCTTCGTCAGCCGCTATGCGCTCATCCGCGCCAAAGGGCGCGAGTGGTACCAGACGCAATTTGTGCCGCGCGTCAGCCCGATCACCCTGATTGCGCTGCTGTTCACCATCGTGGTGATGTTCAGCCTGAAGGGCAACCTGATCGTGCAGATACCGCTGGATGTGGTGCGCATCGCCATCCCGCTGGCGCTGTACTTTGTGCTGATGTTTTTAATCAGCTTCTGGATGGGCAAGAGCCTGGGCGCGGACTACACCAAAACCACCACCATGTCGTTCACCGCGGCCAGCAACAACTTCGAGCTGGCGATCGCAGTGGCGGTGGCCGTGTTCGGCATCAGCTCCGGCGAGGCGTTTGCGGCGGTGATCGGGCCGTTGATCGAGGTGCCGGTGATGATCGGCCTGGTGAATGTGGCGCTGTTCTTCCAGCGGCGCTTCTTCGCCCATGAATTGCAGCCGGCGCCGGCCGGCATGGTCAGCGCGGCGGCTGAAGCCTGTCCGCCGCCATCTGGAACAGGAAAGTAAACCATGCTGGAATACACCATCACGGCCGCTCAGGCCGCCCGCGCAGTCGGCGCAGCCAACACGCGCTCGGCGGAAGTGCTGTTCGACATCTCCGCCTCCGCCGGGCCGAATGAGCGCCTGATGAATCCGGCAGAACTGCTGCTCTCGGCCTTTGCGGCGTGCGTCCTGAAGAACGTGGAACGCTACGCCGGCATCCTGAGCTTCGCTTATGAGCGAGCAGAGATCGTTGTGCGCGGCGCGCGCCAGGACGCGCCGCCGCGCATGGTCTCTGTCAACTACACACTGACCCTGTGGACGGACGAGCCGGCGCATCGCGCGCAGTTGTTGCAGCGCAACCTGGAGAAATACGGCACGGTCTACAACACGCTGGCGGCGTCGGCGCAAGTCGATGGCGAAATCCGCGTGATCGCGCCGTCTGTCAACACGGCGCCTGCGCTCTAGCCTCCACCTCAGGCCGGGCGCAGGCGTTTTTTGCGCGACAAATACATTCGAGATTTTGAATAATCTGGCATCGACTGGCCGGCCCTGCCCGGCGTCGAAGCCTGGAGCAACGCAGACTGAAGCAACGCCATGTCCAAAGCAAAAGAACGTTACCTTCGCAAACGCGCCGCCGAGCGCAATCGACGGCTGATCCAGATCGCCGTGTTGATCGCGCTGGCCGGCGTCATCGGCGCCATCCTGATCGCCAAGAACCAGCCACCCCCGGCTTTACAGGCCGGCGAAGGCGCATTGCCCGAACAGCACCTGGATCAGTTGATGCAGGCCGGCGTGCCCACGCTGGCGTTCTTCCATTCCAACAACTGCCAGCAATGCCTGGAGATGGTGGACATCGTCAATCAGGTGTATCCCCAGTTCCAGGGAACTGTCGGGCTGGTGGACATCAACGTGTATGACCCGCGCAACACGCGCTTGCTGGAAATGGCGCGCATCCGGGTGATTCCGACGCTGGTGTTCTACGATCATCAGGGACAGGGCGAGGTTCACATGGGCGTCATGCAGCCCGACGTGTTGCGCGCAAAGTTCGAGACCCTGGCGGCGCGGAGGTGATGCCATGCCTTTTGATCCTGGCGTGATCCAGACCGCTTCGCCGCTGGCATTTGCGGTGGTTTTCCTGGGCGGCGTGTTGACCAGCATCGGCCCGTGCAATGTGGCCATGGCGCCGTTGATCGTGGCCTATGTGGGCCGGTCGCGCGACCTGACCCGCCGGCGCGCCTTCGCCATCTCACTGGTGTTCGCGGTTGGATTGGCGATCACGTTCATGTGGCTGGGCGTCGTGGCGGCGCTGGTGGGCGGCCTGATTGGTGGCGCGTCGCGCGCGCTGTTTTACGTGGCGGCGGGTGTGTGCATCGTGGCCGGCCTGTCCATGCTGGGCGTGATCCAGTTGCCGCTCCCGGACTGGGCAGCCGGCCTGCGGGAACGGGTCGGCGCGCAAGGCATCCCCGGCGCGCTGATTCTGGGCCTGCTATCCGGCCTGGTGGCCTCCCAGTGCGCCACGCCGGTGCTGGCGGCAGTGCTCGCTTTCGTCATGACGCAGGAGGCGGCGCTGGTATATGGCGCGGCGTTGTTGTTTGTGTACGCGCTGGGGCGGGGCGTCCCGATTGTGCTGGCCGGCACATTCACCGGCGCGCTCAAACAACTCAGAGGCATGGCCCGCTGGACTGCCGTGATCGAGAAGGCTGCCGGCGTCATCATCATTGGCGTCGGCGTGTATCTGATCTGGATTGCCTGAGATCATCATGATTCTGGACGCCTGGGGATATCTGATTGCGAGCCTTATGGTGTTCGGCCTGTCGGGACTGCTGGCGATGGCCGGGCTGGGCGCGGCGTTCCTGTTCGTGCCGCTGTTCTACTATCTTGGCGTGCCGCTGGCCGAGGCGACGCCAGCCGCGCTGCTGCTCAATGTGGTCAGCCTGGCGTTTGCGGCGGTGAATTACTGGCGCGGCCGGCTCATCAACTGGCGCGTGGGACTGCCGGTGCTGATCACAGCAGTCGCGCTTTCGCCGCTGGGCGCGCTGCTTACTGCCTCGGTAAACAAGACAATTCTGCTGGCGATGTTCGCGGCCTTTTTGCTGTTTGCCGGCTTCATGATGCTGTTCTACAAACCGAAGACGCGCGCGCATCCGTTGAATCGCGCGGCGGAAGTCGGGGCGGGCGCGGGTGTCGGCAGCGCGGCAGGGTTTCTGGGCGGTCTGCTCGGCGTCGGTGGCGGCAACTTCATTCTGCCGGTCCTGAACTGGCTGGGCCTGGATGCCAGAACAGCCGCCGGCACAACTGCGCTGGTTGTCGTCTTCTCGTCGTTGTCGGGATTCCTCGGTCACGCCACGCTGGGAGGCGGCCTCGACCCGCTATTCATGGGGATCATGGCAGTCATGGCGGCAGCGGGATCGATCGTCGGCTCGCAGTTGATGAAGACCCGACTGTCGGGCGCGCAATTGAAGAAGATCATCGGCGTTCTGCTGTGGCTGATCGCCGTCAAAATGATCGCAGACCTGTTCAAATAAAAGCGTCTGCGTCTGAACGCGGCGCAAGGAGCGCATTAAATGGAAGACAAAGAGATTTTGATGGAGACACTGCGATTTCACGGGCATCGTTGCTGGGCCAGCGTGGCCGGCGTGCGGGTCGGTCTGGCGGCGCTAAAGGCGCTGGGTGTGTCGCGCGCAGGCGGCACTCAACTCTACGCCATTCTGGAGACCGGCGAAGAGCATGGCGGCATGTGTTTCGGAGACGGCGTGCAATACACCACCGGCTGCACGCTGGGCAAGGGCAACATCCGCAAACAACCGCTGGGCAAGCTGGCTGTCACGCTGATCGACAAAGCTTCTGAGCGCGCCGTGCGCGTCTCCTACAAGCCGACGCTGCAGAAGCAGATCGCCGCGTCTGCCTTCATGCAACAGCGCGCGGCAGGCATCTCTCCAGACGAGATCCCCGAGGCCGATCAGATGGAGCTGGTGAATCTGGTGTGGAACGCGCCGGAATCCGATGTGCTGACCATCGGCGAGACGCGCCCTTATCCCTGCAACTGGCTGCCGGAAGTCATGGGCTTCACCCGCTGCGATTCGTGCGGCGAACTGGTGGCGCACGCCTACGTCCGCCTGGTCGGCGATCGCAGGATGTGCATCCCCTGCTCCGGCTACGAGCGTTGAATTGATCTTCAGGAGGCAATTCTCATGAGCGCAACATCCACAAACACCTGGCACGACATTCCGCGCGACCAGATTGAATGGCATCCCACAATTGTGGCAGATCGCTGCGCCGGATGCGGCCTGTGCGTCACATCCTGCGGGCGCGGCGTGTACGCCTTTGACTACGCGGCCAACAAGCCGGTCGTTGTCAATCCGCAGATGTGCATGGTGGGCTGCACCACCTGCGCCACGATTTGCACTCAGGATGCAATCGAGTTTCCCTCTCAGGGATACATCCGCCACATTATCAGGAAGAACAGAGTTTCGACGCATGCGAAGAACCTGCTGCGCGACAACCGCGAGAAATACGACGTGACGCTGCGCAAGCCGGCAGTGTAGTCGTGGAGGAGCTTTGGTGATAAACGCTAATGCGATCACAGACGCGCGGGATATGGCCGGCCGTGTCACAAAGATTCTCGGCTTGCAGGCCGATCTGGTGGGCGTGCGCCTGCTGGGGCCTGACGCCGAAACGCCGGCCGGCGCGACCCGCCTGACGCAGCATCGTTACTGCCAGGCCATCATGCTGGCCCGGCGCGGTCAGCACGTCATGCTCGATGGCGAGGGCATCGCCTGTCCTGCGGCTGCGGCTGCCTTCGGGTTCCGTCCGCTCCCGGAAGGGCTGCGCAGTGGCAAGGGGCTGGTCGGTTTCGGCATTGTGGCTGACGAAGCCGTGGGACGCCGCATGTTCGAAACCATGCCGGCGCTCCGGCCAGGCAGCGTGCGCGCGCTGCACCTTTTCCCGTTGAGCCAGGCGACACACATGCCCGATGTCATCGTGGTCGAGGACGAAGTCGAAAAGCTGATGTGGATCAACCTGGCATACCTGAATGCCACCGGCGGCGAGCGCGTGCGCAGCAGCACCGCCGTGTTGCAGGCTACCTGCGTTGACTCGACCATCATCCCCTTCGTCGAGAACCGCCTGAACTTCGGCTATGGCTGCTATGGCTGCCGCGACGCAACCGACCTGGCGCAAACAGAAACAGCAATCGGCTTCCCGGCCGCGATGTTGCCGGCGGTCGTCTCCTGCCTGGAATATCTGGGGCAGAAAGCCATTCCGGCGTCACGCTCCAAAAAAGCGCTCGCGGCGCTGGCCAAACGAGCCGGCGAACACTCCGGCGACTCACTTGAGGGAAGATGATGGAACCTGTGCGTGATAGTTAACGCAACTGCCTATTGCCAGATCATCTTGATCGCAGCCAGGACGAGCACAACGGCCAGAATCCGGCGCAGCGTCACTCCGGCCAGCCGCCGGCTGCCATACGTTGCGCCAATCCAGCCGCCGATTGCGGCGGCTGGCGCCCACAGCAGGACGGCAGGCGGCAACCCGCCGACATTGCCGGCGTTGCCCAGGATCGCGGCTGTGGAGTTGAGCAGGATAAACACTGCCGACACGCCGGCGGCCTGGCGCGGCCCGGCCCAGCCGGCGAGGATAAGCAGCGGGCCAAGCAACAGCCCGCCGCCCGTGCCGGTCAATCCGGCCAGCAACCCGATGACCAGACCGGCCAGCAACGCTGCCGGCGCGAACACAGGTCGATCGGAAGCCGGCGTGTGCGGTTGCATTGTGGCGCGGCACAACCGCCAGGCTGCGTATACCAGCAGCGCGCCCACGATGAGGCGATAGATGAGGCTGGGCAGCATCAGCCGGCCGCCGACAAGCGCAAACGGGATTGAAGTGACCACAAACGGCCACAGCAGCTTCCTGGAGAAGCAGCCGGCGCGCGCAAATTTGACGCTGGCGATGGCCGAGACCACGATGTTCAACGCCAGCGCGACCGGGCGCATCACATCGGGCGCCAGGCCAAACAGCGCCATTGCTGCCAGATAGCCGGAGGCGCCGGCCTGCCCGACAGAGGAATACAACAGGGCAGCGCAAAAAATCAGGCCGGCCAGTATGACGACAGCAACAGCGTCAGCGGCGATATCCATTGGCCGCTGATTGTATGTCGCACACGTCCAGCCCGATCAATCGATGCGATACCCCACGCCGCGCACCGTTTGCAGATGGACGGGATTGGAGGGGTCTTTCTCGATCTTCTCGCGCAGCCAGCGCACGTGAACATCGACCGTGCGCGTGTCGCCTTCGAAGTCATAGCCCCAGACCTGCGTGATCAGAAACTCGCGCGACAGCACCGCGCCCTTGTTGCGCATGAGGGTCGCCAGCAATTCGAATTCCTTGTGGCTGAGTCTGATCTCGCGACTATCCACAAAGACCCGGCGCGACACAAGGTCGAGCGACAGATTGCCGGCCACCAGGCTGGCGCCGGGGCGATTCGGCGCCCGGCGGAGCGCGGCGCGCACGCGGGCCATCAATTCGGGCAGGCTGAAAGGCTTCACCACGTAGTCATCCGCTCCGCTCTCCAGACCGATCACGCGGTCGATCTCGGCGCCGCGCGCCGTGAGCAGGATGATGGGCACGTCGGATTCCTTGCGCAGGATGCGGCACAACGAGAGGCCGTCGAGGCCGGGCAGCATGACATCGAACACGCACACATCCGGCGCCTGCGTGCGGGCCAGTTCCAGCGCCTCTTCACCATTGGGAGAGGCCAGAACCGTGTAGCCTTCCGCGCGCAGATGTTGCGAGAGCAGTTCGAGCAGCGTCAGCTCATCTTCGACCACAAGAACTTTCGGCATATTTCAGGAGCCACCGGCAAACAAACCCGAGCAGATCCAGCGTCTTCAGTTTTCGTCCTCTTCGGGCGCAAGGTCGCCGAGTTCGCCGGTGACGGCGAATTGAATGCGCTCGCACAGATTGGTGACCCGATCGGCCGTGCGCTCCAGATTGTGCGCCACCCACAGCAGATAGGTCGCGCGAGTCGTTGTGCGGGGGTCGCCGATCATATAGGTGATCAACTCGCGCAGCACCTGGTTGTAAAGCTGATCGACTTCTTCATCCCGCTTGACCACGGCGCGCGCGAGCGGCACATCGCCTTTGATGTACGCTTCCATGGCCTGATGGAGCATCTCGCAGCAGATGATCTGCATGCGCGGAATATCGATCAGCGGCTTGAGCAGAGGCTCGTGCCCCATGCGGATCACCACGCTGCCAATGCCGGCGGCGTGATCGGCCATGCGCTCCATCTCGACGGCCATGTGCATCGAGGCGACGATCAACCTGAGATCGGCGGCGGCCGGCTGCTGGCGTGCAATGGTGGTCAGGCACTGCTCTTCGATCTTGTAGCGCAACTGATTGACACGCTCGTCGACAGCCACCACCTGGCGGGCCAGATCGAGGTTGCGATCCTTGAGCGCGCGCACGGCGCGTTCGGTTTGCTCTTCAACCAGGCTGCCCAGCCGCAACACGTCATCGCGGATGTTCTGCAACTCGTGGTCGAGCGCGCTGCGAGTAAAAGGGGTTGCCATTTTTGTGCCGCCTGTATGAACTGTGAGGCAGGGCGCGCCTAACCAAAGCGTCCGCTGACGTAATCTTCTGTGCGCTTGTCCCTGGGCTTGGTGAAGATCACCTGGGTTTCGTCGAATTCGATCATCTCGCCGGCGCGGTCGGGCCGCATCATCATCATGACCGTGTAGTCGCTCACGCGCGCCGCCTGCTGCATGTTGTGCGTAACGATGACAATGGTGTAGTCCTGCTTGAGTTCCTGCATCAACTCTTCGATCTTGAGCGTGGCAACCGGGTCCAGGGCCGAGCAAGGCTCGTCCATCAGCACGACCTCCGGCTCGGCAGCGATGGTGCGGGCGATGCACAGGCGCTGCTGCTGGCCGCCGGACAGCGCATAGGCCGACTGCTTCAGTTTGTCCTTCACTTCGTCCCAGAGCGCAGCGCGCTTCAGACTGTGCACTACCCGATCGTCCAGTTCGGAGCGCGACATGTGCCCGTTGTAGAGCCTGATGCCGTAGGCGATGTTTTCGTGAATGCTCTTGGGGAAGGGATTTGGCTTCTGGAAGACCATGCCCACCCGCCGGCGCACCAGCACGGGATCGACGCCGGGGGCATAGATGTCATTGCCGTCGAGCGCGATATGACCCTCGATACGGGCGGATGGCACCAGCTCGTTCATGCGATTCAGCGAGCGCAGCAGGGTGCTCTTGCCGCAGCCGGATGGGCCGATGATGGCTGTGATGCGCCGGTCATAGATGGGCAGGGTGACTTCGGCAACCGCGCGAAAGCTGCCATAGAACACAGACAGATTGTCCACGTGCATCTTGGCAGTCAACGCGCCGGCGCTGACGGGAGGGGCAGCCTCACGCGCCGGGACATTTGCCGGCGGAACAGTGTCTGTCATAGATTTACTCATCTCCAAGGATTCTGCCTGTCGAGCGTATTGGCAGCCATTTAACCGCCCTTTAAGGTAAAGTTAAAATTGAGTTAAGCCTTTTTCGGGGCGCAGGTCACGCTTCCAGCAACCCGCATGATTTGACGACTACACCCCGGCGCTTGCGCGTCACTTTGAGCGTGACGATCTCAAAGGGCGCCAGCGTCACCGGGTGCGGCGCGTCCATGCCCTCCAGCGTCAGGTTGGCCGTTGTCGCTTTGCCGGCTGACTCGACCAGCCGGATGATCAGCGCGTCCTCGTCCTCGGCTTTCTTCAACGCGCCGAGCTGCACCGTCGCCGGCTCGACACGCAGGAACGGCAATGCAGCCTGCTCCGGGTCCACCTGCGGCGAGGGCGGATAGAACACAGCGAAGGCGTCGAGCGGCTGGTTTAACTCCAGCGCCGCCGGCCACAATCCCTGTGTCACCGCCTCCGGCTCGCCGATCAGGATGCGGAAGCGCGTGTCCACCTGTCCCTGGTCGATGAAGGTGTGGTGCTCATCCGGCTCAATCGGCTGATCGCCCCAGCGCGTATGCACCGCGCTGCGGGCGATGCTCAGGCCGAGCGTGCCATCCGCAGTCGCAGCAAAGCCATAGATGCCATCGTTGGCCACGGCCACCGAGCGCGACTCGCCGGGCTTCGGCGCTGGCTTCTTCCTGCCTTTGCCCTTGCCGGCAATCTCAGCGGACTTTTCATCCAGCCGCACCCAGCGGTTCTGCGCGTGTTCGCTGCCGTCGGCCATGCGCGCGGCAATGCCATAGGGCACTTCGCAGGTCACGCTGGGGTCGGTCAGCTTGAACGGCATCACGAGCTTGACCATCTTGCGCCGCTCCTGCAAATGCAGGCGTGTGTTCACGTCGATCCACGCCAGGTCGGCGTACAGCGTGATCTGAATCGACGCCTGGGAGTGACGCCAGCCGGTTAGTCCTTCAACAGTTACCGACACCGGCCGGCCGCCGCCCATAAGCAGTTCTTCTTTGGCTGGCAAAACGCGCAGCGGGCTGCCGGTCGCGCCATCCTCGCCGGCCCACTGCGCGCCGACCTGTTCCGGCGTCAGCGCGGTGAACTCGCCGACCGGCGTGTTGAAGTCTGCGTTGCTCTCGCCGCCCCAGGCGTCGCCCGTGTCGCGCATGGCAACCAGGCGCACCGGCCCGCGCAGTAACTCGCGCCCGCTTGCCACTTCGACCAGCGAGACGAGCGCGGCGGCGGCCTTGTCGAAGGTCGCGCGCCACCACCAGTTTTCCACCACAATGCGTTTGGCCGTCTGGCTTACTTGAAGCGATCGGGCGCGCGCGTCCATGCCGCGCCGGGGATCGACCGCCGGGCGCACTTCGTACCGCCGCGCCGTCAGCGGCGGCACCTCGGCGATGAATTGGATATGCGGTTGGAAGCCGCCGCTCGACTGCTCGAACTGACCGCCGCCGGTTTGGCTGGGCAGCAGTTGGCCGGCGTCGTCGTACAGATCAAACGGATGCAAGCCAGGCGCCGGGCGATAGTCCATCACAAAGTGCAAGCCGACCGGCGCTTGAATAGGATAAGGATGCGGATTGAAGACGAACAGCGGCACACTGCCCGGCTCCGGCGGCGTCGCCGGCGTCAGCGCGTTCTGCGACTTGAAGATGATCTGGCCGGCGATGTGATTGGCATAGCCGAAGTAGTCCATCACGCCCTGCTCGGCCAGCTCGGCCAGCGACCCGCACAATGTGTCGTGGAAGGTGTTGAACAGAACCGCCTTCCAGGCGCGGCGCAGTTTGCGGTCGGGGTAAGGAACGCCGGCGCGCCACCAGGCGATGGTTGCCCAGCGTTCGGCGGAGGCCAGCGCGGACTCGGCGCGGCGCATGGCGCGCTTGATTTTGGACACAGAGGTATAGCAGCCGGCGAACGTGCGTTGCAACTCGTCGGCGTGCACCGGGATCGATTCGGGGTCGAGTTGTTTCGTGATGCGCTCCAGGTACGCTTCGGGCGTGCTGTGGCGCACTTCCACATCGTTTGTTTCGTCGATCAGTTGTTGCAGGTCGAGCAGGTCGGCGCGTGTCGGGCCGCCGCCGTGATCGCCCAGGCCCCACAGCACCAGCGCATCGCGCCCGGTCTCGCGGGCCTGGGCAATGCCGTTCTCGGCCTGTTGACGGGCCGAGGCAATGCCGGGCACGCCAACGGGGCCGGTGCAGTACCAGCCGGTGTCGGGGCGCAGCGCCAGAACTTGTGTGCCATCGTGCCCTTGCCAGCGCCGCAGGGCCGCCGGCAATTCGAGCTGATACGGCACAGGTCGGCAGTGGATGTACAGGCCGTAACCCGCTTGTTGAAGCACCTGCGGAAAACTGGCTGGATGGCCGAACGAGTCGAAGTTGTAAGCCACGGTCGGCCAGGCGCCGAACTTGTCGGCGAAGTAGCGCCGGCCTTCCATGATCTGGCGCACCAGCGTTTCGCCGGCCGGCATGTTGCAGTCGGGCTGCACGTACCAGCCGCCGGCGATGTTCCAGCGCCCCTGCTTCACCAGCCTGCGAATGCGCGCGAACAGCGCCGGGTCATTCTCTTCGATCCACTCGTACAACAAACTCTCGTTGTGATTGAAGATGAAGCCGGGGAACTCTTCGAGCAGGTTGGCCGCGGTGTGGAAGGTGGAGATGCCTTCGCGCGCGCCCTCCTGCCAGTTCCACATCCACACCGGGTCGATGTGGGCCTGACAGATGAGGTGAACAATGGGGCGATCTGCGGGTTTGGCTTTTTTCTGCTTTGGCATGTGATTCCTCCTCGCAATGCCGAGGGCTGAGTTAGCGGAATTGTAGTCGGAATGATCGTGGTGAACGGACGCTCCGCGCAGCTTGACTTTTCAGCAGGCCGGGGCTACACATCGAGGCGCTGAATCAGTCCTGTCGCGCCGCGATGGGCATCAACTACAATCCGGCTCAATGGATACCTGCGCGCTTGTGGAGCAGCTTCGACCCGTTATCGCCGACGCGCCGGCGGTTGCCCTTGCCTATCTGTTCGGCTCGCGCGCGCAGGGCAACATCGGCCCGCTGAGCGACTATGACATTGCTGTGTTGCTGGACAGAGACACAGACTATGAGGCCGCCCGATTACATTTGATGCGTCAAATCCGGCGCGCGCTGCAGGGCGAAGCGATCGACCTGGTGTTGTTGAACGAGGCGCCGGTCGAGCTGGCGTTTAACGTGATTGCGAACGGCAAGCTGATCCATCAGCGCGATCTGGCGACGCGCGTGGAATACGAAGCGACGGTGATGAGCCGGTATTACGACTTGTTGCCGATGCTGCGCGCCCAGCGGCAGGACATTCTGCGTGGAGACGACTATGACAGGCGAGTTCAGCGGTATCGAGCGGCGCTTGGACGAACTGAGCGAACGCTTGAGCAGATTAGAGCCGCTCAGAAACAGGCCAAGGAATGATTTCGCGCAGGATGCCTATCTGCGCGACATTGTCGAGCGCAATCTGGAGGTGGCGGCGCAGTGCTGCATCGACATCGCCAGCCGGCTGATTGCGCTGGAGGGCGGGCAGAAGCCGGCTGACTATCAGGAGGCTATCCTGCGGCTGGGAGAATTGAGCATCCTGAGCATGGACTTTGCCCGGCAGCTTGCGCCGATAGCAGGATTCAGAAACATTCTCGTCCACGAATATCTGGTTGTGGACTGGGACAAGGTGTATGCCAACCTGCAACGTCTGGACGACTTGAAACAGTTTGCCATTCAGGCGCGCGCCTGGATGCTAAAGCAATCGAACTCGTGACAGGAGAAAAGCATGATTAAGCTAGGCGTCAACTCAGTTCTTTTTGGCGGCTTCGATTTCGCCACCGCCGCCCGCTGTATCAGGATGGCCGGCTACGACGGCGTCGAGATCTCGGCCATCAGGGGCATGTGCGAGCACCTTGCGCTCGACACCTGGCGCGCGCAGGCGGCTGAGATCAGGCAGATCGCGGCCGACAACGGCCTGGAGATTCTGTCAGCCGAAGTGGCTTCGCTCGACGAGGACCGGCTGACCAAAGCATTCGAGGCCGGCGCCGAGATCGGCATCCCGATCATCAATGTGGGGCCGGGCGGCAAATCGGATGTCGAGGAGGACTTCGTCCGGCAGACCGATCTGCTGGCCAGGCTGGCCGACAAGGCGCACAGCTATGGCGTGACGCTGTGCTGCAAGGCGCACGTCGGCGGGGCGATCTACAACACGCCAACCACGCTGCGCGCGATGGAAAAGATCACCTCGCCCGGCTTTGGCGTGGACATGGACCCCAGCCATATCTATCGCGCCAACGAGAACCCTGAAGAGGCGCTGGCGCAGGTGCTCAGCCGCACACGCCACATTCATATCCGCGACTGCAAGGGTCGCGGTCCGACACCCGGCGCCCCGCCGATGCAGGCCTGCGGACGAGGCGACATCAACCTGTATGGCTATTGCAAGGTGATGGTCGAGGGCGGCTACAACGGGCCGGTGTGCCTGGAAGTGATCGGCGCGAATCAGTTGCCGCTGACCCAGTGCGCGGTGATCGCCGCCGAAAGCTATGGTTACCTGAACGCGATTCTGAAACAGCTCGGAGCGCGATAGGACAAGGAACAAGGAAGAAGGAAGATGAAGAAGAAACCCAATCTGATTTTGTTCGGCATCGACAGTTTGCGCGCGGACCACATGAGCCTGTACGGCTACCCCCGGCTCACCACGCCGCACATGGATGAGTACGCGGCGCGGGGCGCGTCGTTCAGCAATGTCATCAGCCCATCCATCCCGACCACGCCGGCCTATACCTCCATGTTCACCGGCATGGACTGCTTCAGCACAGACGTGGTCGCGCTGCGGCACAAAGGCGGCCTGGGTGGGCACTTGAAGACGCTGGCCGAAATCCTGGGCGAGCAGGGCTACAACACCACCTGCGTCGGCTTCAGCGGCAACCCGGCCTCGCGCGGGTTTCAGAAGTACCTGGACTTCGAGGGCTGGGGGTCGTGGGAACAGGGCCGCAGCCCCAAAGCCGAAAATCTGAACAAGGTGGCAATCCCGGAGTTGAAGCGGCTGGCCGGCGAGGACGAGCCGTTCTTCCTTTTCCTGCGGCACATGGACCCGCACGCCCCCTATTTGCCGCCCGCCCCGTTCGAGCGAATATTCTACGACGGGGATGAGTTCGACAAGAACAACCATTCGCTCGACCCGGTCTACGCCTTCAAGCCGTTCCGCGATTTCCTTGCGAGCTGGTTCCCGCCCGGCTGCACCGACAAGGATTACATCATCGCCCAGTACGACGGCGCGATCGCCTACATGGATGCCTGCATCGCCAACCTGTTCGCCACGATTGAATCGCTCGGCCTGGAGGAGAACACCCTGATCGTGATCGACTCCGATCACGGGGAAACACTGTACGACCATGATTGCCACTTCGATCACCACGGCCTGTACGAACCGACCCTGACCATTCCACTGATGTTTGTGTGGCCGGGCAAGGTGCCGTCCGACGTGACGATCGGCGCGCCCTGCTACATGAAGGATGTCACGCCAACCATTCTGGACCTGATGGGCATCAACCCGAAGCCGCGCATCAGGTTCGACGGGCGCAGCCTGGTTCCCTGGATGTTCGGCCTGGAGCGCGAAGCCGAGCCGGAAACCTACATCACCGAGGCGACCTGGATGCGCAAGCACGGCTGGCGCACCCAGGAGTGGAAGCTGATCCACGCGCTGGAGCCGGACTTTCACTTCAAGCCGGAGGTCGAGCTGTACAACCTGATCCGCGACCCGGAGGAAAACCGCAACCTGGCCGAAGAAGAGCCGGAAGTGGTGAAGATGCTCGAGGAGCGCATGCAGGCGCACATCGCCCGGCGCACCAAACAGACCGGCCGCGAGAACCCCATGTACACCAATCTCGACTGGCATGGCCATGGCGGCGGCCCGTTCAAGACCTCGCAACAGGCCTACGACACGCTCTACATCGGCTCGCCCAAGCAGGCCCAGCAACTGCAAGCCAAAGAGTTGCGGCGCCAGCGCGGGCAGAAGAAACTGTAGGAATTGAGTCATCGGGTGATTGGGTGATTGCGGCAATCACTCAATCGCTCAATCGCTCAATCGCTCAATCGCTCAATCGCTCAATCACTCAATCACTCAATCACTCAATGCTGATCACCATCATTGGCCGGGGGCATTCCGGCACGCGCGCCATCTCTCACACCCTGGCCCGCAGCGGAGTTTACATGGGCGCCGTTCAAAACGTGTCCGGCGACCTGCTGCCACCTGAAGATTTGTACGAAGCGTGCCGGGTCATGGCGCGCCATGTCACGCACAAGGGCGGCCTGGCGTGGGACTTTTCCCGGCTTCACACGATGCCCATCGACCCGGCCTTCACGCGGCTGGTCGAGTCGTACCTGTCATCGGTGCTGAGCAACACTCGCTTCGAGCGCAAGGGGTGGAAGCTGCCGGAAACGACCCTGATTTATCCCTGGATCGTGCGCCTGTTCCCCGACGCTTACTACATCCACTGGGTGCGCGACCCGCGCGACTCGATTATCGGGGAGCATGTGACAGACGATTTGGCCAGATGGGGCGTGCCGTATGAACACACTGACAACGTCCGCCTGCGCCGAGCCATTAGCTGGAAGTATCAGCGCGAGATCGTCAAAGCGACGCCGCCTCCCCGACATGCCATCCTGGCGCGCTTCGAGGATTTTGTGCTCAAGCAGGAAGAAACGCTGGCAAAGCTGAAAGCGTTCCTGGGCTTTGAGCTGGTCAAGATTCCCGTCCGGCCCGACTCGGTGGGGCGCTGGAAAACGGACAGGCAGCAACACGATTTCGACTTCTTCACCGAGGACATCGTCGAGTTGGGGTATGAGTCGTCAGTCGTCAGTAGCCAGTAGCCAGTCGTCAGAGGACAGAAAGCCAGGACTGTGGGCGCGCTCCGATCTGTCGTCTGTCGTCTGTTATCTGCACTCTGACTTCTGCCGCAGGAGCAAACCATGTTGCGCGTGTGCGTGATTGGCATGGGGCCGATCGGCAACCTGCATGCCCGCATCTACAAAGCCGACGATCTGGCCGAGCTGGTCGGCGTATGCGACATCGTCCCGGAGCGCGCGCAGGCCGGCGGCGAACGCCACGGCGCGCCGGCTTTCACCCGCGCGTCGGACATGCTGGCTGCCCTCAAGCCGGACGTGGTCAGCGTCTGCACCGGCGGCTACGAATACAGCAGCGACCACTACGAGCCGACGCTTCAGGCGCTGGAAGCCGGCGCACATGTGTTGTGCGAAAAGCCTATTTGCAACGAGATTGCCAAAGCCGAAGAAATGGTGCGCGTGGCAAAGGAGCGCCGGCGCTGTTTTGGGATCAACTTCAACCATCGCTTCACGCCGGCCGCTTACTACGCCAAACAATGGCAGAACGAGGGGCGCGTCGGCAGCCTGCTGTTCGTCAACATGGCGCTGTGGATTGGCCGGCCCAGAGACGAAAGCTCGATCTACTACCACATGAAGGCGCTCAATCCGCACTCCGTGGACATGATGCGCCACTACGGCGGCGACATTGCCAGAGTGCAGTGCTTCGCCATGAAAGCGCCGGGCCGCCAGATGTGGTCCACCGCGTCGTGGAACATGCAGTTCAAGAGCGGCGCGGTCGGCCATCTCACCAGCAGCTACGATATCGGGCGCGGCCACCCGATGGAGCGTTGCGAGATCGCCGGCGTCGAGGGGCGCATTGTCGTCGAAGACATGTGGGAACGCGCCACCCTCTACCCGGCCAGAGACCTGGTCAAATTGCAATACAGCAACCCGGTGTTCGGCGGCGAGCGTTACCGCGACTTCGACGACACCTTCCGCGCGCGCATCCACGCTTTCCTCAAGCAGGTGTCCCAGGGCGCAACACCGGAAGAAATCGACGGCTCTGGCGAGGACGGCCTGAAAGCGCAAAAGGTGATCCAGGCCGGCATCGACTCGCTCATCAGCGGGACAATCGTGGAGGTGGATGGATAGAGAGGCAAACGTCGGTCTCGCCGTGGTGCGATCAGGAGATCACGGCGGAAGAATACCGGGGCAAGTATGTGTTTTGCCGCAAGCCCAACCCGGCCCTCATCAGCGCCGACCGCTGGGACGAAGACGCCATCCGCGAGGATTTGCGCGCCACGCTGCGCATGACGCAGGGCTGCGCGGTGGAACTGGTGATGAAAGACGCGCGCACCCTGCGCGATCAGCCGTGGCGCCTGGGCCGCTGGTGCGACATCGCCCGCGAGGTGTGCGCGGAGTTTGGGTTCGGCTAAGCAGGCCGCTTTGAGACGACGCCCTCCAACAGCCGGGCTGCCCAGGCGGCGTCTTCGCCGGCAAGTGGGATCTCCGGCGGGCGGGTGTAGTCGATGCTGAGGTCGTAGTTGTAGGCGTCATAGACGGCAGTGAAGGCCGCCTGCAAATCCAGCGGCGCGTCGCTGTCGCCGGGCAGCAGCGGCACAGGCACAACCGGCAACTGGTCTTTCAACTGGATCGGCCACACCTCCAGCACAGGTCGATCCTCGGCCCGGCTGAGAAACACAAAGTAAGGCGCGCCAGGCAACGGGTCTCGCATGGGCACACGCCGGCCCTGCCGCAACAGATCGATCTCCATCAGATGCGCCCGGCTGCGCAAAATGCGTTGCCGTTTGTCCACATAGTCAGCGTAGCCTTGCCCTCCTTTGTTGCTCGGAGAGAGCACTTCGATGGCGGTCACCAGCGAGCGATTCGCCACATCGCGGATCTCGACGGTGTACTGAGGTTCATCAGAAACGAGCGCGGTTTGCAGACGCAGGGGCAGGTTGGGCATTCTGTCGCGGGTGGCGGTGTCTGTCGTTGCCAGCGCCTCTCCGACGCGATGCTCTGAGCGATGCACGCTGACATCGGGATAGGCGTCGGCGGCGTCAACGGCAATGTTGGCGGGGTCATTCACGCTAAAGCGACGCATCGGTCGCGCCACGTATCTGGGGCGAAGCAAAGGCGCCAGTTGGCGCGCGATCTCTGCGCTCAGCGCCGTGTGCACGCTGACCCATTCCGAGCCTTCGAGCCAGGGATCCATGCCGGGAAAAGGCGAGGGCATTGGCAAACTCCGCCGGCATGTTACCATAGCGTCGAGGCGCACGTATGACCAATCCCTCCGTGAAACAGGGCTTCCGGGCTGAGAGCGCACGCTCATGCAGGGGCCGTTCATCCACCACACCGGCATGGTCTATGGCCAGTATGCCGACGCGCTGATCGAGGTGTGCAAGCACATGCCGGGGGTCGCACCCCTGCGGCTATGGCGCGGCAACATTTTGCCGGCGCATGGCTGGCGCCTTGCCATAGGTCAGCGCGCGCCACACCCACTCCATCGGCCCGAACTGGAAGAAGCGCAGCCAGATCATGCTGACGGGCAATTGAATTGCCCAGATGACGAGGCTCAGGAGGATGCCAACCGCCGCGCCCATCTGGCCATACAGCCCCAGCCCATAGCTGTAGAAAATCGTGGTGCAGATAACCGACTGCATCAGATAGTTGCTGAGCGCCATGCGGCCGGCTGCGCTCAAGGGGGCCAGCAGCCGGCGCGCTTCTGCGCGCTGCGAAACCAGCACGATCGCGGAGAGATACCCAAACGTCAGCAGCGGCCCGCACAGCAGCAGAAAAGCCTGGGCGAACGCCAGCGCCCCCGACGTGAAGGCGCTGCCTGCGGTGACGGCGAGCCAGGCGATCAGCGCGTTGATCAGCAACCCGGCCGGCAGCGCCACACGCGCGCCCAGCGTGAACAGCCGGCGATGCGCGTCGATATTCTGAAAGACGCCCGCTTTGCCGGCGCACAGCCCCAGCACAAACAGACCGAGAATCTGCGGCGCGCTGTTGAAGGCGAATGCGATCAGCGCGATGATCCACTCAATCGCCCGCCAGACAAAGATCTGGCCCCATGTTCCCCGGCTGTACACCTCCACCGTCTGCGCGTACAGATCGGCGAACATGCGATTCAGATCGAACCCGCCCATCGCCGTCATGTCCGCCGGCATGGCTGACAGGAAAGCGCTGCTGGCAAGCGCGCTCAGCAACGCCAGCGCAAACGGCAAGGCCAGCAGGACGATGGCCCAGATCAACAATGTTCTGGGGCGCGCGTTGCGGAACAGCATCAGCACAAAGCCCATCAGCGCGTAGATGAACAGGATGTCTCCGTTCCACAACAGCAGGGCATGCGCCAGCCCGAACGCCAGCAGCGCCAGCAGACGGCGCGCATAGCGGCGCGTGAAATTCGCCCCGCGTTCGGTGGCGCGGGCAAGTTGAATGCTCATACCCATGCCAAACAAAAACGAGAACAAGGGATAGAACTTGCCGGTTGCCAGCCACCACACGCCAAACTCGGCGGCATGGTCAAGGGGCGTCTCGCCGCGCGGGATGCCGATGACCGAGCCGATGAACGGCGCGCTGAAGATGCCCATGTTGACCAGCAGAATGCCCAACAGCGCAAAGCCGCGCAGCGCGTCGATCACCTGGATGCGCTCGCCTTCACTCACCGGCGCAGCCGCAGACACCGGCCCGGAAGA